>NZ_SDLS01000003.1:0-530304 GCF_004522315.1 Amycolatopsis sp. CFH S0740 | reverse complement strand
AGTCTAACTAGCGACGAATTTACGACGCAGGACACTAGCAGCGGGCGGTGCATTGGTGCTAGCACTGCCGTACCTGTGGAGCGCGACGGCTTACGCAGCAGTCACCTCGATCGCGACGGTGGGCTTGTACGTCGCGTACGTGATCCCGGTCTTCCTCCGCGTCCGCCGCGGCGACAGCTTCGAGAAGGGCCCATGGAACCTGGGCCGCTGGGGCAAACCCATCGGCATCGTCGCGACGGTGTGGGTCGTGGTGATCTTCGTGCTCTTCATGCTGCCCCAAGCAAGCCCGATCACGGTCGACACGTTCAACTACACGCCGATCGCCTTCCTGGTAGTCCTGGGCGGAGCAGCCCTGTGGTGGGTGTTGTCGGCACGGAAGTGGTTCACCGGCCCGAAGGTGCAAGGTTCGGCGGAGGAATTGGCTGCGGTGGAAAAGGAACTGAAGGAACTCGGCTAATCCGGAGGGCCCTCGCGACGGACGACCGCTCTCCACCCGATGCCGCTCTGTCCGACACGGCTCGCTTCGGCGGCGCTCCGTTCGGCAGGACTCCCTTCGGCGACGCTCCCTCCGGCAGGGCTCCGTTCGGCAGGGCTCCCTCCGGCAAGGCTCTCTTCGGCGGCGCTCTGTTCGGCGGTGCTCCACGTTCGTCCGGCACCGCTCCGCTCGGCAACACTCCGAGGTCGGCTGCGCGGTCGTCCTGTGCCGCGCCACCCGGCAGCGTTTGGGCCTGCATCTCTCCATTCAGCAGCGGTGCGTTCGGCGGCAGTGCGTTCGTCAACGCTCCACCGTCGTCCGGCACCACTCCATCCGGCGGAGTTGGCCCCGCATCGCTTGACCGCCGAGCACCTGACCGGAGTCCGCGAGCAGAACCAGCCGTTCGCCGAACCACGGCGCACCGACCACGAGCCCGTCCCGCGGCGAGGTGAACCGGCCGCCACCGCGTCGCAGCGTCCGTCTGCCCGGCTCCTCAGCGCCGCACGTCCACCATTCGCGCGGTGCCGTCAGGCGACCTCGCCCGTCGCTGCCCGACCTCCGCACCGCCTACCGACCGCCGAGCCCGGCCGCCTGCCTCCGCGGCAACGCTAGGCGGCCATTGCGAGCCCACGACCCTTCCGGAGGCACCCCGCTGCCCAACCATCGCCGTCCCCCAACCACCGCGGCCACCCGCTGACTGACCCGTGGGCGCTGCCCTCCAAGTAGCAAGCCCGGCACCCGCTACCGATCCACGCCCACCGACCACCGCCGAACCTGGCACCGCCGCACCGGAAAGCGCCATGCCCATCCCACTCACCAACGCTCCACGCGGCCCACCAAACAAGCCGCCCCCAACCAACCCATCCGCCGCACGCCGAAGGGAGTCCGACACGAACCCACACCATCCGCGCCTCGCCTGATCCATGAGTCAAGATGCGAAGCATGGAGACCTTGACGCTGGTCGGCGTGCTCGCCGGGTCGCTGGGGCTGACCGCGGTCGCTCGGCGGTTCAACCTGTCCGCGCCGCTGCTCATCGTGGTGGTCGGGCTGGGGATCGCGTTGATTCCCGGCGTTCCGCGGGTCGAGCTGGAGCCCGAGCTGATCCTGACCGTCGTGTTGCCGCCGTTGCTGTACTCGACGTCGCTGGAAAGTTCGATCTCCCACTTTCGTGCGAACTTGCGGCCGATCATCACGCTCGGCGTGCTGCTCGTGGTGGCCACCGCGTTCGTGATCGCGTTCGTCGTGCACCTGCTGCTGCCTGATTTGCCGTGGGCGTCGGCGCTGGTGCTCGGGGCGGTCGTGTCTCCGCCGGATGCCGTGACCGCCGTCGCGATCGGGCGGCGGCTCGGGTTGCCGCGCGGGGTGATGACGGTGCTCACCGGCGAGAGTCTCGTCAACGACGCGGCCGCGCTCACGCTGTACAAGGTCGCGCTCGCGGCGGTGGTCGGGACGGCCGGGTCGCTCGGGCACGGGTTCGCGGTCTTCGCCGTCGCGACGGTGGTCGGCATTCTGGTCGGGCTGGTCGCGGGCGGGGTCGTCGAGGTGATCCGCACGAGGCTGGACGATCCGCTGCTCGAATCGGCGTTCGGGATCGTGGTGCCGTTCGCGGCGTACGTCACCGCCGAACACCTGCATCCGTTCGGGGCCGAGTTCAGCGGGTCCGGGGTGCTGGCGGTCGTCACGGCCGGGTTGTTTCTCGGGCATCGGTCGCTGAGGGCGTCGCCGGCGACGCGGGTGCAGGACCGGTCTGTCTGGGCGTCGATCGACGTCATGCTCGAAGCGCTGGTGTTCGCCTTGATGGCGCTGCAACTGCCGTTCGTGCTTGACGGGGCGCAGCATGCTGCGCGGGACAACGGTACGCTCGCGTTGTCGGCGATCGTCGTGTTGCTCGCCACGATGTTCGTGCGGATTCCGGCTGTCTTCCTGTCCAGCTATCTGCCGCGGTCGCTGCAACTGCTCAGACGCACTCGGCACGATCCGCCCGCTTGGCGGTCGCTCGCGGTGATCTCCTGGACCGGCATGCGCGGCGTCGTCACCATCGCCGCCGCGTCTGGGGTGCCTGCGGATACGCCTGGTCGTGCGGAGATTCAGCTGTTCGCGTTCGCCGTCGCGGTCGGGACTGTGCTGATCCAGGGGCTCACGCTGCCGCCACTGATTCGGCTGCTCAAAGTTCAGGACCCGGACGAGGACGCCCGCGACCAGGCCGAGGAGCTGGCCGCGCGCAAGGTCGCGCAGAAAGCCGCGCACGAGCGGTTGCGCGAGCTTGCTCGCGACCAACTGTCCACTTTAGACATTGAGCCGGAGAAGATGAAGCGGCTCGAGCAACGGCTGGAACGCGTGGTGGACACCCGTTACCGGTTCGCGCAGGCCGCGATCACGCTGTCCGGGGAGGAGCGTCGTGACAGTCCGCAGGCGCAGTTCGCCAAGGCGCGGCGGGAACTCCTCATCACCCAGCGGGCGGCGATGATCGAGGAGAACCGCGCCGGACGCCTTGACGACGACGTTCTGCAGAAGGTCCTGCGCGAACTCGATCTGGAGGAAATGTCCGTAACGACAACCCTTACGAACCGGATGAGTTGAGCTCGCCCGTCAGCCGCCAAGTGCGCCGTCGGTCTTCGTCGGTGTGCAGGGCGGTCTGGGTGAGCAGCACGTCGGTCGCGCCGGCGTCGAAGTAGCGCTGCACCCCTGCGGCGACCGTCTCCTCGTCGCCGATCAGCACCAACTCCGCCGCGTTTTCGACGCCGCCCTCCTTCAAGATGCGCTGGTACGACGGGATCGAGCCGTAGAAACCGAGTTGCTGTGCCGCGATTTCGCGCACCGCGTCGACGTCGCTGGTCACCACGGCCGGGACAGCCGCGATCACCCGCTTGCCCGGGCCTATCCCGGGCACGATCAGGTTCGCAATAGCCCGCGGGCTGGCCAGGTACGGCAACGTGCCGTCGGCCAGTTCCCCGGTGACGCGCAACGCCTGCGGGCCCATCGCGGCGACGAGCACCGACACCGGGGTGGCTGACGCCGGCTCCGGCAGGTGCGCCTCCACCGTCGAGCCGGTGAAATCGACCTGTTCTCCGGCGAACAGCGCCCGCAAGACGGTCAGGTATTCGCGCAGGTGCCGCACCGGCGGCGGATACGGCGTGCCGTAGACGGGTTCGAGGAAGTTCTTCGCGCCAAGGCCGATGCCGAGCGTGAACCGCCCGCCGGACGCCTCGCTCGCGGTGCGTGCGGCGGCCGCCAAGACCAGCGGGTGCCGCGGATAGATCGGCACGACGGAGGTGCCGATCTCGACTCGCGACGTCACCTGGCCCGCCAGCGCGGCCACCGCCAGCGCGTCGGGACCCCAGGGCAATTGGGCGAACCAGATCGACGCCGCGCCTGCCTCCTCCGCCTCTCGCGCCTGGTCCAGCACTTCGGTCACGGTGATGTTTTCCCGCGGAAGGGCGGGCAAAGTCAGTCCGACGCTCATACCTTCGAATTATTCAGGCGCACCACCGGTTTCTCACCAGCCGGAACAACCGCGCGGCTTTGTGCCAGCCGGATTCTCAGCCGACGAGAGCCCCTACCCGTCGACCGGGCCGACCCGCACCCTGGACGCCCGACGACTCCAGGAGGACCGATGTCACTGACCGACGTCATCGACGGCACCCGCCAGGCCGTGCAGACGGACCGGCACAACGCGGCGGTGTCGTTCAGCGTCGACCACGCGCTGGCCGCGAACACCGCGACCGTGGTGGACGTCCGGGTGCGCGACCACGCGTTCACCGTGGACGAACCGCCCGCGCTCGGCGGCACCGACCAGGCGGCGAACCCGGTCGAGTACGCGCTGGCCGCGCTCGGGTCCTGCCAGGTGATCACGTACCAGTTCTGGGCCGCGCGCCTCGGCATTCCGCTCGACGCGGTGCGCGTCAAAGTGGACGGTGACCTTGACCTGCACGGCTTCTTCGGCTTCGACGAATCGACCCGACCCGGCTTCAGCGACGTACGCGTGTCCGTGGAACTCGACGGCCCAGCCGCACCCGAGGCCTACGAACGACTCCGTCGCGCGGTGGACGAGCACTGCCCGGTGCTCGACCTGTTCCGCAACCAAACCCCAGTCACCACAACGGTTCGCTAAGCACAACGGCCAGGCCGGTACGAAACCAGCCTGGCCGCTCCGACCGAAAAGATCAGGCGAACTCGTGCCGCACGATCGTCTGCTCCCGCCCAGGGCCGACGCCGATGGCCGAGACCCGCGCGCCCGACAGTTCCTCGATCCGCTCGACGTAAGCCCGCGCGTTGGCGGGCAGCTCGTCGTACGTGCGGCAGTTCGAGATGTCCTCGAACCAGCCCGGCAGCTCTTCGTAGATCGGGACCGCGTGGTGCACGTCGGTCTGGGTCATCGGCATGTCCGAGGTACGGAAGCCGTCCACCTCGTAACCGACGCACACCGGGACCTTCTCCAGGCCGGACAGCACGTCCAGCTTGGTCAGGAAGTAGTCGGTGATGCCGTTGACCCGCACCGCGTAGCGGGCGATCACCGCGTCGAACCAGCCGGTGCGCCGGGAGCGGCCGGTGGTGACGCCGAACTCGCCGCCCTGCTTGCGCAGGTACTCGCCGGACTCGTCGTCCAGTTCGGTCGGGAACGGGCCGGAGCCGACGCGCGTCGTGTACGCCTTCAGGATGCCCAGCACGGTCGTGATGCGGCCCGGGCCGATGCCCGAGCCCGCGCTCGCGCCGCCGGACGTCGGGTTCGACGACGTGACGAACGGGTACGTGCCGTGGTCCACGTCGAGCAGCGTGCCCTGCGAGCCCTCCAGCAGCACCGTCTCGCCGCGCTCCAGGGCCTGGTTCAGCTGCAGCCGCGTGTCGGCGATGCGGTGCGCGAACTTCTCGCCCGCCGCGAGGACCTCGTCGGCGACCTGGTCGGCGTCGAGCGCCTTGCGGTTGTAGACCTTGACCAGCACCTGGTTCTTGAACTCCAGTGCCGCCTCGACCTTCTGGCGGAAGATCTTCTCGTCGAGCAGGTCCTGCACGCGGACGCCGACGCGGGCGATCTTGTCCTGGTAGCACGGCCCGATGCCGCGGCCGGTGGTGCCGATCTTGCGGCTGCCGAGGTAGCGCTCGGTGACTTTGTCGATCGCCACGTGGTACGGCATGATCAAGTGCGCGTCGGCCGAGATCAGCAGCTTGCTGGTGTCGACGTCGCGCTCCTCGAGACCCGCCAGCTCGTCCAGCAGGACGCCGGGGTCGATGACCACGCCGTTGCCGATGACGTTCGTCACGCCCGGCGTCAGGATCCCCGACGGGATGAGGTGCAGCGCAAAGTTCTCGCCGTTCGGCAGCACGACCGTGTGGCCCGCGTTGTTGCCGCCCTGGTAGCGGACGACCCACTGGACGCGGTCGCCGAGCAGGTCGGTGGCCTTGCCCTTGCCCTCGTCCCCCCACTGGGCACCGATCAGCACGATGGCCGGCATGTGACACTCCAGGTGTTCGGCAATAGGAATAGTGGCCCCGGACGGGGACACGGGTGGCGCTGGTAAATGCCGGTGCATGACTTTAACGGAGGACGCCGGAGTGCGCGGAATAGTGGTGGCCTGCGGCGCCGCGGCGGATCTCCCCGCACGGCTCGGCGACGTCCCGCTGGTGCACGCCGGGCACCGTCCCGGCAAGACGGAAATCGACCCCTTGCTGGGGGAACACGACCGGCTCGTCGTGCTGGGCTCCGACGCCGACCTCGCCGCGGTGGTGGTGCGTCTCATGCGCCGCGAAGTCCTCCCGGGCGTGTCCGTCGGTTTCGTGGCCACGGAGTCCGGCTCTCGCGTCGCCGCGCACTGGCGGCTGCCCGCGGACCCGGACGAGGCGTTCGCGCTCGCCTGGAAGGGTGAGGACGCCGAAACCTCCCTCGTGCGCGACGACACCGGCGGCGTACTCCTCGGGCACGCGATCCTGCGCGATGTCAAGGGCCAGGCGTATTGCGACGAACAGGTGGCTTTCGACGGCTCGGTTTCCGGCATCGAGGTCGCACCGGACGACTCTGGGGTGACCGCCCGAATCACCCGCGGCAAGCTCGTCAAACGGTCCTCGACGTTCCGCGGCCGCGCCTTCCAGCTCGGCTGCCTGCCGACGTCTTCACTGGTCATCGACGGTGTACCGCAGGAGCGCGAGGTCACCCGGCGGACCTGGTACCGGCACACAGTCGATCTTCGGGCAGTCCGCGGCTGACCCGCCCGCGCCGGACAGGGTTCAAGCGAACTGGGACGCTCGGTGACTTTCCGTTTACAGAAGGTCGGTTAGCTGTCACCTGACGGTGTTGCGCACGCCACTTTCGTGGTCAAAGGTGAATCAGTCCCGCATCTGACCAGGAAGGCAGCAATATGCCGACCACACGTACAGTTCGCAACTCCTTGACCGTCCTGGCCGGCGTCGCGCTGCTCGGCTCGGTCACGGTCGGCGTCGCCGACGCCACCCCGCCGGGCATCCCGTCGGCGGACACCGCGAAGAGCCAGCTCGCCGGTCTCACGGTGAAACCGGACGGCTCGCAGGACGGCTACAGCCGCGACAAGTTCCCGCACTGGATCGACCAGGGCAACAGCTGCAACACGCGCGAGATGGTGCTCAAGCGCGACGGCACGAACGTCCAGGTCGGCTCCGACTGCTACCCGACGTCCGGGAAATGGACCTCGCCGTACGACGGGGCGACCTGGAGCTCTCCGTCCGATGTGGACATCGACCACGTGGTGCCGCTCGCCGACGCGTGGCGCACCGGAGCCTCGTCCTGGACCCAGGATCAGCGCCAGGCCTACGCCAACGACCTGTCCGACCCGCAGCTGATCGCGGTGACCGACAACGTGAACCAGGAAAAGGGCGACAAGTCGCCGGACCAGTGGAAGCCGCCGTCCACCGGCTACTGGTGCACCTACGCCAAGATGTGGGTGACGGTCAAGTACAAGTTCAAGCTCACCGTGAATTCGGCGGAGAAGTCTGCGCTCACGGACATGCTGGGCCGCTGCTGACTCGATCGGCCCTACCGCGGGCACCGCTGCCGTCCTATGGTCCGAACCTATGCGGAAGATTACGGCGGCGGTGCTGGCGGTGTTCCTGGTGCTCTGCGGAGCAGCCCCGGCGACGGCGGCGACCGGACGCAGAGTCGTTGTGTACTACCAAACAACGCACCAAAACGGGTCGTACATCTCCCCGCTGGGGCTCATCGACCACGACGCTGGCGTCACTGACGTGATCGTCGGAGCCGTGCACCTCAACGACGGCGGAACCATGACGCTCAACGACGATCCGCCGTCGGACGCCAAGTTCACGCAGATGTGGGCCGATCTCGCCACGATGCAAAGCAAAGGCGTGCACGCACTCGCCTTCGTCGGCGGCGCGGCGAAGGGCAGCTTCCAGCGCCTGGAGCAGGACTTCGGCACCTACTATCCGTTGCTGCGAAACCTGATCCGCGACCATTCGCTGTCCGGGATCGATCTCGACGTCGAAGAACAGATGTCGAACGACGCGCTGAACCGGGTGATCGACGCGCTGCGGGGCGACTTCGGCCCGGACTTCCTGATCACCCTCGCGCCGGTCGCGACCGAACTCAGCGGCGGAGGCGGTCTTTCCGGTCTCGACTACGACCGGCTCTACCGCGAGCGCGGCGACCAGATCTCCTGGTTCAACACTCAGTTCTACTGCGGTTGGGGTTCGCTGGCGGACACCTCGGGCTACGATCAGGTCATCAGTCACGGCGTCGTCCCGGCGAGCAAGGTGGTCGCCGGAACGGTCACGAATCCCGCCAACTGCAACGGTTACGTCGACATGCCGACGCTGAAGAACACCGTCGGCAGCCTCGTCCAGAAGTACTCGGACTTCGGCGGCATCGACGGCTGGGAGTACTTCAACTCGCTGCCCGGCGACACCGCCGCACCGTGGGAATGGGCGCAGCAGATCGCACCGACGGTCAAGGGTTAGCCAGCCGCAGGATTTCCCGTGCCAACGCGTCGTTCTGCCGGAACGAGATCGCGTTCGTGCGCGGCCGGGTGAAGGCTCCCGCCGAACGGACGCTCGTGTGCGGCCCCACCGCGAACCGCCGCGGATGCACCCCTCCGTCCACAGTGACCAGTCGGAAGTCGTTGAGTGTCGTGGCGATCCGTCCGGACGGCAAGGTCGCACCGTCGACATCCGGCACGGTTTCCTCGACCAGCGCCCCGGTGTCCCGCAGGTTGCGCAACAGCGGATCGGACACTCGCGGCACGCTCGCGTCCGGCAGACGCGCCTCGATCAACGTGCGTGCGGTGACAGTGTCCGGATGGCTGACGCTCGACGCGACGAACGTCCCGGTCGTCTCGTCGGCGGCAATCGAGATGTCCGCACCGAGGAACGACACGACTCCAGCGTCTTCGAGGGCGAGCAGCTCTTCGAGCCGACGCGGCGGCGGACCGCTTGCGTAGTAAGAGAAGAAGCCGTGGAACCAGCCGTCCATATCGGACACTTGTGACGCGGCGGTCAGCCGTCCGGTCGCGAGCAGCGTGGGCAATTGGCTGACCACTGACAGCAGGGCCAGGAACGCGCCGAGGTCCGCACTGTGGTGCACATCGGCCCGGCGTGCGAGGTCGGACTCGATGTATTTCCGCACCGATTTCCCGAATTCCTCGCCGGAATCGAACCGGCGGCCCGCGAACGGGCGGTCCAGCCGCTCCAGGTCGAGTCGATCCTCCAGCGCTGGCACCGCGTCCGCGATCAGCGCGTCCATTTCGGACGACAACCACGGCAGGTCGGCGAATTTGTCCGCGAACACCGCGAAATTCGTGCGCACGCGATCCGGATGTCCGGTGAACAGCTCGGTGTAATACGCCCAGGCGAGTTCTTTCGCGATGAGCGGCCACACGTCCGCGCGGAAGTCGAGCGGGCCGGTCAACCCGTCGATGGCTCGCTTGTCGAAGAACCTGGGCAGCTGCAACGGTTTCCCGCGCAACCGGTAACCGGTCTTCGCGTGATACGGCACCCCGCGCCGGGAGCCGACGTGCAACACCGGTTCGGCACCGCTCGGGTGGTAGCGCAGGCCGCCGCACGGCAGTTCCTCGAATCGGCCGCCGCGCCCCTCCGTGAGCAACAGCATCAGGTCCACGAACGCGAGGCCAAAACCGCGTACAAGCACCGGTTCTCCGGCAGGCACCGCGGAGTAGTCGACGTCCGCGGTGTAGCCAGCGGGGTAGTAGGACAGTTCGTGCTGCTGGGCGAATGCCTCCAGCTCGCGTTCGCGAGAGTCGGGCACCGCGTCGAGGTGGCCGACGGTCAGCACCACCGCGTCGGCGGACACGGTCGTGCCGTCGGAAAGCCGCACGGTCTCATCGTCGTCAATGCTCTCCGCCGTGGCGAGATGCTCGACCACCGTGATGCCGGGCGGCAATTCGGCCACCACCTTGCGGTAGAACCACTCCAGGTACCGGCTCTGCAGCCGCCGGGTCGGGAAATCCGTGGAGGCGAGGGTTTCGAACTCGGCGCGGACATCGTCCGGCACCGGGTAGTCGAGGGTCCCCGCGCGCACCTGCCGCACCCACTCGATCAGCGACGGACCCGGCCGCACCGGACCGTCGATCCGGACGGAGTCGTCGGTGAACACGGTGACGTCCTCGGGCATCGAGTTCATCCGCAGCAGCGACGACTGCTCGTACCGCCACACCCGGCCGGGGCCGGGCGGGAACGGGTCGACGAGGTGGACTTCGATCCGCCGGTCGCCGAGCAGGCCGGAGGCGCTCGCGGACAGCCGTTCGAGGACGCCGACCCCGCGAGGTCCGGCGCCCACGATGGCGAGCGTGAACGTCGGGAGAGCCGTCACTCGGGCGAAGCTACGCGGCTGGGCGCCTCCGCGGCGGCCGTTCCACACTGCGGACGGACCACCCGAAAGGATGTGTCACAAACCACAAAGATCGAAGCGTCCCCGGCGGAGAGTGCGGAGCGCTATCGTCTGGACACGTGGCGAACTGATCGTGACCTGTCGGATACCGGCGAAAGAACCTAGAGAATCACCAACAGTCACGAGACACTGAGCTTGACAACTCACTTCGTGTGACCGGCCCGTGACCAGGAGGATCTAGGGTCACCCGTTGGTCACTAGTGCGGCACAGTCCGCACACAGCAGCGGGGAGAACACGCATGACGACAGCACCACACCGGGTCACGTTCCGCGAGGTGTTCGGAGTCGCCGAGTTCCGCGCGATGTGGTTCGGCGAACTGCTGTCGATCGCCGGTGACCAGCTGGCCAGGGTCGCGTTGTCCGTCCTCGTCTACGCCAACACCGGTTCGGCGACGCTGACCGGCCTCACCTACGCGCTGACGTTCTTCCCGTCGCTGCTGGGCGGCATCTTCCTCACCGGATTCGCCGACCGCTTCCCGCGCCGGGCGGTCATGGTCACCGTCGACCTCACGCGCGCGGTGCTGATTCTGTGCGTAGCCATTCCCGGACTGCCGTTCTGGGCACTATGCGTGCTCGTCGGCTGTGTTTCGCTGCTGAATCCGCCGTTCAAGGCGTCTCAGCTGGCGTTGCTCCCGCAGGTGCTCGAAGGCGACCGGTTCGTGGTCGGCATGGGCATCCGGAGCATGACCGTCCAATCCGCGCAGCTGCTCGGTTTCGCCGGCGGCGGCGCCCTGCTGCTCGCGATGGACGCCCGCCTCGCCCTGGTGCTCGACGCGGGCACCTTCGTGCTCTCCGCGCTCTTCCTCCGCTTCGGACTGAAGGCCCGCCCGGCCGCGGCCAGCGGCGAAAAGCGCAAGCCGTTCTTCTCCTCGCTGAGCGCGGGCGGCCGCGTCGCCTTCGCGACCACGGCGTTGCGTTCCTTGATGGTCTTCACCTGGCTCGCCGGCCTGATGCCGGTGTACGAGGGCATCGCCGCGCCGTACGTCGCTTCGTCAGGCGGTGGGTCCGAGATGATCGGTTTCCTGCTTGCCGCCGACCCGGTGGGCAGCGTGATCTTCACGTTCGTCTACACGCGCTGGGTGCCCGCGGCGATCCGGCCGAAGCTGATCGGCCCGATGACCGCGCTCGCCGCGATCCCGCTGCTGCTCTGCTTCCTGCAGCCGGGTCCGATCGTGTCGGTGGTCCTGTTCGTGATCTCCGGCGGCTTCGGCACGATCGCGCTGCTGCAGGCGACGGCGTCGCTGACGGTCGCCGTCCCGGACGAGAGCCGGGCGCAGACGATGGGACTGTCGAACACCGGACTGACCACGACGATGGGCGTCACTCCGCTGATCGGCGGGGTCATCGCGGACCACGTGAGCGCCCAGACGACAGTCGGGATCTTCGGCTTGGCCGGCCTGCTGATTACGATTCCGCTCGCGATCGCGTGGCAGCGGCACGTTTCCGGGCAGGCCGAAGAGGGGTCAGCGAAGGAAGCCACACGCGCCGAGCCTGCCTGATTACCCCGGCATGCCCCGCGCGTGAGGCTCTGACCTGCGCGACCTTGCGGTGCTGCTACGCGGTCACTGTTCCTTGCTGCGCATCGCTGGTCACCCTTCATCCGGCGTGTTCGGGAAAAATGTACACACCTAAGGCCCTTGTGGACAGGCGGCAAACGGTCTGAAACTGTGAGTAAGGCGAGTGTCACTGGAGATCCGCGCAAGACCCGGGGGGAAGAATGGTCACATTGGGGGAATTTTCTGGTCTGGGGCTGCGCGATGCGGTTTCCCGGTGGTCGCTCTGGTCCCGGCCGCGGCAGTGGGTCGCGGTCACGCTGACGAGCATGGCCGTCACGGTGGTGCTCACCGTGGTCAGCGCGCTGGTGTTCCCGGTCAGCCTGAGCCAGGTCGGCATCCTCGGCATGCTCGCCGGACTCGCGATCGCGCAGACCGAGGTCACGCGCCAGATCGAGCGGCAGCGCCGGATGCTGAGCCAGGGCCCGCACATCACGGTGACCTCGGTGTGGCTGCTTCCGGCGGCGCTGCTGGTGCCGCCGCAGCTGGTGGCCGCGCTGGGCGTGATCATCTACGTCTACCTGGCGTTCCGCAGCTGGAACGGCACGCGCCCCGGTGAGGCGCACCGCGTCGCGGCCAACGCGACCACGATGATCCTGTCCGGCTTCGGCGCCGCGCTGGCCGGACACCTCGCCGACGGCCACAGCGTCACCACGGTGGTGGCGGGCGCGCTCGGCTATTTCCTGGTCAACACCGCCCTGACCGGCCTTGGCCTGTTCCTGACCGACCCGGCGAAGGCGACGGCCGAATCGTGCCTCGGCACGATGGACGACAACCTGCTGGAACTGGCGACCCTGTGCGTCGGCGGGCTGCTCGTGATGGTGCTGAGCCACGAACCGCTGCTGTCGGTGCTGGTGATCCTGCCGCTGTACGTGCTGCAGCGCTCGATGCTGATCAAGCGGCTCGAGGAGCTCGCGACCACGGACCAGAAGACCCAGCTGCTCAACGCCACCACCTGGCAGGACGGCGCGCAGCGCGAGATTTCCCGTGCCGAGCGCGAGAACGGCAGCTTCGGCGCGCTGATGATCGACCTCGACCACTTCAAGCGGATCAACGACACGTTCGGCCACCTCGCGGGCGATGACGTGCTCAAAGCCGTGGCCGCCGTGGTGAAACAGGAGACGAGGGCACACGACCTCGTCGGCCGCTTCGGCGGCGAGGAGTTCGTGGCGCTGCTGCCGTCGACGTCGAAGGAAGACGCGATCGTGACGGCGGAACGGATCCGGCAGCGGATCAGCGAACTGGTGATCCCGACGCAGACGAACGAAGGCGAGTCGGTCTCGATCGAGAACCGGACCGCGTCGATCGGGGTAGCCGCGTTCCCGCTGGACGGGACGAGCATCGAAGAAGTGATGGCCGCGGCGGACGCGGCGGTGTATGCGGCGAAGAACAGCGGCCGCAACCGGGTCGTCGGCTCGGTAACCCCGACCCGGGAACTCGCGGCAGTCGCCTGACGACCTCGGACCCGGCCGGCACCCTCCCCCGGCCGGCCGGGTCCATCCTTCGTCAGCTCCGGAATTTCCGATAGGGAACCTGTGCCGCTCACCGAGATCCGCCCGGCCCACGACGACGAACTCGCCGCCGTCGCCGCGTTGCGCTGGCGGTGGGTCGCCGACCAGGGCGGTCCGCTGCCCCGGGATCAGGACGATTTCGTCCGAGAGTTCGCCGCCTGGGCCCGTGCGCACGCCGAAACGCATCGCTGTCTGGTCGCGGTGCGGGACGAGCACGTGCTCGGCATGGCGTTCCTCGCGCTGACCCCCAGAGTGCCGACACCCCAAGACTTTTCGCGGATCTGCGGCGACGTGCAATGCGTCTACGTCGTGCCGGAAGAACGCGACAGCGGCGTCGGCGGTCTGCTGATCGAGGCGACGCTGCGGCTGGCCGCGGAATTCGGACTGGAGCGGGTGACCGTGCATTCCTCGGATCGCGCGATCGCCGCCTACCTGCGGCACGGGTTTTCGGTGTCGAAGAACCTGCTGCAAGCCGAACTGCGGATCGCCGTCGACGTTCCGGCTAACCGAGCATATTCCTAGGCCCCTCCGACTTTTTCCGCTGCGCGATCTCCCTGAACTCCTGCGCGGTGCGCTGCACGAACGCCGCCGACGCGCGGGAGTCCAGGGAGATTTCGCGGACCCGGTCCGCGACCTCGCAGTACGTGTCGGTCCCCTCGTCGAGGAGGAAGGCACCCGCGTGCTGGTGCTCGAAATAGACGATCGGGTCGCCGACCTCCACGTAGTACACGCAAAACCGGCCGGCCAGACCCGGATGCCCGCCGATGCCCGCGGGCACGACGCGGACCGACAGCTTCGCCGACGTCGCCATGAGGTCGGCGAGGAAACGCAGCTGCCGGGCCATCGTCGCGGGTCCGCCGACCGGATTGCGCAATGCTGCCTCGCCCAGCAACACCTCACACCGGATCGCGCCGGGACCGACCACGAGCGGACGGCGCATCATCCGGATCTCCGCCTGGCGTTCCGCGTCCTGCACCGGCAGTCCGTCGGCGAGGAACAGCGCCCGCGCGTAATCCGGGATCTGCAGCAGTCCCGGGACGAGCATCGGCTGCCATTCGACGACCGATGTCGCGGCGCGTTCGCAGGCGAGCAGCCCGCCGAGGTGGTCCGGGTCGGACTGCTTGCCGCGGGCGACCCAGCCCGGTTCGGCGGTGCCGCGCGCCAGTTGCAGGATCCGTTGTTTCTCCGCACCCACGACGCCGAGCGCGCCGAGGATGCCCGCGACGTCCTCGAGCGCGGGAACCCGTTGTCCCAGCTCCCAGTTCGACACCAACGCGGGGTTGGTGCCGACTCGCCGGGCGAGTTCGCGCAGTCCGAAACGGGCGTCGATCCGGGCCTCGCGCAGCGCGGTGCCGAGGGTGCGGATCCGGGGGGTGAGCATGGCCGTGCCTCGCATGGCCGTCTTTGTAGGTGTCACCAAATGCGAACACCTCTAGCTGTCACCCGAAGGTGGGCAGCCGGCCCGGTCGCGCCCGGGTTTTCGCCGGGACGCGACCGGCGCGGGGTCACTTCAGGCCGGTCACTTCAGGCCGGTCGCCTCGGCCGCGGCTGGGTCGGAGTCGGCGAGGAAGGTCTTGCAGCGCTCGTACTCCTCGGACTCGCCGATCCGGCCCGCCGCGGTGCCGAGTACCGCGAGCGCGCGCAGGAATCCCTGGTTCGGCCGGTGCGCCCACGGCACCGGGCCGAAGCCCTTCCAGCCGGCGCGGCGGAGCTGGTCGAGGCCGCGGTGGTAGCCGGTGCGGGCATAGGCGTAGGCGGCGACGGTCTCGCCGTCGGCGAGCGCGCGTTCGGCGAGCGTGGCCCAGGCCTCGCTGTAGTCGGGGTGCTCGGCGGCCACGGAGGACGGGTCCGTCCCGGAGTCGAGCGCGGCCTGCGCTTCGGTGTGCTCGGGCAGCAGCGTGGGCTCGGGGCCCAGCAGGTTGTGCGTCATGCCGCCATTGTGCCCACGATGCTCCCTGCTCAGAGGAACAGGCTGGTCAGCACGCCTCCGCCGGCCAGAACGAGTGCTGCGATCAGCACGGCGGCGACAGCTCGTTTCGGCATCATGGGCCGACACCCTGCCGTGCCGGGCGGCGCGAGGGCAAATCCGCCACCCGTAGGGGTGAACCCCGGTTTTTGCCCCTTCTCCCGCCGCGTCCCCTTGCGGCAGGGAATGATGGCGCCTATGACGAAGGCGGTTGAAGACGTCGCCGGCCCCGCGGTCCCGCGCGGACCAGTGGGCAAGACCAGGCTTTTCTTCGCGACGCACTGGCACCGCGGCGCACCCGGAGCACCGACGCCGGCGTGGGTGCTGCGGTTCTGTTACGGCATGTGGCTGACCGCGTTCGCGTTCAAGCTCGTCGGGTCGTCGTGGGACATGTCGTGGCACTTCAAGTGGCTGCGCGACGACCTCGCCCCGCCGCACCTGATCAACACCGTCGGCACGGTGATCATCGTCGTGCTGGTGGCGATCCACAGCTACACCGGCCTCGGCTGCGACCGGCGCTCGCTGCGGCTCATGCAGGCCGGGCTGATCGTGTTCCTGGTCGCCGCGCCGCTCGACGTGATCAACCACCGCGTGAACGGCCTCGACCTGACCGCGTGGAGCCCGTCGCACATGATGCTGTACCTCGGCACCGGCATCATGCAGGCAGGCGTGCTGCTCGGCTGGCTCCGACTGGCCCCGCCGGGCCGCTTCCGCACCGGGGTGCTGCTCGCGCTGTGGGCGTTCTTCCTTGAGAACACCTTCTTCCCGAACGGGCAGCAGGAGTACGGCATCCTCGGCCTGCGCGCCTGGGAACGCGGCACGCCCGAAGCGGAGCCGACGCTGCTTTCCTTCGCCGCCAACCAGATCGGCCACCCGGTCGACCGGGCCGCGGTCGTGCACTTCACGATGCCGATCCCGGAGTGGGTGTACCCGCTGTGGGGCATCGGGGTTTCGGCGCTGATCCTGGTGCTCGCTCGCCAGACCGTCGGAAAGCGCTGGGCCGGGCTGACCGTGGCCGGCGCATACGTCGCGTACCGGTGCGTGATGTGGCCGCTGCTGCTGGCGCTGGGCTTCCCGGTGTCGACGGTGCCGTTCTATCTGCTGGCCGTCGGGCTCGCGGTGGACCTCGCCTTCCTCCTGCCGCGACCAGCGGTGGCGGGCGCGGTTTTGGTCACTGCGCTCGGGTATGGCGCGTTCTGGGTGCAGTCGCAGATGCGGCCTTGGCTGCTCGGGGAACAGCAGACGGAATCCGCGCCGCCGGTGGCATATTGGACGGCGTTGGTCGCGGTGGCGGCGGTGTTCGCGTTGTGGGCTGGGGCCGGTCCGGCGAAGGAGTGGTGGGCTTCGCGGCGCACGGTCGCGGCGTAACGCGGGGGCTCCGTGGCACTTAGCGCGCACGCCCGCAGGCAAGTCCAGCGACAAGCCACGCACCTGATCGCGGAGCGGTTCCAGGATTCCTTGCGGCGCAACGCGTTGACCGGGTTGCTGGAGCGGACCGCCGAAGGCTGGCACCTCGCGGTGCGCACCGGAGATCCGGGGACCGCCGACGCCTTCCTGATCGGCCGCGCCGGGGTGTTTGCAGTTGTTGTCACCGATCCGCCGCCGGACGAAGCGACGATGCGAGAGGTGGCGCGGGACGCGGAAGAGCGGTTCGCCGGGCTGCCCGGCCCGGGCGGACAGCGCATCGCCCGGAGCGCGGTGACCCTGGTCGCGATCGTCGGCGCGCAGTCTCCGCGGGGACCGCGCGACGCCGGGCCGTTCTGGGTGCTGCCCGCGGCCAAACTGGACCAGCTTTTCCGCCGTGACACGGTGCATCTGACCGTTCGGCAAGCCGCCAAAATCGCCGACGGGCTCGCCGCGCGGTTGCGTGGCTACGAGTGGCTCACGGTCTCGGCGCCGGAGAAGGAAGCCGGGTCGTTCGAGTTGCTCTCGGCGGAGAGCGTCGCGGACGACCAGCTGATCGCGGCGGTGGAGCGGCCGTTCGAAACGTGGATGACGTTCCTGCACCCCGACCAGGCCGCGCTGGCGGCGCGGAACTACTCCGGCCCGGCACGGATCAGCGGTCCGGCCGGGACCGGGAAGACGGTGGTCGCGCTGCACCGGATGCGGCACGTCGGCCGCCGAAGCACCGGTCCGCTGCTGTTCACGACCTACGTGCGCACGCTGCCGCCGGTCAACGAGACGACGTTCCGGCGGCTGGCTCCGGAGCTGGCGGACCGCGCGCAGTTCATCAGCCTGCACGCGTGGGCACGGGAGTTTCTCGAGCGCCGGGGGATCGTGCTGAACACCCATTCGCGGCTGACCAAGGACGCTTTCGGGCGCGCTTGGAAGGAGCACCGCGAACCCCTCGAGCGGCTGGGTCCGAACTACGACTACTGGGAGACCGAGGTCCAGCGCATCATCAAGGGCCAGGGCATCCGGACGCTGGAGAAGTACCAGTCTATTCACCGGGCCCGGCGCGGGCTTCGGCTCGATCGTGGCCAGCGCGAGAAGGTCTGGCAGTTGTACACGACGTACGAGGAGAATCTGGCCGCGAACGGGTTGCACGACTTCCATGACCTGCTGTCCCGGGCGAGCACCGAACTCGAACGGCAGCCGCTCGAAGAGCCGTATGCGTCCGTGGTGGTCGACGAAGCGCAGGACATGACGCTGACCGGCCTCCGGCTGCTGCGCACGATCGCGGGCGACGGACCGAACCAGCTGCTGCTCGTCGGCGACGGACAGCAGCAGGTCTATCCCGGTGGCTGGCGGTTGTCCGACGCGGGGATCCCGATCCAGGGCCGCGGCGAGGTGCTCAAGGTCAACTACCGCAACCGCGCGAGCATTCTCGACTTCGCCCGGCGGATCAACGCGGTCGACGACCTGGACGGCGCGGCGGGAGTTGCGCTGCGGGACGCGGATTCGGTCAACGAGGGCGGCGTCGTGCAGTCGTGGACCGGCACGCCCGCCGAACTTCCGGATGCGATGGCTGGGGCGGTCCGTGCGCTGGAAATTCCGCTCGGCGAGACGGCGCTGATCACCTTCAGCAATGCGGATGCCGATCAGTGCCGACGGTTCCTGGAATCCGCTGGCGTGCCGACGCGTGCGCTCGAACGCTACGTCGGAGCGGCGGAGGATCGGCTGCACGTCGGGACTGTGCACCGGGCGAAGGGGCTCGACTTTCGCGCGGTGCTAGTCGTCCAATTGCCGCGTCCCGCACCGGAAGACCCTGCTGAGCAAGAGGAACAGCGTGAATTGCTCAGCAGGCAACGGCTGGTCGCGGCTACCCGGGCGCGGGACTTTCTGTGGTGGGGTGTCGTTCAGTCCTAACTGGACAGAAGGCGACGGTAATAGTCGGTGGCCGGTTTGATGCCGTGGTCCGGGTCGGCGTTGTACAGGCCGTCTGGACCTTTCGGGCCGAAGCTGTACGGCTGGTACAGCGTCGCGCAGGAGGGTTCGGTCTTCGCAAGTCGTTGCCAGCGTTGCCATTCCGCGTCGTAGCGGGCGAGGTGGTAGCGCATCGCGGCTTTGTCGTGTGCGCCGGCGTAGCCGCGCAGCATTACTTCCCAGCCGTGGTGCACGACGCGGTGCCAGGATTGGCCGTAGCGCGCGGACACTCGCAGGTACGTCCGGTCGGCGTGATTGCGCAGCGGGAGCGTGCCGGACAGCGCGACGATTTCGTCCCACATCCGGGCCGCCTCGGCTTTTTCGGCGAGCACCGGTTCGACCCGGCCAGCGGCGACGATCGCGGCGTAATCGCTGGTCAGATCCTTGTCGGAGCCGCCGAGGAACTGGTCGCGGGTCCACATCAGCCTGCCCATCGGGTGCACCACGCTGTAGTGCCCGCGCAGTACGGCGGCCGCCGAGAGCAACGCGAGCCGACGGAAGCGGCGGACTTGGTCGCCGTGGAAGCCGAGGCGCGTCGTCGCGTATTCGGTAAACGCGCCTTCCTCGCCGAGGCCGGTGTCTCGGGTCCAACGGGCGATCACCCAGGTGTTGAGGTCGCACCACAGTTCGTTCTGCAGATACGGTCCGCGCCATCCGCCGCCTCGGGACCAGGTCCAGATTCCGGCGATGATCGGGTTGTCGGCCACCTCGGCGAGTCCGATCGGACCGGTGCGCGGCTGGGTGCGGAATTCCTCGAAACCGTTGACCACGCCGTCGATCACGTAATTCGGGAACGCTCCTTTGCCCTCGTACTCGCGTTGGCACTCCACTTCGATGATCTGCCGGTGCTTGCCGACGCCGACGGTCCGGTTGAACGGAATGGTCCGCCAGAAGTCCTTCGCGGTGTGCTTGATCGAGAAGACCAGGTTTTCGTGCGTTTCGACCTGGTCGGTGACCTCCCGGTAGAAATCGGGGTCGCTGGTCAGCTTGTCGCTGCCGGTCGACCAGGTGCGGTAGAAGACCCGCTTGCCAGCCCGTACACACAACTCGTCGCGGAGGATGCCGAGCAGGGTGAGGTGGCTCGTAGCGCCATTGGTGATCGGGTTGTTTCCGGTGTGGAACGGCACGTTCTGCACGTACGTCTCGCCGGTGCGCACGACAATTCCGTCCAGACCTGGGAAACGCGCGCAGATTTCGCGCAGCATCAGCCGGTGGATCTGCTGAGTGAGCGGGCGGTCGAAACTGATTCGGCCTTGGCTGTCGAGGATTTGGTCGCCGTACAGTTCGACCAGACGTTTCGGCAGCACGATGATGTCAGTGAAGAAGTACGCCGCGATGCCCGCCGCGTGCGCTCGCGCGATGTGTGCGTCGATCTTCTTCGCGGTCGCCTCGACCCAGGCGCGACCCGGTGAGCCAGCGGGAAAAATGCGCTCGTCGAACGTCTCGAAGGTCGTCGCGGTTTGCGGCGGGGTGAATTCGTTGATCACCTGACCGTCGTAGCCGTAGCTCTTCAATGTCGCGGGATCATTGAAGCGACTGGAAAACAGCGGTTCGCCCGGGTTGTTCTGGACCATGTCGAGCAGGAACGGCAGCCGTCGCCCCGGCCTCGGATCGGCGAACGCGGTCCCCGCGGTGGCAGCGAGAGCCGCAAGGGCGACCCCGCCGCGCAACGCCGTCCGCCGACTGGTTTCCCACGCTGCACCCATTGCGGCCACCCTCAATAGATCTGATGTATTTGCCTGACCATAAGAACGGCATTCGACCACGTCAATCGGCCAACCGTCGCGTTCATGCTTTTGAACAGCTGTCTTGACCAGACAGGATGCTTGCCGGTCGTTCGCCGAGCTGGTACCCCTGAAAGGCCAAGACATCTGATGACCGCCGCCGCCGACGGGAGTGGATGCGTTCATGGACCAGGCAGGAATCAGCCGCCGCAGCATGCTCGCCGCCGCGGGCTTGCTCGGACTCACCGCGACACCGGCGCAAGCCACCCCCGCGGCCACGCCTTGGTACCCGTCGGCAAAATTCGGCATCTTCATCCATTGGGGCGCTTATTCAGCCGCAGCCTGGGGCGACGCCAGACACGCCGCCGAGTGGTACCTGTACGCCATGAACGTCACGGATCCCGCGCGCGGCACCGGAACTCGTGACCACCACCTGAAAACCTACGGCGCGGATTTCGCGTACGACCAGTTCATCCCGCGCTTCACCGCCCGTCGCTACAACCCGCACTCCTGGGTACGCCTGTTCGAACAAGCCGGAGCCCGATATTTCGTGCTGACTTCCAAGCACCACGACGGTTTCCAGCTGTTCCGCAACACCGCGTCCGACCGCAATTCCGTCCGCATGGGCCCAGGCCGCGACCTGGTCGGCGAACTCTTCTCGGCCGCCGCGCACACCCGGCTCAAACGAGGCCTCTACTACTCACTGGGCGAGTTCTACAGCCCCGCGCTCGGCACCGCCCCCAGAAACCCTTACACTGGCGCGGAAATCCCTTATACCGGCTACCGTCCCATCGCCGACTACGTGACCCAATACGAGCACGTACACCTCAAAACCCTGATCGACCAGTACGATCCGGATATCCTGTGGGCAGACGGCCAGGGCTACCACGAATTCGGCGGCGGCCCGATCTTCCGGCCGAAGACGTGGGACTGGCGCAGCGACGAAATCCTGTCCTACTACTACCGCAACGCCGCCGATCGCCGTTGGCCGAAGAGCGTACTGGCGAACGACCGTTTCGAAGCTTCGCACGCGGATTTCGCGACCGTCGAGGGTGACAACAAGAAGTACGTCCTGCGCCCGGATCCCTGGGAAGCGTGCCTGAACATCGGAAAGTCGTGGGGTTACAACGAAAACGAGGATCCGGCGAAGATCAAATCCTCGGTACAGCTGCTCCGGCTGCTCGCCGAAGTGGTCAGCAAGAACGGAAACCTGCTGCTCAACATCGGCCCCCGCGAGGACGGCACGATCGCGGATTGGATGAGCTCGCGCCTGCTGGACATGGGCCGCTGGCTGCGAATCAACGGCCGCGCGATCTACGGTTCCACGCCGTGGACCCGAGCCATGGACGGCGACCTCTGCTACACGCGGACGAGCGGCGCGTTCAACCTGATCCCACTCCATTGGCCGGACGGCCGACTCCTCGTGCCGGGGGATGTGCCGATCGGCACCCGATCTCGAATCCGCCTGCTGGGCGGGCATTCCCGGCCACTGCCGTGGACCCGCACGACGGACGGGATCGTGATCGAGTTGCCGAGGCACCGGACGGATGACTTCACGGAGGAGTTTCCGGCAGTGCTTTCGGTGACGGATTGGTAGGGCGAACCGCTGCCTCGCCATGGCGCGTTTTGCCAGTTAGAAGTTCCGCGTTTTGCTGGCTAGACCAATCACCCGAGGTCAGGCGTCGGATGCGGGGAGTCAACAGGGCAGCATGTAGCTCGGTGAGCTACAACGGACTACACTGATGCTGTGAAGGTGATTACCCAGCGAGAGTTCCGCAACAACTCCGCTGCCGTCATGGACGCGGTCGAGGCAGGCGAGGTCTACTACGTCACTCGCAACGGCGTCGAGGTGGCCGAGTTGCGGCCGATACCGCGCAGGCGTCGCCTTACTGCCGAGGAGTTGGTGGAGCGGCATCGGCGGTTGCCCACAGTCGAGGCGGCCCAGCTGCGGCAGGAAGCTGACGAGTTCTTCGGCACTGAGGACCGGCTAGGTCCGGACGACGTGTGGGAGTGATCTCGTGACTGAACGCCACGAGGCAGGCGTGCTCGACACCTGTACTTATATCGACCTGGGCCTGCTCGACCCCGCGGCATTGCCCAAGATCCCGGAACTCACCGCTGTCACCATGGCTGAACTGCATCAGGGTGTGGCGATGGCGAAGGATGCCGCTGTCCGTGCGGCGCGCACCGAAAAGCTCGGTGCCGCCATCGTCGACTTCGCGCCGCTGCCGTTCGACGGCGAAGCTGCCGTCCGCTATGGGACGTTGGTCGCCTTGGTGCTCGCGGCGAAGCGGGACCCTCGCCCTCGCCGGATGGATCTCATGATCGCCGCCATCGCGTCCTCGCGGGAACTGCCGCTCTACACCCGCAACGCGGACGACTTCAAAGGGCTGGGCACCATGGTCGAGGTCATAGCGGTTTGAACCAACTACGTCCTCAGCTCAAGCTGATCCCATCGGTCGTCGCTGAGGTGCGCAACCGGTAACGACGCCGCGGACCAGTTCACCAGCCGCGTTCGCGCCACTCCGGAAGCTTCGGACGCTCAGCCCCCAACGTGGAATCCCCGCCGTGCCCCGGATAGAACCACGTCTCGTCCGGCAGCTCCCCGAAGATCTTCTCCTCCACATCCTTCAGCAGCGACGCGAAACGAGCCGGATCCTTCTCTGTGTTCCCGATCCCGCCCGGGAACAGCGAATCGCCGGTAAAGAGGTGCGGAATCCCCTCCGGATCACGGTAAACGAGCGCGATACTCCCCGGCGAGTGACCGACCAGATGCCGCGCCGTCAACTCGACCTCGCCAACGCGGATGGTGTCGCCGTCGTCCACCGGAACGTCGATGCGGGCCTTGATCCCCTCGATGTCGTCGCGCCCGGCATAGGTGCGGGCACCGGTTGCCTCAGCGACCTCCGCGAGTGCGATCCAGTGGTCCCAGTGCTGGTGCGTCGTCACGATGGACGCGAGACCGCCGTCGCCGGCCAGGGCGAGCAGTGTCTGCGGGTCGGCGGCCGCGTCGATCAGCAGTTGTTCGCCGGTGGCACGACAGCGCAGCAGGTACGCGTTGTTGTCGATCGTGCCGACTGAGACTTTCGAGATGGTCAGGCCACTGGTCTCCCGCACGTCGGCGGGGCCGCCGGTGGTCACCACTCCGGTGTAGGTCAATGGAGTTCCTCCCTCGTTACGACTCCGGAATAAAGCAGAAAGGCCGCCCCGATCACAAGATCGAGACGGCCTCCCCGTCGGAAACCCCGTCAGCCCAGCTTCTTGCCAGCCGAACCGAGCGCCTGCGTAGCCTCGACCACCCGGGTCGCCATGCCCGCTTCGGCGGCCTTCAGGTAGCTGCGCGGGTCGTACACCTTCTTGTTGCCGACCTCGCCGTCGATCTTCAGCACGCCGTCGTAGTTCTTGAAGAAGTGGTCCGCGATCGGGCGGGTGAACGCGTACTGCGTGTCGGTGTCCACGTTCATCTTCACCACGCCGTAGGACACCGCCTCGCGGATTTCCTCCGGGAGCGAGCCCGAGCCGCCGTGGAAGACCAGTTCGAAGGGCTTCGAGCCGGCGTCGAGGCCGAGCTTCTTCGCCGCTGCTTCCTGGCCGCCCTTGAGGACGTCCGGGCGGAGCTTCACGTTGCCCGGCTTGTACACGCCGTGCACGTTGCCGAACGTCGCGGCCAGCAGGTAGCGGCCCTTTTCGCCGGCGCCAAGCGCGTCGATCGTCTTCAGGAAGTCGCCCTCGGCGGTGTACAGCTTCTCGTTGATCTCCGCCTCGACGCCGTCTTCCTCGCCGCCGACGACGCCGATCTCGACCTCGAGGATGATGTTCGCCGCCGCGGCCTTGGCGAGCAGTTCCTGCGCGATCTGCAGGTTCTCGTCCAGGTCGATGGCCGAACCGTCCCACATGTGGGACTGGAACAGTGGCAGGCCGCCCGCCCGGACGCGTTCGGCGGAGATCTCGATCAGCGGGCGGACGAAGCCGTCCAGCTTGTCCTTGGGGCAGTGGTCGGTGTGCAGCGCGACGTTGACGTCGTACTTCGCCGCCACCACCTGAGCGAACTCGGCCAGCGCGGTCGCGCCGACAACCATGTCCTTCACCTTCTGCCCGGACGCGAACTCCGCGCCGCCGGTGGAGAACTGGATGATCCCGTCGCTCTCCGCCTCGGCGAACCCGCGGATCGCGGCGTTCACGGTTTCCGACGAGGTCACGTTGATGGCCGGGTAGGCGAATTCGTCGTTCTTCGCCCGGTCGAGCATCTCCGCGTACACCTCGGGGGTGGCGATGGGCATCGGTTCCTCCTCGAGACGACTGGCTTCTACAGCGGCATCGTACGAGGTGGACCGGCCGGGGCGACCGGTCCTACCTCACACGAGACGAAACCGACTGGAGCGATTCAGAGCAGCTCCGCCGCGATTGCCCGGTAGGCAGGGAACGGATCGTCGTCCAGCGACTGCACGCTGACGTGCTCAGCCCCGGCGTCGAGGTGCGCCTGCAGGCCCTTGGCCAGGGCTTTTCCGTCGCCGTGGACGGCCAGCGCGTCGATCAGCCGGTCGCTGCCCTTCCCCGCGATGTCCTCCTCGGAGAAACCGTGCTTGAGCAGGTTCGCGGTGTAGTTGGACAGGCCGAGATAGAACTGCACCGTCTTGCGGCCGGTCTCGCGCGCCCGCTCCGGATCGGTGTCGAAGACGACCTTCTGCTCGGGGGCGAGCACGGCTCCAGCACCGAGGAGCTCCCGCGCGGCCCGGGTGTGCTCCGGAGTGGTCAGGTACGGGTGCGCGGCCGCGGTGCGGTCGCGGGCGAGTTCGAGCACCTTCGGGCCGAGTGCGGCCAGCGCGCGCGACTGCGTGGGCACCCCGGCCGCGTCGAGCGCGTCGAGGTAGTCGACCAGCGCCGCGTACGGCTTCTTGTACTCCTGCGTGTGCTCGCGGTGGCCCGCGCCGACGCCGAGCAGGAACCGTCCCGGGTGCTTGCCCTCGATGCGGTGAAACGCCCGCGCGATGTCCTCGGGCGCGTCGGCCCAGATGTTGACGATCCCGGTGGCGATCTTGATCCCCTCGGTCGCGGCCAGCAGCTCGTCGACGATCGCCAGGTCGCCGCCCGGAGACCCGCCGAGCCAGATCGTGCCGTAGCCCAGTTTCTCCACCTCGGCGGCGAACGCGCTGTCCACCGCGGTCGACATCCGCCACACGCCTAGCTTGCCCAGTTCGATAGCCATGTCCCGCCCAACGCGCGAGAACCCGGTTTTCCTCCCGTCCCGGCCGGATTAGGTTCGAAAGCATGACGAAGCTCGGCACCACGGAATTGGACATCCACGGCCTCAACCTCGGCTGCAACGTCTTCGGCAACACCGCGGACGAACCCACGTCATTCGCTGTTCTCGACGCGTACACCGCGGCCGGCGGCAACTTCCTCGACACCGCCAACACCTATGGCGGCGGGGGCGGTTCCGAAACGATCATCGGCAACTGGCTCGCCAAGCGCGGCCGCCGCGACGACATCGTCATCGCCACCAAGGTCGGCATGGGAGACCAGCGGCCTGGCCTCTCCGCGGAGAACATCGCCGCGGCCGTCGACGAATCGTTGCAGCGCCTGCGAACCGACCACATCGACCTGTACTACGCGCACAAGGACGATCTCGACACCCCGCTCGAAGAAACCCTCGGCGCGTTCGACCAGCTCGTCCGCGACGGCAAGGTCCGCTACATCGCGGCCTCCAACTACGAGCCGGACCGGCTCGCCTCCGCATTGTCCATTTCGGACCGGAACGGGCTCGCCCGATACGTTGCCCTGCAACCGCACTACAACCTGGTCGAGCGGGATTACGAGCGAGAGCTGGCCCCGCTCGTCGCCAAGGAGAACCTGGCGACGCTGCCGTATTTCGGACTGGCCAAGGGATTCCTCACCGGAAAGTACCGTTCGAAGGACGAACCGGGCGACTCGCCGCGTGCTCCGCGGGCGCTGGCCTACCTCGACGCCCGGGGTGAACGGGTGCTCGCCGCGCTGGACGAGGTGGCCGCCGCGCACCAGGCCTCGGTCGCCAGCGTCTCGCTCGCGTGGCTCCGCCAGCAGCCGACCGTCGCCGCGCCGATCGCCAGCGCGCGGACCCCGGAGCAGCTCGTTGACCTGCTCGCTTCGGTCGAGCTGACCCTGACCGACGCCGAACTCACCGCTTTGGGCGAAGCGTCGAACTGATACTTACCGAACAGTAGCTTACTGCGGGTAGGTTGTTGTACGGTGCCCTCCGGACAGGCAAAACCGGCTCAGGAGGGCACCGTGGCTCAGAAGCAGGTCGACGGCAAGGTCGTGCTCATCACCGGAGCCGCTCGCGGGATCGGAGCCGGCCTGGCCGAGCGGCTCGCCGCGCGCGGAGCCAAGGTCGCGCTCGTCGGGCTCGAGGCCGACGAACAGGAAGCGGTCGCCAAGCGGATCGGACCGAACGCGAAGTCCTGGGAAGCCGACGTGACCAGCTGGGACGACCTCGAGCGCGTCACCGAAGGCGTGGTCGAGCACTTCGGCGGCATCGACATCGTCATCGCCAACGCGGGCATCGCGACCGCCGGGTTCGTGCGTTCGGTGGACCGCACCGCGTTCGAGCGGGTGATCGAGGTCGACCTGCTCGGCGTGTGGCGCACGTTCCGCGTCACGATGCCGCACGTCATCGAACGCCGCGGCTACCTGCTCGGCATCTCCTCGCTCGCCGCGATCACGCACGCGCCGGGCATGGCGAACTACGCCGCCGCGAAGGCGGGCGTCGAAGCGTTCTGCAACAGCCTCCGCGCGGAGGTCGCGCACCTCGGCGTGAAGGTCGGCGTCGCGCACCCCACCTGGATCCGCACCGACCTGGTCGAAAGCGCCGACGCGCACCCGGTGTTCGGCAAGCTGCGCGCCGGGATGCCGGGTCTGCTCGGCAAGACCTACCCGCTGGACGTCGCGCTCGACGACCTGGAGGCCGGGATTCTGCGCCGCGCGCGGACGATCCACGTGCCACGCTGGGTCGGCGGCCTGAAGCTGCTGCGCTCGTTCCTGCCGCCGATCGTCGAACTCGGCGCGCGGACGCGGGTGCCTGCGGCGGACCGGGCCGCGCTGAAGGACGTCGAGGAGCGCGGCGCGTTCGAAGCGTCGGTCACCGGCCACGGCGGACGCGCGGCCACCAAGCGCAGCTGAGGAGCGTCATGTCCCGTCGCGACCAGATCCGGATGAAGCCGGACGAGGTGCAGGCCTACCTGGCCGAGCAGAAGGTCATCAACGTGGCCTCGGTCGGCCCGAACGGCAGGCCGCACCTCACCGCCCTCTGGTACTACCCGCACGAGGGCGGGGTCGCGACGTGGACATACGGCACCTCGCAGAAGGCGAAGAACCTGCGCCGGCTGCCCGAGGCGACCGTGCTGATCGAAAGCGGCGATTCGTACGACCAGCTGCGCGGGCTCTCGTTCGAGGCGGACGTCGCGTTCGTCGAGGACACCGAGCAGGTCACGGCGATGGGGATCGCGCTGATGATGCGCTACTCCGGGGCCGAACCGGGCGCGCCGGTGCCCGACGAGCTGCGGACCTTCATCGAACGGCAGGCGCCCAAGCGGGTCGGGCTGATCCTGCGTCCGACGAAGATCGCGAGCTGGGACCACTCGAAACTCGGCGGCGTCTACTAGGGCACGAGCGCGACGAAGCTCAGTCCGGAAGTGCCTTCCGCCAGGTCGAGAGCGGATTCCGGATCGTCGAGGCCCACCTTCAGGAGTTCGACGGCGGAGAGGTCCAGCGCGCCTGAGCGGACGAGGTTCCACACCGTCCGCACCGTCGCGTCGTCGCTCATCCAGGAGCCGCGCAGGGTGAGCCTGCGGTGCATGAATTCGCCGTACGGAATGGTCAGGTCTTGGCGTACGCCGCCGACGAGCACCAGGGTGCCGCGCACCCGAAGGCAGTCGTAGGCGGCCATCGTCGCTTCCGCCGTCGGGGTGGCACCGAGAGCGTCGAGGGCTACGTCCACCGGGCCGATCGCCGCTGCGTCCGTCGCCCGATCGCCGGTCAACTGGTGGGTGCGCACGCGCGGATCGAGTTCGGCTAGCCGGTCGAGCGCCACTTTGTTGCGGCCCACCGCCGTCACCGTCGCCGCGCCTTCCGCCAGCGCCAGCAGCACGGCCGCGCCGCCCATCTGACCGGTCGCACCGATCACCGCGACGTCGCGTCCGGCCAGCGGACCCGCGGTGTGCAGGCCGGCGGCGGCAACGCAGAGCCACGGCAGAAACGCCAGCCGCGCCGGGTCCGGGTAATTCTCGGCACCGGGCAGCTTGATCATCGTTTCCTTGGCGCACAACGCTTTCTCCGCGAAGGTGCCGTCATGCCACACCTCGTGCATGCGGTCCGTGCGCTCGTTGCGGCCAGACGCGCCGAGGCCGACCCAGCCGACCAGGATCTCGTCGCCGTCGCCCGCGTTGAGCAGCGCTGTGTCCAGCACGAAGTCGCCCGGCGCGACGTGGAAGACGTCCGGCGCGACGTCGGTCACGCGTCCGATGCACGAGGGGCCGAGGACCAGCGGGACCGGCAGGCCGCCGCGCCCGCCCGTCACCGCCGCCTTCGTGTAGGCCGGGACGTGCGCGGCGAGCACCTCCACGACGACGCCACCGCCCTGGAGAGCGGGTTCCGGCAGTTCAGAGAGACGCAGGCCTTGCGCGTCGACATTCCAAGCTCGCATACGACCCAGCCTCGCGCGTCGTTAAGCTGGTATCCAGAATCGCGTTATTCTGGTACTGGAGGTTCTAGAGTGAGCGTCGAACTGGGCACCTTCCTGCGCAGCCGCCGCGAGCGGATCGCCCCGGCCGACGCGGGCCTGCCGGTCACCGGACGCCGCCGCACGCCCGGATTGCGCCGCGAAGAACTGGCTCTGCTGGCCGGAATCAGCGCCACCTGGCTCACCTATCTCGAACAGGGCCGCGACGTCCGTCCTTCCGACCAGGTGCTCGACGCCCTGGCCCGGGCGCTGCGGCTGACCAGCGCCGAGCAGGAACACCTGCGCCGTCTCGCCGACGGCGGAGCCACCGCCGAGGACGCGCCCGAGGAAGCCGCGCCCGAGGTCGCGGGCGTCCCGGCGATGCTGGGCGACAACCCCGCGTACGTCACCGGCATCTGCTACGACCTGCTCGCGTACAACGACGCCGCCGCGGAGCTGTTCCGGAACATCGAGCCGGGCGCGAACGTCGTCCGCTGGATGTTCACCGAGCCCGCCGCCCGGGAGGTCCTGGTCGACTGGGAGCAGGAGGCGCGCAACATCCTGGCCCGGCTGCGCGCGATCGCCGGACGGCATCCCGACCACCCGCGGGTGACCCGGCTGGTGGCCGAGTTGACCGAGGCGAGCCCCGAGGTGCGCGAGTGGTGGCCGCACTACGAAATCCAGTTCAGCCACGCAGGTCAGAAGCGCTTTCGGCATCCAACGCTCGGCGTGGTGACGGCGACGCACGCCGCGTTCCACGTGGCCGAGCGTCCGGAGCAGACGCTGGTGGTCTATCGGCTGCCGAGTGGTACTGACGAGTAGGAAGTATTTTGAAGTAACTGTTACCTGAGGTAACATCAACGCTGCCAGACCCCCAGCGCAGCGGAGGCCGACAAGATGACCGAGCGGTTCAAGGCCGTGATCGTGGGCACCGGGTTTTCCGGGCTCGGCCAGGCGATCCAGCTCGAAAAAGCGGGCATCCGGGACTACGTGATCCTGGAGAAGGCCGACGAGGTCGGCGGCACCTGGCGGGACAACTCGTACCCGGGCTGCGCGTGCGACGTGCAGTCGCACATGTATTCGTTCTCCTACGCGCAGAACCCGGACTGGAGCCGGTCGTTCTCGCCGCAGCCGGAGATCTTCGACTACCTCAAGGGCGTCGCCGACAAGTACCGGTTGCGGGACAAGATCCGGTTCGGCACCGAGATCACCGGCGCGCACTGGGACGAGGGCGAACGCCGCTGGACGGTGGAAACCAAGGGCGGCACCGAGTTTTCCGCGCAGTTCCTCGTCGCCGGCGTCGGCGGACTGCACATCCCGCAGATCCCGAAACTGCCCGGCATCGCCAAGTTCAAGGGCCAGACCTGGCATTCGGCGCAGTGGAACCACGAGTTCGACCTGGCGGGCAAGCGGGTCGCGGTGATCGGCACCGGCGCGAGCGCGGTGCAGTTCGTGCCGAAGATCGCGCCCGAGGTCGGCGAATTGACGCTGTTCCAGCGCACCCCGCCGTGGATCATGCCGAAGCCGGACCACGCGATGCCGGGCTGGGCCAGGCAGTTGTTCAAGCGCGTTCCGGGCACGCAGCGGCTGTACCGCAACGCGTTGTACTGGATGCTCGAATCCCGCGCGATCGGGTTCAACGGGCACCCGAAACTCATGCAGGCCGCCGAAATTCTCGCGCGCAGGCACATCGCGAAGGGCATCAAAAACCCCGCGCTGCGCCGGAAAGTCACGCCCGACTACACGATGGGCTGCAAACGCGTCCTGCTGTCGAATGACTACTTCCCCGCGCTGGATCGGCCGAACGTCGATGTCGTCACCGACGGCGTCGCCGAGGTCCGCGCGCACAGCATCGTCGACACCGCCGGGGTCGAGCACGAGGTCGACGCGATCATCTACGGCACCGGCTTCAAGGTGACCGACGCGCTGGAGTACCTCGACATCACCGGCGTCGGCGGCCGCGATCTCGCGAAAACCTGGGCCACCGAAGGGATCCAGACGCACAAGGGGATCACCGTGTCCGGGTTCCCCAACCTGTTCTTCCTGCTCGGCCCGAACACCGCGCTCGGCCACAACTCCGTGGTGTTCATGATCGAATCGCAGTCCCGCTACGTGGTCGACGCGATCCGGCTGGCCGATTCCCGCGGCGCGGCGGCACTCGACGTGCGGCCGTCGGTGCAGGACGAATTCCAGGAACAGATCCAGGACAAGCTCGTCAAGGGCGTGTGGACCCAGGGCGGCTGCAAGAGCTGGTACCTCGACGCGAAGGGCGTCAACCGGACCATCTGGCCGGGCTTCACCTGGCGGTACTGGCTGGAGACGCGGCGCGTCGAGCCGAGCGATTACGAGCTGAGCGGCCGGTCATGAGTGCCGACCACGAACAGATCGTGCTCCACGCGCGCGACGTGGAGTTCGACTGGTCGAAGCTGCCGATGCACTGGATTCCCGGGCAGCCGCAGGCCACGCACAGCATCAACGTGCTGCACCTGGCGCTGCCCGAGGGCGAACGCTGGTTCGTCGAGGTGTTCAAGCAGGCCGTCCCGCTGATCCGCGACGAGCGGCTCAAGGAGGACGTGCTCGGGTTCATCGGCCAGGAGGCGATGCACGCCGTTGCGCACGACGGCGCGGCCGAACACCTGGAGTCCGCCGGGGTTTCCGTGCGGCCCTACATCGCGCAGATGGAGTGGATGTTCCGGCGGCTGCTCGGCGACCGGCCCGGATCGAGCCGGGAATGGCTGATCGAACGGCTCGCGCTGGTCGCGGCGATCGAGCACTACACGGCGTTTCTCGGCCAATGGATCCTCGACGCGAAGGAACTCGACGCGGCCGGCGCGGACGAGACGATGCTGGATCTCCTTCGCTGGCACGGCGCGGAGGAGGTCGAGCACCGGTCGGTGGCTTACGACCTGTTCTGTCACCTCGACGGCCGCTACGGTCGCCGAGTGCGTTCGATGCTCGTGGTGACGCCGGTGCTGGCGTGGATTTTCTTGCGCGGCACCCGGTTCCTGATGAAGAACGACCCGACGCGTCCCGGCCGCACCAGCTGGCGGGCCTACCGGCGCGCCGCCCGGCAAGGCTTCTTGCCCGGACCCCGCGAGCTGCTGCACGAGATCCGGCCGTACTTCCGGAAGTCCTATCACCCCACCGAAACCGGCAACACCGACCAGGCGGTGGCGTACCTGGCGAGTTCGCCCGCGGCCAAGGCCGCCGACGCTCCGCGATGACCGCACCGCAGTTCCCGCCAAGACTCGACGGCAGCGGCAGGCGCGACCGGCTGATGTCCACTTTGGTCGCGGTCGGCGCGGCTTATCGAAGGCTGGCCGAGGTTTCCGGCCGGCGACGTCCGCCGGTGCAAGAGGTCGACCGTCGGCTGCCGTTGGTCGTCGACGCCGTGCGCGCCGAAGCCGACGGCGTGGTGAGTCTTCGGCTCGTACGACCGGACTCGACACCGCTGCCCGCGTGGCGTCCCGGCGCGCATATCGATCTCATCCTGCCTTCCGGAACGGTGCGGCAGTATTCGCTGTGCGGTTCGCCTTCGGACCTGTCGCACTACCGGATTGCCGTGCGGCACATCGGTTCCGCGTCCGCCGAGGTGCACGCGCTCACCGCCGGAACCCGCGTCACCGTGCGCGGGCCGCGCAATGCTTTTCCGTTCGTCGCCGCACCCGCGTATCACTTCGTGGCGGGCGGAATCGGGATCACGCCGATCCTGCCGATGGTGCGCCGCGCGGAGGAGATCGGTGCCGATTGGCGGCTGGTTTACACCGGCCGTTCTCGTGAATCGATGCCGTTCCTCGACGAGCTTCCCGCCGAGCGAGTGCGGGTCCGGCCGGACACGGAGTTCGGCATCCCGGCGTCCGGCGCGGAACTGCTGGAGGAAATGCCCGAGGGCGCGTCGGTGTACTGCTGCGGCCCGGTGCCGATGATCGCCGGCGTCCGCGTCGACCTGGCCCGCACGGGCGCGACCGCGGTCTGCTTCGAACGGTTCTCGCCGCCGCCGATCGTGGACGGCGAACCGTTCCGCGTGGTGCTGCGGCGCAGCGGCCGTACCCTCGACGTGCCTGCCGACCGCTCCACGCTCGACGTGGTGCGCGAGGTGCTGCCGGACGTGCCGTACTCGTGTCGCCAGGGCTTCTGCGGCACCTGCGAGGTAGCGGCCGAAGACGGCGGGCGCGTGCGGATCTGCGTCGACCGCGGGCCCGCCGTCCTGGAACTGTAGGTGTCGTGAGTGTTTATGCCGGTTAGAACCGGCATAAACACTCACGACCCCTACTGGACCCAGGCCCCCAGCAGCGGCTTGAACTCGCGCACTGTCCGCTCCGCCACCACACCCTCAAGCGCGTACGGGTCGTTGTCGATCAGCTCGGCCAGCGCCGCCTCGTCCTCGGCCTGCCAGAGCACCAGCCCGCCGGAGTTGTCGGCGAGCGGACCGGCCACCGCGACGCGGCCTGCCTCGACGTGCTCTTTCAGGTAGTCCCGGTGCCGCGGCCGGACGTCGGCCAGCTTCTCCTGGACATAGCGGATTTCGACGAGGTACCAGGCCATGCGCTTACTCCTGGGGTGAGCACGACAGTGACGCCGCAGACGCTACCGGTGACAGCCGGGCGGACGCACCATGCGAGCGGTGGCAGCGGCAGGCCAACCCGATAGGCTAGGCGCGGGCGGAACCTGTGTGCACGCTGTGCCTATCGCGCACGCGTTGGGGCCTGCGGAGCGGACACGTCGAGGACAGGCGGGGATACATGCTGGAGGGGAACGCGGAACGCAGCGTCGAGGCGACCCTCGGCCACCTGCGGACCATGGACGGGCCGGTCCCGGCGCAGCCGCCGACCGCCCCGTTGAACCTGGAAGACCTCTACCGGCAGCACCGGATGCGGCTGGTCCGGCTGGCCATCCTGCTGGTCGACGAGCCTGCCACGGCCGAGGACGTCGTGCAGGAGGCGTTCACCGGCCTGCACCGCAACTGGGGCAGGCTGCGCGACGCCGCCGCGGCCGTCGGCTACCTGCGCACCGCGGTGGTCAACGGATCGCGCAGCGTGCTGCGCCGGCGCAAGACCGCCCGCGAGTACGTGCCCCCGCACGCGGTGAACGCCCGGTCCGCGGAAAGCCTCGCGATGCTCTCCAGCGAGCACCAGGCCGTGGTCAACGCCCTGTCGAAGCTTCCGCCGCGCCAGCGCGAGGTGCTCGTGCTGCGCTACTACGGCGGGCTGAGCGAAGCGGAGATTTCGGAAGCCGCGGGCATTTCGAAGGGCACCGTGAAGTCAACCGCCAGCCGGGCGCTGGAAGCGTTGCAGAAGGCAATGCAGCCGCCTCAGTGACCTGGGCGGACCAATCTCGCGCTGGTCGACCCTCCTTGGTCCAGACCAATATATGCTGGACCGCGTGAAGCACCCCGGAGACTTCGTCATCACGGGCGGCCGCGTCGTGGCCCCGGACCGCGTACTCGACGACGGCTGGCTCGCCGTGTCCGGCGGACAGATCGCCGCGGTAGGCACCGGAACGCCCCCGAGCAGCCCGGACGCCGCCACGGTCGACGTCGCCGGGGCGCTGGTCGTGCCCGGTTTCGTGGACACCCATTGCCACGGCGGCGGCGGCGCGTCGTTCTCGACGCTCGACCCGGACGAGATCCGCACCGCGGTCCGCGCGCACCGGCGGCACGGCACCACCACCATGCTCGCGAGCCTGGTCTCCGACCCGATCGACCTGCTCACCGAACAGATCGCCGCGCTGCGCGAACTCGTGCAGGAGGGCGACCTCGCGGGCATCCACCTTGAGGGCCCGTTCATCTCGCGCGCCCGCTGCGGCGCCCACGATCCGGACACTCTGCGCGAACCGGACACCGGCACTGTCGAGAAGCTGCTGCGTGCCGGGCACGGCGCCATCCGGATGGTCACGCTCGCGCCCGAGCTGCACGGCGGCGTCAAGGCGGTCCGGCAGCTCGCCGAGTCCGGTGTGATCGCCGCGATCGGCCACACCGACGGGGTCGCCGACCAGCTGGTTCCGGCCATCGACGCCGGCGCGACGGTCGCCACCCACCTGTTCAACGGCATGCGCCCGCTGCACCACCGCGAGCCGGGCCCGGTCGGCGTGCTGCTCGACGACGAGCGCGTGACGGTCGAGCTGATCTGCGACTTGGTCCACCTGCACCCGACGGTCGTGCGGCTGGCCGCGCAGCACGCGGGCCGTGGCCGGACGGTGCTGATCACCGACGCCATGTCGGCCACCGACGCCGCTGACGGCCGCTACACGCTGGGCAGGTTGGAGGTCGACGTCCATGACGGCGTCGCCACCCTGGACAACGGTTCGCTGGCCGGAAGCACGCTGACCATGGACAACGCCTTCCGCAACCTGGTGAAGGGTGCGAAACTCGACGTACTGGACGCCGTCCGGGCGACGTCGGCGCGACCGGCCGAACTGCTCGGCATCGCCGACCGCACCGGCGCACTGCGCCCCGGCCTCGCCGCGGACGCCGTGATCCTGGACGACGACCTGCGCCCGTCCCGGGTACTGCACCGGGGCGAATGGGTGGCCGAGGCGGGCCGGGCTACCTTGAGTACGTGACGAGCTAGCACTTCGACAGGCGGACGGAGCGGATGAGCGAGCCGAAAGACCCGGAACGGTTACTGGCCGACGCGCTGCGTGCACAAGCCGTCTTCGCTCCGCACGTCCTGCCGAATCCAGCGGAAGACCAGGCCGGTTCGGAAGCTTCGGGTGCCGGCTCGGTCCAGCCCGGTGCTTCCGGCACGGGCTCGTTCAGCGCGGCAGGCGGTCCCGGCATCTCCGGCCCCGGCACCGCCGGAACCGGTTCGTTCGGTGCCGCTCCGGCGTCGGGCACCGGCTCGTTCGGCGCCTCGGCCCCGACCGGCCCGACCACCGAACTGCCGCCCAACTACGGCCTGCTGTCCGGCGCGGGTGCCGACTCGCTCGCCCGCGAACGCGCCGCCCTCGACGCGGCCGACACCTCGCCCGGCACCACCGGCTCGATCCCGCCGGTCGGGTCCGCCGACGCGACCGTCCGCCGCCCCGCCCAGGCGGCGCAGAACGGCCCGCTGCCCGCGCACTGGGTCCTGCTGCTGGCGGTGCTGCTCGGCCTCGCCGCCGGGTCCGTCATCGGCCTGCTGACGCTGATCTGAGCCCCGCCGCGCCCTCGGTTGCCCGGACGGCCACTGCCGCGGGGCACTCGCGGGCCAAGTTCTTAACCCCGATCCCACACCGATGACCTGCGATTCCTTGCCCGATGAGGCCACCCTGAGTCACCCTGTACCGTTTTCGGTGTGATTCTCGCCCAGAACACAGTGACCACCATGTCCCTGCTGCCGTCGTGGCTGGACCCGCAGCATCTGCTGAACGGGCTGACGGCCCCCGTGATCGCCGTGCTGTGCTTGATCATCTTCATCGAGAGCAGCATCTTCCCGGTCCTTCCCGGCGACTCGCTGCTCTTCACCGCGGGCCTGTTCATCGCCAACGGCACGCTGAAGGCTCCGCTGTGGCTGGTGTGCGTGCTGGTCACGGTCGCCGCGCTGCTGGGCAACGTCGTCGGGTACTACCTCGGCTACTTCGTCGGGCCGAAGCTGTTCAGCAGGCCGGACTCGAAGTTCTTCAAGCAGGAGTACGTCGACAAGACGCACACCTTCCTGGAGAAGCACGGTCCGAAGGCCGTCGTGCTGGCCCGGTTCGTGCCGTTCGTGCGGACGTTCATCACCTGGATCGCCGGCATCGGCCGGATGGACCCGAAGCGCTACTTCACGTACACGGTCATCGGCGGCATCCTGTGGGCCGCGGGCATCACCGTGCTGGGGTCGCTGCTGGGCAACATCGGCTTCATCCGGGACAACGTCGACGCGATCTTCGTCCTCATCGTGCTGGTGTCGGTGGTGCCGATCGCCATCGAGTACCTGAAGAGCCGCCGCGAGAAGAAGGCCCGTCCGGCCGACGGTTCGGCCGACGTCACGCAGCAGATCCCGCGCGTGCGCGACTGATTCCTGGTTTTACGACGAAGCGGCGTCCGGACTTTCCCGGACGCCGCTTCGCTGTTTCGGGGTTCAGTCGGTCATCGAGAACATCGAGCCCGGGTTGAAGAGGTTTTCCGGGTCGAGGGCCTGCTTGATCTGCCGGTGCACGCGGATCCCGACCGGGCCGATTTCGCGAGCGAGCCATTCGCGCTTGATCTTGCCGACGCCGTGTTCGCCGGTCACCGTGCCGCCGAGCGACAGGCCGACTTCGAGGATCTCGTCGAACGCCTGCTGGGCGCGCGCGAATTCGTCCTCGGAATCGGGCGCGTACACGATGGTCGGGTGCATGTTCCCGTCCCCGGCGTGGCCGACGACGGCGATCTTGAGCCCGACTTTTTCGCTGATCCGTTCGCAGCCGCGGATCAGCTCGGCGATCCGGGTGCGGGGCACGCTGACGTCGTCGGTGAGCCAGACGCCGTAGGTCTCCAGCGCGGTCAGCACGACGCGACGGGCCTGCAGCAGCATCTTGCCCTCTTCGAGGTCGTCCGTGGCGTAGACCAGGTCCGCGCCGCAGTCGGTGCAGATCTGCTCGAGCAGGGCCAGTTCGCGGCGAGCCGCCTCGCCGCCCGCGTCGGACTGGCCGAGCAGCAGGGCCTGACAGTCCGAGCCCGCGCCGAGGTCGGTGTTGAGGTAGGTCTCGGACGCCTTGATCGACGCCGCGTCCATGATCTCCAGCAGCGACGGCACCAGCCCCTCGCGCACCGCCCGCGCGACCGCTTCGCCGGCCGCCTCGGTGGTGTTGAACCCGGCGACAAAAGTGGCCGGGGCCTGCGGAAGCGGCCGCAGCGAGACGGTCGCCTGGGTGATGACGCCGAGCGTGCCTTCGCTGCCGATGAACAGCTTGGTGAGGTCGTAGCCCGCGACGCCCTTGACCGTGCGGCGGCCGGTTTTCAGCAGCGATCCGTCCGCGAGCACCACCTCGAGGCCGAGCACCGAATCGGTGGTCACGCCGTACTTCACGCAGCAGAGGCCGCCGGCGTTGGTGGAGAGGTTGCCGCCGATGGTGCACCAGTCGTAGCTGGACGGGTCGGGCGGATAGAACAGGCCGTGCTTCTCGACAGCGGACCGGAAGTCGAGGTTAACGACGCCCGGCTGCACGACGGCGAGCCGGTTGCCCGCGTCGACCTCGACGATCTCGTTCAGTTTCACCAGCGAAAGCACGACACAGCCGTCGATGGCGTTAGCCGCGCCGGAAAGCCCGCTGCCCGCCCCGCGCGGCACGATGGGGACTCTCGCTTCGGCACAGGCACGGACCGTCGCCTGCACTCCCGCGGTATCCGCCGGAAGCACTACCGCCAACGGTTTTCCCGAGGGAGCGAGCGGCATCATGTCGCGCGCGTAGGCGTCGGTGACGTCAGCGTCGGTGAGCACCGCGGCCGGGCCGAGGTCGTCCCGAAGCCGCTGGAGGAGGGCGTCGTTGCTCATCTCCGCATGGTAAACCGGGATCTCCGCAGTGCGGAATATTAATTCCGATATTAGCTGGTCCGCTGCGCGCGGAGCACGGTGTCACGGGTGTGCGCGGTGCCCGGCGGAGCGGGTTTTACCCGCGGCCGGCTCTCGTTGACGAGGACGGTCCACTCGTCCCCGAGAGCCCGCGCGATGTCGTCCGGCTGGCAGTAACCGGCGTGCTCGGGCGACAGGTCGCGCGGATCGTGACTGGCGAAAAGGAAAGTCCCGCCGGGCGCGACGGCGTCGAGCAGTTTCCGCAGCACCCCGTCGTCCTGGCGAAGCGGGAAATACTGGACGCTGACCAGGTCGAACGCCCTCGCCGGAACCGGACTCGCGGCCAGATCCGAACACACCCAAGCGATCCCGGCGTTAGCCGCGGCCGCCCGTTGCAACGCGGTGCGCGAGATGTCGAGCGCCGTCACCTGCCATCCGCGCGCGGCCAGCCACCGCGCATCAGCCCCCTCGCCGCACCCGACATCCAACGCCTGCCCCGGCGGCAACCCCTCGACCTCGGTGACGAGCACCCCGTTGGGCTCGCCGCTGAACACCTGCTCACGGCTGCGGTAGAGGTCTTCCCAGAACTGCGCGGTCTCCCCGGACGGAACCATTTTCGTTGCCACCTCCGCCGTTCACGATTCCGCTGACCGCGCTGAACGACAAGGTTCTTTGCCGGAACCGCAAATCAGCTCCGGATGTTCTCCAGGTCCGCCAGCAGACCGGGATGCGTCGGAACCCAGCCAAGTGCCTGCTGCGTGTGCGTGCTGGACGCTGGCTGATCGATCGCGAACAGCGGACCGAGCGTGCCGTACGTTTCCTCCGGGACCGATTCGACCGGAAGCCCCAGCCGCCGTCCGATCACTTCCGCGATGCCAGCGACCGCAACCCCTTCGTCGGCGACCGCGTGCCAGGCCGTTCCCGGTTCAGCCTTCTCCAACGCGAGCCGGAAAAGAACCGCCGCGTCGAGCGCGTGCACCGCCGGCCACCGCTGCGTGCCGTCGCCCGGATAACCGGAGACTCCCGTTTGCCGGGCGATGGTGGTCAACAGACCGGCGAACCCGCCCTTCCCGTCGTTGTGCACGGTGCGCGGCAGCCGGATCGCGGACGTCCGGACCCCACGATCCGCGAACCCCAGCACCTCGGTGACCGTGCGCCCCCTCCCGCCGACGGGCCCGTCAGTCGACAGCGGATCGGACTCGGTCGACGCGCGCCCCGGCACATACGGCGTCCCGGAAACCGTGACCAACGGCCGATCGCTTCCGACGAGCACCTCAGCCTGTGCCTTGAGCGCCGCCGTTTCCTCGGCGACCGCGTGCGCGAGGGCTTCGGCGCTGTTGAACGCATTGGCGAAGGCGAGGTGAATCACCCCGTCCGCTTTGGCCGCAGCCTCGCGAATGACGTCCAGATCAGCCAGCGCACCCCGCACCGGCTCAGCACCCGCCTTCTCAGCCGCCGCGGCAGAGTCGTCGGACCGAGCGAGCGCGACGACGGAATGCCCGCTGCCCAGCAGTTCGGCGACGACCGCGGAGCCGACCAACCCGGTCGCTCCGGTGACGAACACGCGCATGGATTTCTCCCTCAGAGTGATGGGACTCTTGTCCCGTCAGACGCTACCAGAGTGACGGGACAAAGGTCTCGTCACATAGGATGGCGTCATGGCCCGATGGGAACCCGGAGCACGCGAACGGCTGGTCGTAGCGGCCGTCGACCTGTTCGCCGAACAGGGCTACGACGCCACGACGGTCGCGCAGATCGCTGAGCGCGCCGGTGTCACGAAGAGCACGTTCTTCCGGCATTTCCCGGACAAACGGGAGTTGTTGGTGGCCGGACAGGAAACGCTGAGCAAGCTGCTCGCGGAGGGAATCGCCGATGCCCCCGCCGACGCCAGCCCCCTGGAAGCAGTAGCGGAAGGCCTGCGCCGCGCCGCGACGGCCATGGGCCCGATGAACCGGGAACTCGCCCCTCGGTTGAAGGCCGCGGTCGCGGCCAGCACGGAACTCCAGGAACGGGACGCACTGAAGAGCGTCGGCCTAGCCGCGGCGATGACTGCCGCCCTGACCTCCCGAGGCCTACCCGAGGCGACTGCCGCGCTCGCTAGTGAGTTGGGGGTGTTGGCTTTTAAGCGGGGGTACTTCGCGTGGTCGGAGAGCGATCGCAGGGATGCTGATCCGGCGGAGTTTTTGGTGGCTGCATTGGAGGAGTTGCGGGCGGCGAGCGCTTCGCTGGGGTGACGGCACGCTTCCGGCGCCTCTTGCCTGGGAGCCCGGACGCCGAATCGGTGGAGTTTTGGTGGCAGCGCTGAAAGAAGCTTCGACGAGTGCTTCGCTGGGCTGCACGGACGATGCCTGCCCACTCCCGCGCGCATTAGCGCGGGACGGGTCCGCGCCGAAGAGGCGACGTCGAACGCGGCCATCCCGAGGACTCGGAGAACGACCGCGGGGACGAACGCCGACCCAGCGGAGCATCCGGAAGAACCTTGCACAGCAAGCACTTCACTGACCCGAACGGCCGACTCCCGCACGCCTTGGCACAGAACGGGTCCGCGCCGGACAAACGACTGCCGCCCTCACCAACGGGAACGTCGAACGCGGCCATCCCGAGGACTCGGAGAACGACCGCGGGGACGAACGCCGACCCAGCGGAGCATCCGGAAGAACCTTGCACAGCAAGCACTTCACTGACCCGAACGGCCGACTCCCGCACGCCTTGGCACAGAACGGGTCCGCGCCGGACAAACGACTGCCGCCCTCACCAACGGGAACGCCGAACGCGGCCATCCCGAGGACTCGGACAGCGACCGCAGGGACGAACGCCGACCCAGCGGAGCATCCGGAAGAACCTTGCACAGCAAGCACTTCACTGGCCCGAACGGAGGGCTCCCGCTAACTCTCGCGCGCGGACGCCGGACCGATCCGCACCGGACAAACGACTGCCGTCCTCGTCAGCGGGAACGCCGAACGCGGCCATCCCGAGGACTCGGACAGCGACCGCAGGGACGAACGCCGACCCAGCGGAGCATCCGGAAGAACCTTGCACAGCAAGCACTTCACTGGCCCGAACGGAGGGCTCCCGCTAACTCTCGCGCGCGGACGCCGGACCGATCCGCACCGGACAAACGACTGCCGTCCTCGTCAGCGGGAACGCCGAACGCGGCCATCCCGAGGACTCGGACAGCGACCGCAGGGACGAACGCCGACCCAGCGGAGCATCCGGAAGAACCTTGCACAGCAAGCACTTCACTGGCCCGAACGGAGGGCTCCCGCTAACTCTCGCGCGCGGACGCCGGACCGATCCGCACCGGACAAACGACTGCCGTCCTCGTCAGCGGGAACGCCGAACGCGGCCATCCCGAGGACTCGGACAGCGACCGCAGGGACGAACGCCGACCCAGCGGAGCATCCGCAAGAGCCTTGCACGGCAAGCGCTTCACCGAGCTGAACCGGCGGGATCCGAGTAGTGCCAGGCGTCCGCCCGCTCCGGAGGCCCTAGCGCCTCTTCGGCCGGGGCGGTACCCGCGTCGGCGGACAGCCGTCCGGTCTGAAGCATTTCCCTTACCCGGCAACCGGAACTGCGCTGCCCGTCAGGCAGGCGGGTGGTGTTCGCCTGCCTGACAGGCACCGAATCATGCGCACATCGCGGGCTCCTCCCGCTTGGTGTCCTGCGGGCGGTTTCGCCGACGGCCCAGCAGGAAGTACGCCTGCAGTGCCGTGTACACGAGGATCGCGGCGCCCACCCACGCACTCGTGTGCAGTGCCGTCACGAAGGATTCGCGGGCGGTGGTCAGCAGCTCCGCGCCCTCGGCGGCGGGCAGGGAGTGTGCGGTGGCTACCGCGCCGCCGAGGGTGTCGTGGGCTGCTGCGGGGGCGGTGGCGGGCAGGCCGGACTGGTAGACCGCCGTGGCGAGGCTGCCCAGCAGGGCGGTGCCGAGGGCGCCGCCCAGTTCGTAGCCCGTTTCCGAGATCGCCGACGCGGCGCCGGCGCGGTTGACCGGGGCGGCGGAGATCACGAGGTCGTTCGTCAGAGTCTCCGAGAGGGCCACCCCGCCGCCGACCAGGACGAACGCCACTACTACTGCGGCCAGTCCGGCGTCGGCTCCGATGGTGGTCAGGACCAGGAAGCCGGCCGCGCCGAGGAGCAGGCCCAGGCTGACCAGGACCGGCACCCGGACTCGGCGGGCGAGCCAGGCGGCTGCCAGGGCGCCGACGACGCCGGCGACCGTGGCGGGCAGCATCCACAGTGCCGCGGTCAGTGGCTTCAGGCCGAGCACCAGCTGCAGGTACTGCGGCAGCAGGAACAGCAGCCCGACCAGGGCGAACACGCCCAGCAGGTTCGTGATCACCGATCCGGCGAACTTGCGGTTGGCGAACAGGCCGAGGTCCAGCATCGGCTGGTCAAGCCGTCGCTGCCGGCGCACGAACGCCGCGCCCAGCGCGAGTCCGAGCACCATCGCGGCACCGGCCGACCAGCTGATCCCTTCCGTCGCGGCGATCTTCACGCCGTAGACGACCGGCAGCATCGTGCCGAGCGACAGCAGCGCCGACCACGGGTCGAAGCGGCCCGGGTTCGGATCGCGGAACTCCGGCAGCAGCAACGGGCCCGCGACGAGCAGCAGCACCATCACCGGCACGTTGATCAGGAAGACCGAACCCCACCAGAAGTGCTCGAGCAGCCAGCCGCCGACCACCGGGCCGACCGCCATCCCGCCGGAGAACGCCGCGCTCCAGATCGCGACCGCGGTGCGCCGCGTGCGGTCCTCGGTGAAGATGCTGCGGATAAGCGACAGCGTGGAGGGCATCAGTGTCGCACCGCCGACGCCCAGCAGCGCCCGCGCGACGATCAGCATCAGCGGCGACGTGGCGAACGCCGCCAGCACCGAGGCCGCACCGAACGCGGCACCGCCGATGAGCAGCAGCCGCCTCCTGCCGATCCGGTCGCCCAGCGTGCCCATGAAAACTAGCAGTCCGGCCAGGACGAACGAGTAGACGTCGACGATCCACAGCTGCTCCGCACCCGTGGGCGCGAGATCCTCGCTGAGATAGGGCAGGGCGAACCCCAGGACTGTCGTGTCCACGCTGATCAACAGGACCGGCAGCACCAGAACCGCCAAAGCCCACCACTGGCCTCCGCGCCGCACCATGGCGCACTCTTCCTTCCTTGTACCGTCCAGACGGTACAGTTTCGTTCCTGAGGTAGAAGGTAAACCGTCTGGACGGTATAGTCAAGGTGATGGCTAAACCTTCAGCACGAGAACGCATCCTCGGTTCGTACGAGGTCATCCTCGCCGACCGCGGCCCGGCCGAGATCACGCTCGACGCCGTCGCGGCGCACGCCGGGGTGTCCAAGGGCGGGCTGCTCTACCACTTCGGTTCGAAGGACGCCCTGCGCGACGGCCTGCTCGAACGCCTGGAGCGGCTCACCGACGAGGACCTCGAACGCGCGCGGAGCGCCCCGGAAGGCGTGGTGCGGCACTACCTGCGCTCGTCGATCACCGACGTCACGCGCGACCTGGCGCTGCACCGCACGACGATGGCCGCGCTCCGCCTTGTCCTCAACGACCCGATCGCGGCGGAGGTGTCGCGGCGCTGCACCGAGCGCACCCGCGAGCTGATGCTGGAGCACGTCGAGGACCCGGTGACGGCGGAGCTGGTGATGCTGGTCGGCGAGGGCCTCTACATGCGCGCGGCACTGGGCGAAGAGGTGACCGACAGCCTGCTGGAGCAAATCGAGGACATCGCGGACCGGATCGAGGCCGGGGCGCCGGTCCAGGCGACGGTCGCCGCGGGACGACGGAAGGGCTGAGCCGCGGGGACCGCCAGGCACCTGACTTCAAGCCAGCGAGGAGAACTCCCTCCAGGCGTCACTCACGGACGACCACCTCAGCGAGCCAGCCCGTAAACCCGCTCGATCTCCACCGTCAGCACCAGCCGCCGATCCGCCACCATCGCCGCTCGGTACTCGTCCCAGTCCGGATGCTCGCCCGCCACCTTGCGGTACAGCGCGATCAACGCCTCCACCGCCTCGTCGTCCGGAGCCGAAGCGACCGGGGACAGCACCGCCCGCCCCTCCGCCACCGCGTATGACCAGCCGTTCGACGACGCCACGTGGTAGCTCACCCGCGGATCCCGGCGCATGTTCTTCGTCTTCGCGCGCGTGTCCGTGATCGACACCTGCAGCTGGCGGGCGTCGCGGTCGAAGTAATGCGACACCGTCGACAGCTGCGGGCGGCCGTCTCGTTTCAGGGTCGCCAGGACGCCGTGCTTACCCGCCGCGATGAGGTCGTAGAGCGCTGTGTCGTCAGTCATACCCCTATGAAACCCCGGCGAGAAGGATCTGTTCCCGCCCTCAAACCCCTAGTGACCAGCGGCGTCCGCATACCGGGAGAAACCGGACGATACCCCTCCGGTTGAAATCTGCTTGCATGCGGCAACTAAAGTGTCTTGTGACACAACCATGGGCCGGCCGCTTGCGAAATACGCCGTACGGGCACACTCTTGCTTAAGGCAACTAGTTGCAGTCGCCAACCAATGGTTTGCTCCACCCCAAGGAAGACCCACATGGCACCTCAGAACTCCGCCGTCAGGCCAGAGGCCGACCTCGACCTTGCCGACCAGCTCGGGCACGAGCTGGTCCGGTTCATGCGCTTGATCACCAAGGCGAAGTCCCAGGTCGCCAAACACGGGCCGGACGGGATCGAGAGGGCCGCGTACGCGATCCTCTTCTGCCTCGTCCACGAAGGCCCGCAACGCACCAGCAAGCTGGCCGAGTTCCTGCACTCCGAGATCTCCACGATCAGCAGGCAGTCCAGCTCGCTCGTGCAGCACGGACTCGTCGAACGGCAGGCCGACCCCGAGGACGGCCGCGCCTGCTTGCTCGCCCCGACCGCCGAAGGCCTTCGCGTCTTCGACGAAAACCGCAAGCACCGCGCCCGGTGGCTCGCCGACGTACTCGGCGACTGGAGCCAGGAGGAGCGCGAGACGCTCAACGAGCTTCTCGCGCGGCTCAACACAGGTATCGAAAAGAACAATCCGTCGCTGTCCGACACCGCGGCGACGGCACAGGCCAAGGGGGCCTCGAACGCATGACGTCCACTGTTGAAAAACAACCTCAGTCGCGAGGGGGAGCGCCCGCTGAAGACAGCGACGGCGGTCTGCGGCTGACCCACCGCCAAATCGTCACGATCATCAGCGGCCTGATGTGCGGCATGTTCCTCGCCGCGCTCGACCAGACGATCGTGGGCACCTCGATCGTCCGGATCGCCAACGACCTGCACGGCTTCGACCTGCAGGCGTGGGCGACCACGGCGTACCTGATCACGTCGACGATCGCGACGCCGATCTACGGCAAGCTTTCCGACATCTACGGCCGCAAGCCGTTCTACCTCGCCGCGATCGCGATCTTCGTCGCCGGTTCGGCCGCCGCGTCGTTCTCGACCTCGATGTACGAACTGGCCGCGTTCCGCGCGGTGCAGGGTCTCGGCGCCGGCGGTCTGATGTCGCTGGCCATGACGATCATCGGCGACGTGGTCCCGCCGCGGGAACGCGCTCGCTACCAGGGCTACTTCCTCGCCGTGTTCGGCACTTCGACCGTGCTCGGCCCGGTGCTCGGCGGCTTCTTCGCCGGCTTCGACACCCTCGGCGGCCTGCACGGCTGGCGCTGGGTCTTCCTGATCAACGTGCCGATCGGCATCGTCGCGCTGTTCGTCGTCGCGAAGGTGCTGAACGTCCCGCACAACCGCCACGACCACAAGATCGACTGGTGGGGCGCGCTGACCATGGTCATCGCCGTGGTGCCGTTCCTGATCGTCGCCGAACAGGGCCAGAAGTGGGGCTGGGGCGACCAGAAGTCGATCTGGATGTACATCATCGGCGGCGTCGGCATCGTGTTGTTCATCGTCGTCGAGAAGCTGATGAAGGACGCCGCGCTGATCCCGTTGCGGCTGTTCAAGAACTCGACCTTCACCGTGGCCATCATCGGCGGCGTGATCGTCGGCGTGGCGATGTTCGGCGCGATCACGATGATCCCGCAGTACCTGCAGGTCGTGCAGGGCTACACGCCGACCGAATCGGGTCTGCTGATGCTGCCGCTGATGGTCGGCATCATGTCCAGTTCGATCATCTCCGGCAAGATCACCTCGAAGACCGGGCGCTACAAGATCTTCCCGGTCGTCGGCACGATCCTGATCGCGGCGGGCGCGTTCTTCTTCGCCATGGTCAAGTACGACACCCCGATCTGGCACCCGCTGGTCGCCGCGCTGATCATCGGCCTCGGCCTCGGCCAGTGCATGCAGACGCTGATCATCGCGGTGCAGAACGCGGGCCCGCGCAAGGACATGGGCGTGTCGACCGCGTCGGCGACGTTCTTCCGGCAGATCGGCGGTACCGCGGGGGTCGCGGTGTTCCTGACGATTCTGTTCAACGTGCTGCCGGGCAACATCACCAAGGCGTTCGGCGGCCACCTGCCTCCGGGCGGGGGCGCCAACCTCGGCGACCTGTCGAGCAACACGAGCGTCATCCAGACGCTGCCGGAAGCGGTGCGCACGCCGATCCTGATCGGCTTCACCGAGTCCATCACCACGGTGTTCTGGGTCGCCGGCGGCGTCGCGCTGCTGGCCACGCTGGTGCTGCTGTTCATGAAGGAGATCCCGTTGGCGGGCATGAACCCGGCGGCGGCCGCGGTCGAAGGCGGCGAAGCGCTGCTGGAAGACCTCGACGAGCCGGTCCCGGCCCAGGAAGAAACCGCTGAGCTGAAGACGGCGGGTTCGCTGTTCGAGGAGGCCCCGAAGGAGCCGGTGCTCGTCGGAGCCGGCGGCAGGCACGCCCTGACCAACGGCCACGGCGACGCGCAGGCGGTGGCTGACGCCCGTCCGATGCCGATCACCAACTCGGTGGCCGACGCGGAATTCGGCACGGCCACCGGCTCGGGCGGCGTCCCGGTCACCGGCCACGTGCGCCGCCAGGACGGCAGCCACGTGAGCGCGGCCGCGCTGACCCTGATCGACCAGCAGGGCCGTCAGGTGGCCCGGGCGACCGGCAACGGCGACGGCAGTTACTCGATCCCGACCCAGGGTCCGGGAACGTACGTGCTGATCGTGTCCGCTCCCGGGCACCAGCCGCAGGCCTCCAGCGTGGTGGTCGGCGGGCACCCGGCGAACCTGGACGTCACGCTCACCGGTTCCGGCGAGCTGACCGGCGTGGTCCGTTCGATCGGCACCGCGACCCCGCTGGCGAACGCGACGGTCACGCTGACCGACTCGCGCGGCGAGGTCAACGGCGCGTTCATCACCGCCGAGGACGGCGTCTACACCTTCAGCGGCGTCGGCGCCGGGCAGTACACGCTGGTCGCGAGCGGCCCGCACTACCGCCCGGTCGCGGTCACGCTGACGGTGCCGGACAGCGGCGTGCTGCGCCACGACGTCGAACTCGCCGGCGCGGTGCTGCTCCAGGGCGTCGCGCGCACCGAGGGCGACCGGATCGTGCCGGACGCGCGGATCACCGTGCTCGACGCGAACGGCAACGTCGCGGCGGTGGCCCGCACCGACAGCGAGGGCCGCTACGTGGTCAGCGACCTGCCGATCGGCTCCTACACGGTCGTGGCGAGCGGATACCCGCCCGCCACCAGCCAGGTGACGCTGGACGACGGCGAGGCCCAGCACGACGTGCGGCTGAGCTACGACCAGGCGCTCGACGAGCTGGTCGACCGGTCATGAGCGGGGGCCTGCGCGCACAGCTGCGCTCGAACGGCGGATGGCCGGTCGAGAACGCGGTGCTCACGGTCACCGACTTGAACGGGCGACAGGTCGCGCGGCAGGTCACGGACGCGAAGGGGGCGGTGGTCACCGACCCGCTGCCCCCTGGCGTCTACACCGCCGTGATCACCGCGCCGGGGTACACGCCGCTGGCCCGTACCGTGCAGATCGGCTCCGACGGGGCCGGGCTGCTCGGCGACATCGCGCTCGTGCCGGTTTCCGGCGCGGTCGAGCTGCCGCCGGAGGGTCCGTGGACGATCGACCCGATGCACTCGTCGGTGGTCGCCACCGCGCGGCACATGGGCATCGCGAGCATCAAGGTGCGGTTCCCGGACGTGGCGGGGCGGATCGAGGTCGCCCGGCCGGTCGAGCGCTCGAGCGTGCGCGCCGAGATCAAGGCGGGCAGCATCGAAAGCGGCATCAAGATGCGGGACGACCACCTGCGTTCGGCCGAATTCCTCGACGTCGACGCGTATCCGCTCATCACGTTCGAAAGCACCGGGCTTTCCCAGCTCGGCACGGACAACTGGGCGTTGCGCGGCGTGCTGACGCTGCACGGCGAACGCCGCGACGTCACGCTCGACCTGCGCTACACCGGGCACGGCCCGGACCCGTGGGGCGGCGTGCGTGCCGCGTTCCACGCCGAAACGCAATTGCACCGCAACGATTTCGCGATCAACTACAGCGCGATGGTGCGGGCGGGCGTGGCCGCGATCGGCACGACCGTCAAGGTGGAGCTGGACATCGAGGCGGTGCAGGGCGAGTCCCTGCCGCAGTTCTAGAGAAAACCGCGACAGGCCGCCCGGGAACTGTTCCGGGCGGCCTGTTCGTTGTCCTGGGCGAAAAGGGTGAACAGTCTGGTTACCCCAGGAATACCCAAAGTCACCGAATGCGGAGGATTCGATGGTTGCGTACTGCAGCCGGTCCCAGCCACGTAGGCTCTTCGCGTGAACCTCGACGCCGCCCAGCCCGCGCACGCCGCGGGAATCGGCCTGAGCTGGCTGGACACCGCCGGCCCGGTGCTCGTCTGGGTCATCGTGCTGTCGTTCGTGCTCATCGAATGCGCGCTCATCATCGGGCTGTTCCTGCCCGGCGATTCGCTGCTGTTCGGCGCGGGCGTGGTGCTCGCCCAGCACGGCTCGGACCTCAACGCGTGGCTGCTGTCCGCGGCCGCGTTGCTCACCGCCGTGGTCGGCAACCAGATCGGCTACTACATCGGCCGCGGCGCGGGCACCACGCTGATCGCCCGGCGCGGCGGGCGGATGCTCAACCGGCACAACCTCGAACGCGCGCAAGCTTTCCTGGACCGCAAGGGTTTCTTCGCGATCGTCGCGGCACGGTGGATCCCGTGGATCCGCACGCTGGCCCCGCTCATCGCGGGCGCCGCGCGGATGGATTCGCGGCGGTTCCTGCTCGCCACCACCGTCGGCGGCCTGCTGTGGGTGCCGACGCTGGTGCTGCTCGGCTACTACGGCGCAGGTCTGCTCGACGCCATCCCGTGGGTCAAGACCGCGGCGCTGTGGGTGAGCATCGCGTTCTTCGTGTTCGGCACCGCGTACGGCGTGCTGCGCTACCGCCAGGAAATGCGGCGTCCGGTCGACGAACCCGACGACGCGCACGCCTGATTTTTCAGGCCGGGTCGGACCAGACTTCCAGCTGGATGCCGTCCGGATCGCGGAACACGATCACCGCGGAACCCGCGAAGGTCTGCGATTCCGTCGCGGGCAGGTAGGAAACGCCGTATTCGCGCAGGCGGTCCTCCCATTCGGCGACCTCGGCCCGGGACGACACCGAGAACGCGACGTGGTCCAGACCAGTGCGTCTTTCGTCGAACGCGGGCCGTTCGGTGTCCGGATGCTGGACAAGCACCACGGAGAATCCGTCTCCTGCCGAACGCAGAACTACTTTGCGCACCCCGGTTTCCGGGTCTTCGCGCCGATGGCTTTCCTCGAGGTCGAGCACCCGGACGTACCAGGGAACACTTCGGTCCACATCGGTCACGGTGAGCGCCAGATGGTGCACAGACGTGAGCTTGGGCATGACTTTCGCGGCCGTCCTTTCAACCCCTCGTTCCAGACTCGCACACCGGGACAACCGCTACGGGCGAGTTCACCGAGTTCCGGGGTCAATCGTGATCTGCCCGTCGCCGGGCGTCTCACTGTCCGAGATGGATCAGCGGCCGCCGCCGACCTCGAGCACCGCGCCGACGGCGAAGGACGCCTCCGGGGACAGCAGCCACAGCACGGCCGCGGCGATCTCTTCCGGCTGGCCGGCGCGCCCGAGCGGGATGACCGGACTGAGCCGTTCGACCCGGTCCGGCATTCCCGCGGCGGCGTGCAATCCGGTCTCGACCAGGCCGGGCGACACGACGTTGACCCGGATTCCCTCGTCGGCGACCTCTCGTGCGAGGCCGAGGGTGAGCGTGTTGACCGCCGCTTTGGACGCCGCGTAGTGCACCCATTCGCCCGCCGACCCGTTCCGCGACGCCGTGGACGAGACGTTCACGATCGCTCCGCCGGACCCGCCGTAGCGCGTCGACAGCCGTCGCACCGCCTCGCGGCAGCACAGGAAAACGCCGGTGACGTTGATGTCCAGCACCCGGCGGACGGTCTCGACGCTCTGCTCGTCCAGCCTGCCGGGCGTGTTGCCGGTGACGCCCGCGTTGTTCACCAAGCCGACGAGCGGGCCCAACTCGGCCGCCGCCGAAAAAAGGTCGCTGACCTGCTGTTCGTCGGACACATCGGCGCGGTGCGCAAGCGCTTGCGCACCGTGGGACCGCACCCGTTCGGCGACCTCCTCGGCCGGGGCCGGGTCGCCGGAGAAGTTGACCACCACGTCGTAACCGCGGGTCGCGGCCAGTTCGCAGATCGCCGCGCCGATGCCCCGGCTGCCGCCAGTGACGACCAAAACCCCCACGGGTCACTCCTTACGAACGAGGCTTGAGCGGCTCCACGAACTGGGCGTCGAGCCACCGCATCTGCGCCATCCACATCCACCACGTCGCGTCGTCCGGACAGTGCTGCCCGTCGACCGCTTCACCCCGCAGCCATGCTCCCAGCAGCGCGGTGATGGCCGTGCACACGTCGAGCAGCGCGCGTCCCCACCACCACTGGTGCATCGGGGTGTGCAACTCGAGGACACCGCCGTGTTCCGGCAGCACCGACAACGCCCAGTCCAGCCGGGTCCGGACCTCGCTGAGCACCTGCGGTTCGAGCTGCGGTTCGCTGGTGGTCTCGCGCATCCGCTCGACCAGCAGCGCCAGCCTCGGATCCGGCCCCTGACCAGCGGGTTCGGACAACCGCCGGTCGACCAGCGTCCGCAGCCCGGTCAGGTGCGTGCGCACGAGCGGGACATACGGCGGGTACAGCACGGCGATCCGGGCTTCGCCGGCCCGGTCCCAGGTGACCGCGCCGGCGTAGGGATCCGTCGTCGCCGGATCGTCGAACATCACCCTGCTCAGAGGGCGAAATTCGTCAGCGGCAGGTTCTCGAGCACCAGGTCGGCGCGGTCGCGGGTGTTCGCGATCAGGTCCGCGTTGCGCTGGTCGGAACCGAGCGCGCGCTGCCGGGCCTCGACCAGCGAACGGCCGTAGCGCCGGTGCCGGGACACCAGCCGCTCGATCCGCTCCGGCTCGTCCGGCGCGAGGAACCACGCCTCGGTGAGGTACTGCCGCACGCCGCTCCACGGGTCGTCCGGAAGCAGCAGGTAGTTGCCCTCGGTGATGACCAGCTGCACCTCGGGAGCGACCGGGACGGCGCCGGCGATCGGCTCCTCGATCTCGCGGCGGAACTCCGGCGCGTACACCGTCTCGCGGCCCTCGGCGAGCCGGCGAATCAAGTGCACGTAGCCGGCCGCGTCGAAGGTGTCCGGCGCGCCCTTGCGGTCGGTGCGTCCGAGCCGCTGCAGTTCGACCTGGGCCAGGTGGAAGCCGTCCATCCCGACGACCGCGGCCCGCGAACCGAGCGCGTTGGCGATCGCCCAGGCCAGCGTGGTTTTTCCGGAGGCGGGCGCGCCGATGATGCCGAGCACGTGCCGTTCCCGCGGTTTGGCCAGCTTCTCGGCCCGCGCCAGCAGATCCTCGAACGCCGTCATCGCACTCCCTCTTCTCTGCTCTTCGCCAGTTCCCCGACCGGCCCCGTCCACGAACGCGGACCGGCATGCCGGACCCGTTCCGCTGCCACCGCGTTCGCGTATCCGATCCAGTCGGCGACCGCGCCTTCCCGCGTCGCGACCGCGTACGCGAGCGCACCGTGCCACACGTCTCCGGCCCCCAGGGTGTCCCGCGCTTCGACGAGCGGCACGGGGACCTGCCCAGAGTCTTCCGTAGTGCTCCAGGCGACCGGCTCCGGGCCCGCCGTCGTGATCGTCACTGACACTCCGCGTTCGGCCAAACTCGGTGCGGGAGCACGGAACCGCGCGGAACAGGCTGCCACGTGAACCAGTGGCAGCAACTGGTCCAGTACTGGTTTCCAGCTGCCCGCGTCGAGGACGACCGGCACTTCGCGGGCGCGGGCTTCCTTGGCGACAGCAAGCGCTAGCTCGGGATGATGCCCGTCGACGAGGACGGCGTCTACGCGCTCGAAAATCTGGGCGAGGTCAGGCAGTTCCAGTGGCTCGTCGGAGGCGGCGTTGCGGGAGACGACGGTGCGTTCGCCGTCGCCGTCCCGCACCACGACCGCGCTGACCGCCGGTGCCTGCGCGCGTTCCGGAGCGAGGTCGACTAGGTCGACGCCGCAGGCTTCGAGGTCAGCCCGGGCGAGCGCGGCCAGCGGGTGCGCACCGAGAGCCGTCACGAGAGTCGCTTCGGCCCCGAGCGCCGCGACGGTCACCGCGGCGTTGGTCGCCGGCCCACCGGCCGCGACATCCACCTGCAGCGACTGCACTTTCTCGCTCGGCTCCGGGAATTCCGCGACCCGCTGTACGACATCGACGGTGCACAACCCCGCCAGCAGCACTCGCACGTCAGGTCAACCCGGCGTGCGTGGTGGACGCGACCTCGACGACTTCGCCGTTGTCGTCGAGCTTCAACGCACCGGTGAGGAGGCCGACCACCTGGTTCATGCTGTGCGTCTTCGGCGTCACCACGGCGACGCGCTTGCCGAGCCGGTGCACGTGGATGCGGTCGGCGATTTCGAAGACGTGCGGCATGTTGTGGCTGATCAGCACCACCGGCAGGCCGCGGTCGCGGATCCGGCCGATCAGTTCCAGCACCTTCGCGGATTCCGCGACGCCCAGCGCGGCCGTCGGCTCGTCCATGATCACCGCTTTGGTGCCGAACGCCGCCGCGCGCGCCACCGCGACGCCTTGCCGCTGCCCGCCGGACAGCGTTTCCACCAGCTGGGTAATGGATTTGACCTTGATGCCGAGGTCGTCCAGGATCCGCTGCGCCTCGGTGCGCATGGTCGCGCTGTCGAGCTTGCGCAACCCGATGCCGAACGGTCCCTTCAGCCGCTTTTCCCGGCCCAGGAACATGTTCGACGCGATGTCCAGCGCCGGCGCGACCGCCAGATCCTGGTACACCGTCTCGATTCCGTAGTGCCTCGCGTCCAATGGGGACTTGAAGTGGACCGTCTTGCCGTCCACTTTGATCTCACCGGCGTCCGGCACCACCGCACCGGACAATGCCTTGATGAGACTGGATTTCCCGGCCCCGTTGTCGCCGACGACGGCGAGCACTTCGCCGGGGTAGAGGTCGAAATCGGCGCCGTCGATGGCGGTGACCCGGCCGTAGCGTTTCACCAGGCCGCGCGCGGAAAGGGTCGGCTGCTGCTCGTTCGAGGAAGTCATGACTGCTGCTGCCTCCGTGCGATCCGGTCCACGACCACCGCGGCGATCAGCAACGCGCCGGTCGCCAGGTCCTGGTAGTTGCCGTCCACGCCCATCTGCGTCAGCCCCGAACGCAGCACGGCGACGACCAGCGCGCCGAACAGCGTGCCCAGCACCGAACCGCGTCCGCCGAACAGGCTCGTGCCGCCCAGCACCACCGCGGTGATCGAGTCGAGGTTGCCGAGCTGGAACTGGTTCGGGTCGGCGTTCGGCGTGCGGCCGAGCGCCTGCCACGCGGCGATGCCGAAGCACAGCCCGGCGACGAGGTAGACCGACAGCACGGTGCGGTTGACCTTGATCCCGGACAGCCGCGCGGACTCCGGCGCGTTGCCGACGGCGTAAACGTGCTTGCCCCACGCGGTTTTCGTGAGCGCGTACCAGACGGCGAGGAACATGAGCAGCGCGAGCGTCATGCCGTAGGTGATCGGGATGCCGCCGAAGAGGTACCGCTTCGTGCCGAGCCAGGTGAGGAGCCCGTCGGACACCGGAACCGCCTGGCCGCCCGCGATCAGCTTCGCGACCGCGGTCAGGCCGGTGAACGTGCCGAGCGTGATGATGAAGGCGGGCAGCTTGATCCGCGTCGCCAGGGTGCCGATGAACAGGCCGACCACGACGGTCAGCGCGACTCCGGCAAGCAGAGCGAAGAAAACGTTCGTGACCGCGGCCAGTTTCGCCATCACCAGCGTCGCCACGACCATCGACGACGCGTTGGAAAGGTCGATGCCCGCGATCAGGATGATCAGCGTCTGGCCGAGCGCGAGCGTGCCGACCACCAGCGACTGCTGGACCACTGTGGACAGATTGTCCAGGTCGAAAAAGGTGTCCGTGGCAAACGAAAACACCAGGACCGCCACGACCAGCGCCAGCGCGGGACCGACCGCGGGGGCGCGCAGGAAGAACTCGCCGAGCGTCTCGCGCTCGCGGTTGTTGACCGTCGCGGTCGTCATTTCCCGCCTCCCCAGCAGTTCTGCAGACCCCAGGCGGTGTCCTTGCTCGGCACCCCCGGCATCGGGTGGTCGGTGATCGCGGTCGAGCCGGTGTTGACGAACCCGCTCGGCTTCTTGCCGGTCTTCGCGTACTCGACCGCCGCGAGCACGCCCTGTTCGGCCATCTTCCGCGGGAACTGCATCACGGTGACGGCGAACTGGCCGTTCTTGACGTTCTGCACGCCCTCGCAGCCGCCGTCGATGGAACCGACGGTGAGCTGGTTGGTGAGGCCGCGCGCTTTGAGAGCCGCGTACGCGCCGCGGCCCATCGGCTCGTTCATCGTGTACACCGCGTTGAGGTCGGTGGTGCGCTGGAGGAGGTTCTCCATGCCCTGCTGGGCGAGGCTCTGGTCGCCGTTGGCGTTGGTGTGGCCCTTGATCTCCGGCGCGCCGTCCTTGAGCCCGATGCCCTTGAGGAACCCGCCGTGCCGCTGGGTGTCGACCGAACTGCCCGCGGTGCCGTCGACCATCAGGAGCTTCGGGTCCGCGCCCTTCAACGCCGCCTTGACGTACGCGCCCTGCTGCTCGCCCGCCGCGAAGTTGTCGGTGGCGAAGGTGGCGTCGACCGCGTCCGGCGGTTCGGTGGCGGTGTCGAGGGCGATCACGAGGATGCCGGCGTCGCGGGCGTCCTTGATGGCCTTGAGCACGCCGGTGGACGAGCTCGGCGTGATCAGGATGGTGTTCACGCCCTGCTGCATCAGGTTCTCGATGGCGCGCACCTGACCGTCGTTGTCGCCGTCGAACTGCCCGGCGAGCGCGCTGAAGTCAGCGCCGTTGGCCTTCGCCGCGGCGGCCGCGGCGCTGCGCAGTTCGACGAAGTACGGGTTGGTGTCGGTCTTCGTGACGAGGCCGACCTTGGCCTTGCCGCTGCCGCCGGTTTTGGAGCTGCCGCCCCAGTGGCGTTCGACGGTGCACCCGGCGGTGGAGACCGCGACAGCGGCCGCCAAGGCGAGTGCGGTGAGACTCCGGTGTCTCATGGAGATGCCCTCCGAATCGAGGTGCGAGCTTGCCGATGGACGGGAAGGTAGACAGACTCATGCCATGACGCAAGCGTTTGCGCAAACGCTTGCCAACGCTCCTGGTTTCGCTCTCTTGATGAAGGACAGACATGCCGCGACCCCGCTCCGCCCGCCCGACCCAGCGCGACATCGCCGAAATGGCGGGTGTGTCGATCACGACGGTCTCGCACGTCGTCAACGGCACGCGGGCGGTGGCCGAGGAGACGAAAGCCGCGGTGCTGCGCGCGATCGAGACCACCGGGTACACCGGCGACGCGATCGCGCGCTCGCTGGTCACCGGGGGCACGCGGTCGATCGGGATGGCGATCTCGCTGGTCGCGAACCCGTACTTCGCGGCGCTGATGCACGCGATCGAGCGAGAAGCGTCGGCAAACGGATACACCGTGCTGCTGGCGGACACGCACGACACCGCGGGCACCGAACGGGACGTGGTGCGCGCGCTGCGGTCGCGACGGGTCGACGGGCTGCTGATCACGCCCGCGCCCGGCGACGGGTCGGTGCTGGGCGAACTGGTGTCGCTGGACGTGCCGACCGTGCTGATGGACCGGCTCACCACCCGGACCGACATCGACCAGGTCGGCGCGGAGAACATCCAGGCGACGTCGGCGCTGACCGCGCATCTGGCGTCGCTGGGCCACCGCCGGATCGGGATGATCTCCGGCGCGCCCGGGCTGACGACGAGCGACGAACGCGTGCTGGGCTACCGGCTCGGCCTCGGCCGGTCGGGCTTGAGCTGGTCTCCTGACCTGGTGGCGTGCGGACAGTCCTCCCGCGACGGCGGCGGCTTGGCGTTGAGCACGCTGCTGGCGCTGCCGGATCCGCCGACCGCGCTGGTGGTGGCGAACGACAGCATGATGGTCGGCGTCCTGCACGAGGCGCGGCGACGGGGTTTGCGGATCGGCCAGGACCTGCCGGTGGTGGTGTACGACGACGTCGAATGGGCCGATCTCGTGGACCCGCCGCTGACGACGATGGCCCAGCCGATCGACGAAATCGGCCGCCGGGCGGTGCAGTTGCTGCTCGCTCGACTGGCGGATCCCGGGCGACCGGCCGAGACTGTGCGGTTGCCGCCGACCTTGCGGCACCGGGCTTCGTGCGGGTGCGCGTCGTGACTGCCCCGCGTAACCAGGCACACGGCCGTTCACTCACCTCAGTGATTCTCGGGACCCGATCGTCTCGGACCCTCTCTGGTGCGGCCCGACTGTGGCTACTGTTGGGTAGGTAACGACGACGAGGGCCATGTGAGATGACCGTTCTGGCGCCGGAGGTCCCCCACTGGGACCTGCCGGTCACCCATCGGTTCGGGGTGGCATTGGGGAGGCACGCCAGCCCGTACCACGACCAGCTGCTGCGTGCTATCCGCGGCGCTGCCGCGCGGGCGGGTTGCGACCTGCTGCTGGCCGACACCAGCGACTGTCCGCGCGCGGAAGCCGAAGTGCTGCGCGCGCTGCAGGCGGACCGGATCGATGGCGTCCTTCTGGTGCCCGCGCCCGGTGACGAGGCGGTCGTGAACGGTCTTGTGCGGACTGGGGTGCCGACGGTCCTGGTCGACCGGATCGCCGGCCGCAACGACGTCGACCAGGTCGGTTCGGAGAACTTCCAGGCCATGTCCGCGCTGGTCGAGCACCTGGCCGCACGACGGCACCGGCGGATCGCGTTGATCACCGGCACCGAAGGCACCACCGTCAGCGAAGAACGCGCCCTCGGTTACCGCCTCGGCCTTGGCCGCGCCGGGCTGCGCTACAACCCGGAACTGGTGGCGTCCGGCCAATCCACCGCAGGCGGCGCGGCCCGAGCTGCCGCCAAACTCCTGGACGGCTGGCCCTCGCCGACTGCCTTGGTGGTCGCTGGTGAAGCGATGCTGATCGGCGTGCAGTGGGAAGCACACCGCCGCGGCATCCGGATCGGATCGGAACTGGCGGTCGTCGGATACGGCGACATGGACTGGGCGCGCACGGTTTCCCCCGGCGTGACGACGATGGCACAACCCATCTCGGAAATCGGCCGCCGGGCAGTGCAGTTGCTGCTGGCACGCTGCCGCGAGCCGGAGCGCCGACCGGAGTCCGTCCGCCTCGCGCCGCGGTTCTTGCACCGCGCTTCGTGCGGCTGCTGAGTTTCACAGGGTTGCCGCGGCCTCCAGCAGCATCCACCCTCCAATTTGGACAGACAGATCCCGCTCCGCCTTGCCCGGCGGGTTCGGTGCTGGCTTGTCCCAGTACGCACTGAACAACGGTCCGGTTTTCTCTTGTGCCGCACCGTTCCAGCACGCTTCCGCTGAGGTTTGGACCAGCCTTTTCGCTGCTTCGGCTTCCGGCCTAGGAAGTTTGTTGGCCTTGTTGGCCGCGAGCGCGAGGTAACGGGCGGCGATCGCCGAGAAGAGCCCGCCGTCGCCTCCGTCTGATCCCGGGAGAATCCCTTGTGGTGCCAGGTGTTTCTCCACCGCACGGATCGTGCGTGCCGCGTCTTCCCAGCGGGACTGCTCCAGGCATGCGCCGAGGTAAACCCCTTGGCAGTACGAGAAAATATGCTTGACCACTTCGCCGGTGTCCGCCCGGATCCCGTCCCAGACCAAGCCGGTCTCCGGGTCTACGAGGGTGTCGGTGAGCCATTGCGTCATGGCACCGGCGCGTTCTTGATCACCCGTCCGAGCGTGAAAGATAGCGGCAGGCCCGTTCGCGGGGGTATTCTTGAAGGAGTCGCCGCGCCGCCACCAAATTCCCCCGCCAAGGTCTTCTGTCCAGCCTTCGTGCAGCCGTTTGCTGATCGCCTCGATCGGTTCGTCCACTGTGGATAGTTGGAGTTGACGCACTCGCTGCAGCGCGAGCCCTAGCCAGGCTATGTCGTCGTAGTAGTCGTTGACCCAGGAACCGAAATTGCGCCGATGCACCGTCGCGATGAAGCGGTCGATCAGCCACGCGCGTTCGCCGGTGGGCTGACGGAGCTGCGCGTCGACGAGACTGTCGAGGAGATGGGCCTGCCACCAGTAGTTCCAGTGCCAGTGCAACCGCTGGCTCATGGTGGGCGGCCATCCACTGCGACCGAGGACGGTGCCGGGGAGGGCCCACAGGCGGCGGAGGTGGCGGGCGCAGACCGCCTGTTCGGCTGAGGCGGCGCGGTCGAGTGCTGCGGCACGCGCGGCTGAGGCGGGATGCTCGCTCGCTGCGGTGCTCTCGGCCGCCGCAGGGCGCTCGGCCGCCGCGGAGTCGTCCGAGGGCGATGCGGCAGGGCCGGGCGCATCGCCGCGTGCAGCGGGATTGGCGGGGTCGGACGAGTCGGCAGTCATGACCTGATTCTGCCTGCGCTGCGGAGAACTTGCCTCTCTACGCGCCTCCCGTCTGAACCGCGCGATCGGCGCTAGGCCTGGGTTCTCGTGAGCGGCCCCGGTTCTAACCGGCGCAGCCACTCACGAAGCACCCCATCGGTGGCAGACCGCCGGGAGTCACCAGGCCTTGGAGAGGTCCGCATGCTGTCGGATCCATGCGTGCATCACGATTCCGGCCGCAACTCCCGCATTGATAGACCTTGTGGTGCCGAACTGGGCGATGGAGACCACTTTCGCCGAGTCCGTCTGTGCGGCTTCGGACAGACCAGGGCCTTCCTGGCCGAACAGCAGCAGGCACTTCCGGGGCAGTTCGGCGGTTTCCACCGGCTCTGCGCCGGGCGTGTTGTCCACCGCTACCACCGTCAAGCCCTCTGCGGTGGCGAATTCCAGCAGCGTCGCGACGTTCTCGTGGTGGCGGAGGTGCTGGTAGCGGTCCGTCACCATCGCGCCTCGGCGGTTCCAGCGGCGGCGGCCCACTATGTGCACTTCCGCGGCGGCGAAGGCGTTCGCGGTGCGGACGACCGTGCCGATGTTGTGGTCGTGCTGGAAGTTCTCGATCGCGACGTGGAACGGGTGTCGTCGGGTGTCCACATCGGACACGATTGCTTCGCGGCGCCAGTAGCGGTAGGCGTCGACCACGTTGCGGCGGTCGCCGTTGGCCAGGAGTTCGGGGTCGTAGCGCGGGTCGTCCGGCCAGGTGCCTGGCCAGGGGCCTACGCCTACCTCCTCGCGGTTCACCCACTCGGTGGGGCCCGCTTCGGGTTGTTCCGTCGTCACGAAGGACGATTCTCGCTCAGCCGAGGCTGACGCCGTGCGCCGGACTGTCGTCGTGGCGGTGGCGCCACCTCAGGTAGGCGCCCAGGTACGAGATCACCAGCACTGCCAGGGCCACCACGACCACCACCGGCAGCAGCGAGCGCGGGATCACCGTGCCGTAGAGGTAGTACGCGTTGAACCCGCCGGGCAGGTCGCCGAGGCCCTGCTGATGCCGGAAGAAATCCTCCAGCGCGGTGAGCGGGCACGGAATCGGCGTGACATTGACCAGCACGCCCCACACCGCGAAGAAAATGTGCACGAAAACGACCTTCGGCCACCGCCACGCGAGGAAGCCGCCGAAGCCGATGAAGAGCAGGGCGAGGATGTGCACCGCCACGGTGACATCGGCCAGAACATGCGCGACCGTCGTGTCCACCTTCGCCCCCTTCCCAGTGCACCTACCAGCGACGTTACTCCGATTACCCGTCCAGGGAGCGGGAAATAGGGGGACCTGATGTGATGTTCGACCCACCGGAGCAACGAGTTCACCCGGCAGGTAACGGAGGGATCACTCCGGGTAGGAGATGGTGCGGAACACCCCGCACGAAGGAACCCGACGCGCCGTAAATGACTTCGTTCCGTGCACGCGAATCGACGGAGAAAACGAGGGAAAAGCGGGGTGACGAACGCGGAAGAAGGACCTCAGGCCGGCGAGCCGGTGCCGCCGAAACCCGGCCATAGGGTGACCCCATTGAGCTTGAGGTCGTCGGGCAGCTGGCCATCGCGGTGCCCGTCCGCCGTCGCCCAGACGACCTCGGAGTCGGGGTAGAGAGTCACCACGAAGCCCACGTCAGCGGGGTGCGCGTACTCGATCGAGAGCACGTCGTCGACGCTGAGCACGACTTCGTCGCCATAGGGTTCGACGTTCCAGGTCCGGGGCTTGTCGTCGTTGTTGGTCACCTGGATCCGGATCATCCGCGCCCTCCCGTGGCTCGAAGCCGACGATACGCGGAAAAGGGCGTTCAGCCAGCGAACGCTGCTCCGTCGATGTCCGTCACGACGAGGCGGATGCTTGCGTCCGCCCACTCGGTCCCGTCGAGTACCTTGCGCACCTGGACTTCGGCGGCCGACAGCAAGGGCGGCAGCGGCAATCGCAGCGCGACCACCCGGATCTCCACCGATTCCGCGGTCAGATCCACTGACCCACCAGCGGGATCGGTCGGCAGCCAGCTGATTTCCGCGGCCACGCTCGTCGCGGGGCGGAGGCCGTCGACGGCCGACAGGGCGTCGGCGAGTCTTCCGGTCAGCGAACGCGGATCGGTCACTTCCGCCCCACTTCGATGTCCAAAATGGACACTCGAACGGCGTCCACGGAGCGGCCGGTCTGCGCGAGGACTTCCCGGAACACCGCTCGCTGCACCGCGCGGCCCACGGCGGCGGCCTGGTCCGCACCCGAGATGACCACGTCGACCTCGACCGTCAGGCTGTCCTCGTGGGCGCGGACCCGGACGCCGTCCGCGGGAGCCGGTTCCAGGCCCTTCCAGCGTTGCCTGGCTTCGCGGGCCCACGCGGTCGCCAAGCCGCGCAGGCCGGGTTCCAGGCGCACGACTCCGGCGGTTTCGGCGGCCGCGCGGGCGGCAACGCTCGCGATCACCGGGGCGGCGATCACGTATTCGGCGGTCATTCCCCGTCCTCGTACACGTCTTCCACCAGCAGATCCAGGCTGACCAACGAAATACCCACCCGCGAGGTCGCGGCAGCGGACACCAGTTCTCGTACGCGGGCCAACGTGTCAGCGCCGCTGGTGTTCCCCAGGCGCGCCGCGAGGGTGAGTTCCACCTCGACCTGAGCCGCGCCGGACGAATCAACACCGACCTTTCGCACCCGCACCCGGCGGGCGCGGACGTCGCCGGCGGAATCGGCCGCATAGCGGAGCACGACCGCGACGGCTTGTTCGCTCACTTCGACCGAACCCGGTTCGGCGGCGGCGAGATCCAGCATCTGGCCGCGGCGCACTTCGGCGCGGACGGCCGACATGATCCGGCCGAACAGGTCCGGCGGGGTCGGGTCGGGCTCGTCGATCAGTTCCTGCGTCGCCGAGCGCAGGGCCAGCAGGCTTTCCCGCGCGGTGCGGCAGTGGACACACTCCGCCTGGTGGTCGTCGGACTCGTCCAGGTTCTCCCAGAGCGTTTCCAGTTCCCGGCCGCACGGCAGTTCGTAGTCCTGGTTCACCTCCACGGCTTCATCACCTCCGCCAGCTGCGCACGGGCCCGGGCGATGCGCCCCCGGACCGCGGTGGGGTTCGCGCCGACGATCTCGCTGATCTCGTCGTACGACCGGCCGTGCACTTCACGCAACAGCCAGCACGCCCGTTGCTGCGGGGTGAGCGTCTGAAGCGCCTCGTCGAGTGCCGCGAGCTGGCCGCTGACCTGCACCGCGTGCTCCGGCTGCGTGTCGCGGCGCGGCGATTCGGCCAGGTCGAGGTCGACGTCGGCCTGCGGGCGGCGCGCCCGGATCACGTTGAGACAGCGGTTGGTCGTTCCGCGGTACAGCCAGCCGACGAACGCGTTGTCGTCGTTCAGCTGCGCCAGCTTCCGCCACGCGCCGAGGAACGCTTCCTGCACTACGTCCTCGGCGTCGCCGCGGTGATGCAGCATTTTCAGGGCGAGCCGGAACATCGGGCCCTGATAACGCTGCACGAGCTGTTCGTACGCGCGCACGTCGCCGTCTCGCGCACGGCCGACGAGGGTGGCGTCGTCGAGCGGGACACTGGTCGTGGTCACGGCACCCCCTTCCGTCAGGGGGACACCGCGTGGCGGGCATTCGTCACGCACGCATTGTGGGTGACTGTGCTCACTTCCGCTCGGTTGACTCCTCAGCTGAGCCCGAGGTCGTCCTTGCTCAGCAAGTACCGGTACTCGAGCCCGGCCTTCTCGATGGCTTCGCGCGCGCCGGTGTCGCGGTCGACGACCGTCGCGACGCCGACCACGGTGGCCCCGCCTTCGCGCAGCGCCTCGACCGCGGTGAGCACGCTGCCGCCGGTGGTGGAGGTGTCCTCGACGGCCAGCACCCGCTGCCCGCGCACCTCCACGCCCTCGATCCGGCGCTGCATCCCGTGTTCCTTGATCGCCTTGCGGACGACGAACGCGTCGAGCACCACGCCCTCGGCTGCGGCGGAGTGCAGCATCGCCAGCGCCACCGGGTCCGCGCCGAGGGTGAGCCCGCCGGTCGCGACGTAGTCCCAGTCAGCGGTGAGCTGCCGCAGCAGCTTGCCGATGAGCGGGGCGGCCGCGTGCTGCAGCGTCGCCCGCCGGAGGTCGACGTAGTAATCGGCTTCCTTGCCCGAGGCCAAGGTGACCTTGCCGTGCACGACGGCCAGTTCGCTGACCAGCCTGGCCAGTTCGAGTTTCGCAGTTTGATCCAACCCGGGGTACGCCACGGCCGAGAGTCTTACACACGGCACCGACAACTTCCGCGCGTCACTCCCCGGTCGCGACGGCCGTCACCGGACGCGTCCGCGTCGCCACCCAAGCGGGCAGGACCGCGGCGACCAAGGCGAGCACGATCGCGGTCGCGACGATCACCAGGTAGATGGAGATCGGCCCGTCCGGCAGCACCCGTCCGGTCGCGACGAGGCAGAACGGCACGATCGCGCCCGCCGAGACGACGGTGCCCAGCAGGATGCCGATCGCGGCGATCAGACCGCCTTCGCTCGCGGCCATCCGCAGCACCTGGCCGCGGGTGAAACCGCCGAGGCGCTGCAGCCCGAACTCCCGCCGACGCCGCGAGGTGGCCATGACCAGGGTGTTCACCACGGAGATCACCGTGTAGCCGACGATCATGCCGACCAGCAGGTAGTTCACCCACGCGCCGGTCTCGTCGTTCTTGGCGTTCGCGGCGGCCAGCGTGCTCCGGTCGCCGACGGACACCGGGAGACCGGCGGTCGCGGCGGTCAGGCTGCGCGTCAGCCGGGCCTGGTCGACGCCGGGTTCGGCGCGGACGAGCACCTGCCGGGGGAGACCCGCGGCAGTGTGCGCGGCGAGCAGGTCGGCGGGCAGGAGAAGCTGTTCGGCACCGTCTCGCTGCTGCACGATCGCGACGATGCGAAGGGTCCGGTCGGTCCCGTCGCCGAGACGGAGCGTGACGGAATCGCCGACGGACCGGGAGACTTCGGCGGCGTCGGGCAACGCGATCGTGTCGCCTTTGAGGTCGGCGAGATTGCCTTGCACGACCGTGGCCGCGTTGATCGTCGCGTCGGTGAGGCCGAGCGCCGGGTAGCCCTTCTTGGTCTGGTTCTCGTCGAACGGCGCGGTGATGAACGCGCGACTGCTGACGTACGACGAGACCGCCGCGACGCCGTCCGCGTGCCGGACACGGTCGAGAGCCTCCGGAGAAATTCCAGTGGGGCCCGCGACGACCGCGTCGGCGCGGAGGTCTTCGGCGAAGGCTTGCGCGGAAGCGGCGGTGGTCGTGGTCTGCAGGTAGATGTTGGCGGTCGCGATGCCGACGGCGAGCATGATCGGCGTGACCGCGCCGGCCACCCGGGTGGCCGCGTTGCGCGTGTTGGTGATCGCCAGCCAGCCGGTGACGCCGCTGATCAGCCGCATCGGGCCCTGCAACAGGATCGCGGTCAGCTTCGTGACGCCCGGGCTGATCATCGCGACGCCGATCGCCCACAGCATCACCGCCGGACCCGCCGTGCTCGCCGCGATGGGTCCCGTCATCACTGTGAGCGTGACGATGCCCAGCGCGGTCCCGCCGCCGAAGCACAGCAGCGCGACGATCAGCCGCACCGGAGTCAGCCAGCTGCGCGGCACGGAGGCCTCGGCGAGCGCCTCGGTCGGCCGGATGCGACCGACCCGGAATCCGGCGACCAGCGCGGAAATCCCGACGGCGAGCATCGTCGCGCCCGCCGCGATGATCATCGGGATCCAGCCCTGGTGGAACTGCACCTCGGGCGAAATGAACCCGCCCGAGGTGAACTGTTCGAACAGCCATCGGCCGAACACCGGACCCAGCGCGGCCGCGACTCCGGTCGCGAGCACGCCGATGACCAGCGCTTCGCCGAGAACCATGCGCCGCAACTGCCGCGGCGTCGTGCCGATCGCGCGCAGCAGAGCCAATTCCCGCTGCCGCTGGCGCACCGACAGCATCAACGTGCTGGCGATGACGAACACCGCGACCGAAATCGACAGTCCGCCCGCGACACCGGCCAACGGAATCAGCCGTGCGCCGCTCGTTTGCGCCTCCGGGAATTCAGCGAGGCCGCGCTCATCCCCAGTCAGCACGGACACCCCCGACCCGAGATGCAACGCGGCCGGATTGTCAGTGACGACGCCGAAGTAGTCGACCTTGCCGGGGTGGCCGGAGAGCTGATCGGCCACGTCGTCGGCGAAGAACACGTCGGATCCCTCAACCGTCCGAGCGACGCGGTAGTGATTGATCTTCCCTTGCACCGCAAGGTCAACCGTCGCGCCAGCCGACACCCCGCTGACGGCGGGCAGCACCACTTCACCGTCTCGCGGCGCGGGTCCGGGCAGCCGAGCGGACTCCCAACCGTGCGCGACGAGAGGCTGTTTACCCAGCGATACCGGGAAATTCACCTCACCGACCACAGTGGACACGCCAGGCGTCGCGCGGATCGTCTCCGCCAGCGATCGGTCCAACCGGACCCGCTCGGACAGCGCGACCGACTGCGTCTTGGGCTTGTCGGAATGCTTCTGCAGCTCGAAATCCTTTTGTCCGGCAACAACTGCCGTCGCCCAAGCCAGCCGGTGCGGCGGCGCGGCGGACCGGATCCCGGTCTCCATCAGACCGGCGCAGGCGGACACGATCACCGCGCCGAGGAACGCGGCCACGAACGCGGCGATGAACCCGCCGGTGCGGAAACGCAAGGTGCGCAAGGCAAGACTGAACATCAGAAGCCGCCCACCGGCGTCCGGTCGGCCCAGGCGCCGAGGTGCGTCATGCGTTCGGCGACCGCCGTCGCGGTCGGCCGGTGCAGCTCGCCGGCGACGCGGCCGTCCGCGAGGAAGACGACGCGATCCGCGTAGGAGGCCGCGACCGGGTCGTGTGTCACCATCACGACGGTCAGCCCGCCGCGCACCGATTCCGAGAGCAGGCCGAGGATTTCACTGGCGGTACGGGTGTCCAGCGCGCCGGTCGGCTCGTCGGCGAACAGCACGGCCGGGCGGCTGACCAGCGCGCGAGCGATCGCCACCCGCTGCTGTTGACCACCGGACAACTGACCCGGCAGGTGCTTGCGCCGGTCGCCCAGCCCGACGTGCCCGAGCATCTCGGCGACGCGGCGGCGGTCCGGACGACGACCGGCCAGCCGTAGCGGCAGCACGACGTTCTGCTCGACGGTCAGCGCGGGCAGCAGGTTGAACGCCTGGAAGACGAATCCGACCTTGTCCCGGCGCAGCTTCGTGAGCCGCGTTTCGGAGAGCTTGCCCAGTTCCTGGTCGTCGAGCAGGACCGAACCGCTCGTCGGCCGGTCGAGTCCGGCCGCGCAGTGCAGGAACGTGCTCTTGCCCGAGCCCGACGGGCCCATCACCGCGGTGAACCCCCCGCGCGAGAAGGACAGGCTCACCCCGTCCAGTGCCGTGACCCGGCCGTATTCCTTGCGGACGGATTCAAGCCGCACCGCTTCCCCAGTCGCCATGGGGAAAACGCTATGGCCTGCCGGGGGAAAACACCCTGGGGCGCACACGCCGGGACGGGGTAGGGCTGTCCCTACCGCTAGGTGCGGCGGCGGTTGCCGAACCCGCCGGCGAGCTTGCGCAGCACCGGACGCGGCAGCAGTCCGCCGATCCCGACCAGGGCCTTGTACTGCAGGCTCGGCACCGAGATCACCTTGCCGCGGCGCAGGTCAGCGAGGGCTTCGTCGACGACCTGGGCCACGTCGAGCCAGAACGCCTTCGGCCCCTCCCGCCGCAGCCCGGCGCGCTCGTGGAACTCGGTGTGGGTGAAACCGGGGCACAGCGCCATCATCCGCACGCCCTTCGGCAGCGACATCGCGATGCCCTCGGTGAACGACGTGACCCAGTTCTTGCTGGCGGTATACGTCGAACCGCGACCGGAGAAGAAGCCCGCGACACTGCTGACATTGATGATGTCGCCGCGGCCGCGCTCGACCATGCCCGGCAGCGCCGCCCGGGTCAGCTGCAGCACGGCGGTCACGTTCACGTCGAGCTGACGCTGCAGGTCCTCGGCCGGGATCTCCCAGAACTCGCCGCTCAGCCCGAACCCCGCGTTGTTGACCAGCAGGTCGACCGGCCGGGTTTCGAGCAGCTCAGCGACCCGGCCTCGACCGTCCACTTCGGACAGATCGGCGGACAGCACGGTCACCTCGACGCCGTGCTCCGCGCGCAGCTTCTCGGCCAGCGCGGTCAGCCGCTCCTCGTCCCTGGCGACGAGGACGAGGTCGTGCTTCTCGGCGGCGAGCCGGCGCGCGAATTCCGCGCCGATGCCCGCGGTGGCTCCCGTGATCACAGAACTGGTGGTCATGTGGGTGAAGCTACCCGTTTTTCAGCTGCGTTTGCGCTGGTGGCGCAGTATGGTCCGGCGCATGGGCAAGCACACCAAGCGGACGCCCGGATATCTGCCCCGGATGGCCGCCGGTGCGGCGCCCCTCGCTCTGTTGCTCGCCGGCCCGGCTGCGGCGCTGGCGGACACCCCGCGCGGGGAACTGCCGCTCGACCTGCACCAGCACGGTTCCTCCTCCGACCTCCAGTTCACCCGCGACGAGGCGCTCACAACACGCGATCTGCCCGCGTCCGCCGCGTCGAACCTGCACCAGGCGCTCGCTCCGGACGCCGCCGGCCAGTCCCAGACGCACGACCTGCGTCTCGGCGAGGCAGGCCGCGCGTTCACCGGCAACGACCTCGGTGCGCACCACACGCAGCCGTTCGACGGTGCGCACGTAGCAGGTCTGGACCAGTCCATGCGGCACGGCGTCCGGCTGCCGCAGGGCGTCGAAGCGCTCTCCAGCAGCAAGACCGGCGCCGAATCCGGTCTGGCCGGCCGGTTCTCCGGCGACCTGATGAGCGGCAGCCGCGTCGAACGCACCTCCGCGGACGCCGTCGACCTCGGCCCGGCGGGCTCGGTGGTCGCGAACTCCGACGAAAGCGTGCTCGGCCAGTTCACCGGCAAGCTCGACGTCGCGCGGCTGGAGTCCACCGAGCGGCACAGCGTGTCCGGCGACCTCGGCCCGGTGCACACGCTGGCCGCGACGAGCCAGTCGACCGCCGAGCGCACCGAGCGGTTCCACGGCGAACTGTCGGCCGCGGACATCGCGGCGGCGCGGGCGAGCACCGCTTCTACCGTGGGTGTCCCGGTTACCCGGAGCCAGCACGTGGGCGCCGAGGTGCTCGGAAATCCGGTCATCGACAACGGATGGACAGTTTCCGGGCCGCCGTTCACTTTCTCGCCCGGCTGAGTTCACCGCCAGGCCGGGTCCGCTTTCGGCAACCGAGTCCGGACCGTTTCCGGATCGTGAAACGGCCCTCGGCCGAAGCCGCCGTGAGCTGCGGGACGTCACCCGTTCGCCGTAACGAGGGCCGCGCTTCCTTTACCCACCGTGGCGGTTCGGCGCGCGAATCCGGGCTCGACCAGGTGGCGCCGCCACCTGGAGAGTCCCCAGCGGGAGGCCCGCATCCGCTTGGATAGCCTGCGGGGCGTGGTCGACCTCGAATCCGCTGCCGCCGAATCGGCGTCTCCGACAGCTGCCGGCAAGAGCAAAGCCGGGCGTCGGGCGCGGCTGCTCGCTGCGGTTTTCGGAATCGCCGGCGCGATTCTCGCGATCGCGATCCCGTTCCTGCCCGTCACGCTCGAGCAAACCACCCTCGACTGGCCGACCGCCCAGGGCGGCACCAGGGCGGTGTCCGCCCCGCTGACCGCGCAGGCGCCGATCTCGCTTGACGCGAAGGTCTCGTGCGCGACCGCGCGGGCGCTCGACGCGCGCACCGACGGCAACGCCGTGCTGTTCAGCACCAACCCGCCGAACTCCAGCATCGGCACCGTCACCGGGATGGCCCTGCAGGTCGGCGACGGTCAGCTCACGCTTTCCTCACAGGGCCAGCAGCTCGGCGCGGCCCCGATCGGCGAGGGCGACTGCACGATCACCGTGCATTCCGACCCGAAGCACACGACCGCGTCCGTCGGCGGCGCCCACCTGGCGGACGTCAGCGACGACCACCGGCCGCAGCTCACCGGCTTCTTCTCCGACCTCAACAACCAGGACGACACGCACGGCCTTTCGGTTTCCGCGCAGGTCGACAACCGCTGGGCCAGCACGGCGACCGGCATCAAGCTGGCCGCCATCGTGCTGTCGGTGCTCTGCTTCATCGGCGCGGTGCTCGCGCTGTACCGCCTCGACCGGCTCTCCGGCCGGCGCGCGCCCCGGCTGGCCAAGCGGGGCTGGTGGAAGCTGAAATTCCTCGACATAGCCGTCCTCGGCACGCTCGGCGTCTGGTGGCTGATCGGCGCGATGACCGCCGACGACGGCTACTTCACGACCATGGCGCGCGTCCGCGGCGACGCCGGGTACATCGGCGAGTACTACCGGTGGTTCGCCGCGCCGGACGCGCCGATGGCCTGGTTCGTCGACATCTACGCGGCCATGACCAAGGTCAGTTCGCTGACGCCGTGGATGCGGCTGCCGTCGCTGTTGATGGGCGTCGCCTGCTGGATGTTGATCAGCCGGGGCGTGCTGCCCCGGCTCGGCAGGCAGGTGCGGATCAGCAGCGCAGCCGGCTGGGCGGCGGGCGCGGTCTTCCTCGCGTTCTGGCTGCCCTACGACAACGGCCTGCGCCCGGAAAACCTGGTCGCGCTGCTGTCGCTGATCACCATCTGCGCGGTCGAACGCGCGGTGGCGACCCGGCGGCTCGGCCCGGCGGCGGTCGGGCTGACCGTCGCGGCGTTGTGCGTTTCGGTCAACCCGCACGGGCTGATGGCCGTGCTGCCGTTCGTGGTCGGGCTGAAACCGCTGGCGAAGATCGTGCTCCGGCACGCCCGCCAGTTCGGCTGGGTGCCGGTGCTCGCGCCGGTCGCCGCCGCCGGACTGGTGATCCTCGCGCTCATCTTCTGCGACCAGACGCTGAGCGGCGCGCTCGAATCGGTGCGGCTGCGCTCGTCGCTCGGGCCGACCGGGGCCTGGTACAACGAGCTGGACCGCTACACAATGCTGTTCAGCAACGGCCCGGACGGCTCGATGACGCGCCGGTTCCCGGTGTTGTTGATCTTCCTCTGCCTGGCGACCTGCGCGGTCGTGCTGCTGCGGCGCGGCAACATCCGCGGTGCCGCGCTCGGCCCGAGCCGCAGGCTGCTCGGCATCAGCGCACTGTCCTTTGTGGTCCTCGCGCTCGCCCCGACCAAGCATTCGCACCACTTCGGCATGCTGGTCGCGGTCGGCGGTCCGCTCGCCGCGCTCACCGCGTTGTCGACGAGCACGACCGTGCTGCTGTCGCGCCGCAACCGCGCCGCGTTCTTCGCCGGGCTGATGGTGATCGTCGCGCTCGCTTCGACCGGGCCGAACGCCTGGTGGTACGTCTCGGCGTGGGGCGTGCCGTGGTTCGACCTCCCGCCGCAGGTGTTCGGCATCAAGCTGAGCACGATGGCGCTCGTGGCGGCCGCGGTCGCGCTGGCGATCGCGGCGATCGAACACATGAAGCACAACGAGCACGAACCGTTCGTGCCGCCCGCGCCGGTGCCGCGGTCCGACCTGGAAAACCGCGGCCGGGCGCTGCGGCTCGGGCTCGCACCGCTGTCGACGGTGTGCGCGATTCTCGTGCTGTTCGAGATCGGCAGCATCGCCAAGGGCATCCAGAAGCGCTGGGACACCTACAACATGGGTGCCGACAACATCCGCCAGCTGGCCGGGAAGAGCTGCGGGCTGTCCGACTACATCAAGGTCGAGCGCGATCCGAAGGCCGGCATTCTCGAAGCCGCGCCGCAGCAGCCGCAGAACGCCGCGCCCGGCTGGCAGGTGCCCGCCGGCGCCGACCGCGGGACCACGCCGCAGGAATGGCTGACCAGCACGCAGAAGGGCTTCGTCACCAACGGCGGGCTGCCCACGGACGACAAGTGGAAGCCGCCGCACGGCTTCGGCAAGGACGCCGCGCCGATCTGGGGCAGCTACCACGAGTCCGGCGACGGCGCGGGCGACCTGCGCACCCAGTGGTACTCGATCCCGGAACGCGCGCGCGACGGCTCGGTGCCGATCGTGGTCGCGCTCGCGGGCAAGACCGAGGACCCGAACGGGCTGACCGCCGAATTCGGCAAGAACACCCCCGCCGGGTTCGAGGTGCTCAGCCGCGAGAAGCTCGACGCGAAGAAGAAGGACACCGACTGGCGGGACGCGCGGGTCAGCGTGCCCGACGGCGCCGACCAGGTGCGGATCGTGGCGAAGGGCCGCGGGCTCGGCAGCGAAGGCTGGGTCGCGTTCAGCGCGCCGCGGGCGCCGAAGATCGCGAAGATGACCGACGTGGTCGGGAAGGACCCGGTGTTCCTGGAGTGGGCCGCCGCCGCACAGCACCCGTGCCTGCGCCCGTCCTCGATCCACAACGGGATCGCCGAGATGCCGAAGTACCGGATCAGCGCGGGCGACGACCTGCGCACGGTCGGCCGGTACTGGTCTTCGCCCGCGGGCGGCGGGCCGTTCGTGTGGATGAACGCGAGCGTCCAGATGGAGGCGTTGCCGACGTATCTGGAAGGCGACGTCGACCGTGACTGGGGGACGTTGTACGAGGTGACGCCCGACGTCGCGAACGCGCTCCCGGCTTCGGCAGCGCTGCATCAGCAGTCGGTGACGCATTCCGGACTGTGGTCGCCTGGACCGCTGGCCAAACCCGCCAACCCGACCGGCGAGACGTAAACCGGCTGTGTCGCGAAGGGCCCGTTGAGTCGATCAAGGGGCCCTTCGCGCTTTTCAGCAGCGATACCGGGTGAACTGCTCGTTCATGATCAGAAACGCGCCGAGCCCGTGGAAGTCGTTCGTCAGTCGCTTCCGCGCGAAGTAGAACTTCAGGTCCCCGACGTTCGTCCCTTCGCAGATGTCGGCGATGTTCGTCAGCCCGTCCGACCCGATCGACACCTTCTGCAGCACTCCCGCGTAGCCGCGCTGCGCGACCGAGGCATAAGAAGCGGGCAGATATCCGCGCTCGACGCCCCGGGAGACGGTGAACGCGTACATCGAGGACGCGGACGTCTCCAGCCAGTTCCCGTCGTCCCCGCCGTGGTCGACGACCTGGTACCACCTGCCAGTCCGCGGATCCTGGAACCGGCGGTATCCGTCGGCGAGGAACTGGACGATCCCGACCAGCTCCGGCCTGCGGGGATGGTCGGCGGGCAGCACCTCGAGGATGTCGATCGCCGCCATCCCGAACCAGCCGATCGCGCGGGCCCAGTGGAAGCTGGAGTGCTTGCCGGGCCCGGTCGCCCACGGCTGGGTGCCGCTTTCGTCGTAGGCGTGGTAGATAAGGCCCTTCGCGGGTTCCTTGAGGTGTCCGAAGTAGACGGACAGGTTCTTGGCGGACTCCTCGTAGCAGTACGTCGGGTCGTGGAAAACCTTGCCGTACAAGGCGAGGAACGGTTGCGCCATGTACACCCCGTCGCCCCACAGCTGGTGCTGACGGCTGACCGCGTGCCACATCCCGCCGTCGCTCGTGCGCGGATAGGTCTCGAAGCGTTTGCGCAGCTGATCGGCGGCCTTGCGGTACTTGGCGTTGCCGGTTTCGTTGTACAGCAACGGAAGCATCTGACAGGCGCGCATCGAGTCGAGGCTGCTGAAGCTGTTGGAGATGCCGTCGTCGGTGATGAACCGGTCGTACCAGGCGACGAGGTAGTCGAGGTACTTGCGCTCCTTGGTCCGCCGATAGAAGAGGTACTGGCCGTAGAAGTAGAGGCCGAGCGGATAGCTCCAGCCGCCGATGGACGCCGGGGTGTAGCGCTTCATGGTGGAGTCGATGACGGCGCGGGACCAGTCGCGCGCGCCCGCGGCCGCCGCGACCCCGGGCAGCGCGAGCGAGCCGAGCGCCGCCGCGGTCCCGGTCAGTACCGATCTTCTCGAGAGGGACATGCGGGTGTCCTTCCTGCTGTCGGCGGCGGCGGGAAAGGCTGTCGAACGACCTCTACCCGGCGCGGGAGCGGTCCGGCAAGGTTCCTGTCCGGGATGTCCGGCGCGATCGCTGGATAGGCCCAGCGGGGCGTCCGGTCAGCGGGAACCCGTTCGCAACGGACACCCAAGCCGGGCGATTAGCCGATTTGTCGACGCGACCTGGCGGGTTCCGGCCAAACGGGGCGCGCCGACACGGTGCGGCCGTCCCGGTAGGAGGGCTCGGCAGCGATACCCTGACCGGCGTGGGTATCTCGGCGTGGATCTGGTTCGTCATCGCCGCCGTCGCGCTGGTGGCGGGGCTTGGCCTGCTCTTCGCGGACCGGGCCAGGGAGGGCTCGCGCAACCGTGAGCGGCAGCGCTGGGCCCAGTTGCGCGGCTGGCAGTTCGTGGAAGAGGACGAACGGCTGCCCCGGCAGTGGTCGGGAGGCGCGATCGGCTACTTCGGAGCCGACGCGGCGGTGAACGTCGTCGCGGGCTCCACCTTCACCTCCGACGGCCGCCGTCCGGTGTTCATCTTCGACATCGAGTCCCAAGGCCAGGTGCCCGCGGTGGTCGTGGCCGTGCGCTGCAACAAGACGCACCGGGTGCCGGTCGAGATGTGGCTGTCGAGCGTGCCGTTCCAGCGCGAGAACATGCCGGAGATGCTCGGCCCGATCGGCCAGCGCTACGCCTTCGCGGACGACTCCGAGGGGGCGCGCCAGGTCATCACCCAGGACCTGGTGGACGCGGCCGACCAACTGGGCGGCGACGTCGGCGTGGCGTGGCTGGAGAACGAGTGGGTGCTGGCGAGCGTCGTGCCCGGGGCTGGGCCGTCGCGGCTTGAGCGGCTGCTGCGGGATCTGGGCGAGATCGCGGACATCGTGGACCCGTTCGACGAGGACTACGACTCGAACCGCACGTGGACGCCTTCCGCAGGCACTCCGGCTGGGCCTCCGACCAGCGCTCCTTCTCCGGCGGACACCCAGGCGACGCGGCCGGTCGATACTCGCGCAGTGGAGACGTCGGCGCCGTCGCCGGCGGACACGCGGGCTACGGAGCGGCAGCCGTCTCCGCCCGCGCCGCGGACTCCGCCGCCGGGTGGGGGCGCGACTCCGACGGCTCCTGCGCGTCCGGTGGAACCTGGGCACGGCGAGGACGCCTGAGGGTTTGGTTTCGGAACCGCCCGGCCGCGCTACTGCGGCCGGGCGGTTTCGCGTTCCGGGCTGGCAACTTGTGCCTGCGACAACGGGGTCGTGAGCGGAACCCTCACGGACTCTGATTCCCCATGCCAGGAACTTAAGCGGTGCGGCAGGTGCATTTCGAGGCGTACTTGCCCAGGTCGGCGGCGTGGCCGGGGTGGGATGTCGGGTCAGCGGTTCGTGAGGGCCACCCTGAGGGAATCTGATTCCCTCAGGGTGGCCCTCACGAACCTTCCAAGCGGCGACGCTAACCGGGGGTGATGGATGGCAGGGCGGCCTTGACGAGGTCATAGTTTCGGGCCGCCGGAGTAGCCGCTCTCAATCCGCGTCGCGCTTACCCCAAACGCCGTGAAGGGCTCCTTGAGGGAATCCAATTCCCTCAAGGAGCCCTTCACGGACCAAACGTCAGGCCCGCGACACCGTCAGCGTGTCACCGGTTTCCAGTTCCGGCAGGTCCACCCGCACGGTGTCCCCGTCCCGGACTTCGCCGGCGAGCAGCTGCTTGGCCAGCTGGTCTCCGATCGCCGACTGCACCAGGCGGCGCAGCGGGCGGGCGCCGTAGATCGGGTCGAAGCCGTTCAACGCCAGCCATTCCCGGGCGCCGTCGGTCACCTCGAGGTGCAAACGGCGCTGGGCGAGCCGCTTGGCGAGCCGGGCGACCTGGATGTCCACAATGGACGTCAGCTGCTCGGTGCCGAGCGCGTGGAACACCACGATGTCGTCCAGCCGGTTCAGGAACTCCGGCTTGAACTGCCGCTGCACGACCTCCATCACCGCGTCGCGGCGCTGGCGTTCGTCGAGCGCCGGGTCCGCGATCGCTTGCGAGCCGAGGTTCGACGTCAGGATCAGGATGGTGTTCCGGAAGTCCACCGTCCGGCCTTGGCCGTCGGTGAGCCTGCCGTCGTCGAGGACCTGCAGGAGCACGTCGAACACGTCCGGGTGCGCCTTTTCGACCTCGTCCAGCAGCACCACCGTGTACGGGCGGCGCCGGACGGCTTCGGTGAGCTGGCCGCCCTGGTCGTAGCCGACGTAACCCGGAGGCGCACCCACGAGCCTGGCCACCGAGTGCTTCTCGGAGTACTCGCTCATGTCGATGCGCTGCATCGCGCGCTCGTCGTCGAACAGGAACTCCGCCAGCGCCTTCGCCAGCTCGGTCTTGCCGACACCGGTCGGGCCGAGGAACAGGAACGAGCCGGTCGGCCGGTCTGGGTCCGCCACGCCTGCCCGCGCACGGCGCACGGCGTCCGCGACGACCTGGACCGCCTGGTCCTGGCCGATGACGCGGCGGTTCAGCTCCTCCTCCATCCGGAGCAGCTTGCCCGTCTCGCCTTCCAGCAGCCGTCCGGCGGGAATGCCGGTCCACGCGCTGACCACGTCGGCGACGTCGTCCGCGCCCACCTCTTCCTTCAGCATGACGTTCTGCTTGCTGGCCTCGTTCGCGGCCATCGCGGCCTCGAACTCCTTCTCCAGCACCGGAATCCGGCCGTACCGCAGCTCGGCGGCCTTGCCGAGGTCGCCGTCGCGTTCGGCGCGTTCCGATTCGCCGCGCAGTTGCTCCAGTTGCTCCTTCAGCTCACGGACGGTCTCAATCGAGCCCTTCTCGTTCTGCCAACGGGCGGTCAGCGCGGTGAGTTCCTCGCGCTTCTCGGCCAGTTCGGCGCGCAGCGCGGTGAGCCGTTCCAAGGAGGCAGCGTCGTCCTCTTTGGACAGTGCCATCTCCTCGATCTCCATGCGCCGCACGGCCCGTTCGACCTCGTCGATCTCCACCGGACGCGAGTCGATCTCCATCCGGATCTTCGAAGCGGCCTCGTCGACCAGGTCGATCGCCTTGTCCGGCAGGAACCGCGCGGTGATGTAGCGGTCCGACAGCGTCGCGGCGGCGACCAGCGCGGCGTCCGTGATCCGGACCCCGTGGTGCACCTCGTAGCGCTCCTTCAGCCCGCGCAGGATCGCGATGGTGTCCTCCGGCGACGGCTCGCCGACCAGCACCTGCTGGAAACGGCGCTCCAGCGCCGGGTCCTTTTCGATGTGCTGGCGGTACTCGTCGAGCGTGGTCGCGCCGACCATCCGCAGCTCGCCGCGGGCGAGCATCGGCTTGATCATGTTGCCCGCGTCCATCGCGCCCTCGCCGGTCGCGCCCGCGCCGACGATGGTGTGCAGCTCGTCGATGAACGTGATGACCTCGCCCGCGGAGTCGGTGATCTCCTTGAGGACAGCCTTCAACCGCTCCTCGAACTCGCCGCGGAACTTGGCTCCGGCCACCATCGACCCGAGGTCGAGTGCGACGACTCGCTTGCCGCGCAACGATTCCGGCACGTCGCCCGCGACGATCCGCTGGGCGAGGCCCTCGACGATCGCCGTCTTGCCGACGCCCGGTTCGCCGATCAGCACCGGGTTGTTCTTGGTGCGCCGGGAAAGCACCTGCACGACGCGGCGGATCTCGGTGTCGCGGCCGATGACCGGGTCGAGTTCCCCGGAACGGGCCCGCTCGGTCAGGTCGACGCCGTACTTCTCCAGCGCCTTGAACGTGCTTTCGGGATCCGCGCTGGTGATCCGGGCCGACCCGCGCACCTTCGCGAACGCCTCGCGCAGCGCGTCCGGCGTGGCGCCGTGCCGCTTGAGCAGATCCGCGACCTGGGCTCCTTCGGTGGCGAGGCCGACGAGCAGGTGCTCGGTCGACACGTACTCGTCACCGAGTTCGGTGGCGAGCTTCTGCGCCTGCGAGAGCGACTTGACCGCGGGCGCGTCGAACTGCGGCGTCGACACGGTCGCGCCGGTCGCCGACGGCAGTCCGTTGATGATCGGCTCGAGCTCCTTGTGCACCGTCTCCGGGTCCGCCCCGACCGCGGTCAGCAGCGGTGCGGTGGTCCCGTCACCCTGCGCCAGCAGGGCGCCCAGCAAATGGGCGGCCGACACGTGCGGGTTGCCGGCCACGGTGGCCGCCTGCGCCGCGGACGAGATCGCCTGCTGGGTCTTCGTGGTCGGGTTGAAAGCGTCCATCCCTCACCTCATGCGTTTGTGGAAATACCTGGTGACAGGCCCGACCAAGGCCCGTCGACAGGTATAACGTCAGCAAAGTTGAGTCTGTTCCGCTCAACTCTGAATTGGTGCCACCGCGGCCGCGGGCAGCCTCGGTCCCAGCCTGCCGAGCCCGAGCGCGGCAAGGCAAGCGCAACCCCCGACCAGCACCCAGGGTAACCAAGCCGCCACGGAAAACAACGACACGATCGCTGGAGCGAGCACCTGAGCCACAGTGAACGCGTATTGGAACGCGGCGAGGTAACGACCCTTCGCTTCGGGCGGCGCGGCGGCCTCGGCGAGCGCACCGGAACGCGGCCCGAACACCAGGTCGCCGGCGGCGAACACGAGCGTGGCGGCCAACAGGTACGGCACCTGCCAGCTTCGCGGAACCAGCAGCACGCCGACGCTCGTCAGGCACCACGCGGCGAACAGCGCTGACCCGGCGCGCATCGCGCTGATCCGGCTGAGGCCCCGGGTGAGCCGCAGCGCGACCGTGCCGCCGGCGCTGGTCAGCACGGTCAGCAGGAACAGGATCGCGCCGGGCAGCCAGGTGGGCGCGTGCAATCGGTCGAGCACGAACACCGGGGTGCCGATGAGGAAGAAGTCGAGCGACAGCCCGAACAGCCCGCTCAGCAGGATCAGAGTCAGGTACGGGCGGTTGCGCCACACCCCGCTGCGCACGCGCGCCGCGGGCGCGAACCGGCGGCCGGGCGGGATGAACACCGCGACGAGGCCCGCGGCCGCGAGGAAAGTCAGCACGTCCACGAAGAGCGCGATGGTGTAACCGCTGTCGCCGAACCAGGTGAGCAGCGCCGACGACATCAGCCCGCCGAGCCCGAACCCGCCCGCGCGCACCATTCCGACCTCGGCGAACGGCCGGTCCTTCGGCACGTCCCCGGCGACCGCGGCGACGAGCGCGAACAGGCAGCTGAAGAACAATTGTTGCCCGGCACCAAGAAGGATGGCGGCGACCACAACTCCGCCGATGTCGTGCGCGAACAAATACGCGCTGATTCCGGCGGCCTGCAACAGTTGCGAGGCAAGAACTCCGGCTCTCGGCCCAGCGCGATCCACCAGCCGCCCGGCCAGCGGCGGCATGAGAAGCCCTGCCGTGGTGCCCAAAGTGACCGCGGTGCCCGCTTCGACGAGCGGGATTCCGATCACCCGCGTCACGTAAAGCAGTGCGAGCGGAAGGAAAAGTCCGGAACCGAAGTTGTCGATCCCCATTGCCAGCAACATCGCGACCCTGCTTCGCGTCACATATTCGACGCTACCTCCGGGAGAGGGGGACGAGGCAGGGCCGGGAGGGCGCATCGCTTGGCGGCAAATGCCACTCCCAGTAGAAAGCTCGTGAGTGTCTACCGCGGCGAGAACCGCGACAAACACTCACGAGCCCCTTTAGTCGACGCTGAGTGTTCCTTGGTGCCTAACGAACTCTCGTTCAAGAGCCTCGCTCAGTTCGACGTCGTGCTGTGCCGCCGCACCGTCGCCGACCGTCATCGTCTCGGCGTGCGGCGTGTATCCGTGTGCGGACACAGTGAGCGTGTAGGCGCCCGGTTCGATTCCCGTGAAGCGGTACGCGCCATCGCCGCCCGCGATGTGCGTTGCGGTGACAATGCCCAGGCGGTCCGTAAGAGTCAGCACCGCGCCTGCGACCGCGGCGTGGCGACCGGCTGCGCGTACGCGACCTGAGATGGCGCCCTGGCTGTCCAACAGCAAGTCGTGCCAACGCGCGTTGCCGTTAAGCCGCACGGTCGACACCGCGGGCCGCGTCGAACCAGCTGTCGCCAGAAGGACGTGCTCGCCCACAGTGTCCGCCGACAACTCGTACGCGCCCGTACGTCCCGTACGCCCAACGTCGACCTGACGCCCGGTCATGTCGGTGAGCGTGAGCACGACACCCGACACTGGACGACCGCCCGCGTCGAGAACCCGGCCGCGCAGCACGGAGGTCATCTCGACCGGAGCTTCGACCACCGAGACGGCCTCGACCGAAACCGCCGCCGGAGCCGGTGCCGGCGCGTCCGCGTCGAGCGTCCGGCGCAGCGGCACCTCCTTGATGAACAGCACCGCGAGGAAGGTGACCACGGCGATGCAGCCCGCGACGAAGAACACCGTGCCGGTCGCGTCGCCGAAGGCACCGCGCACCACCGGCTGCAGCGCCGGCGGGAGCGACGAGATGGCGAACGTGCCGCCACCGCCGGAAACTGCTCCGCCCGAGTGAATACCCATCTGCGACAGGGAGTTCGCGATGTTCGTGGCCACCCGGGCGGCGAGCACCGCACCGAGCGCGGACACGCCCGCCGCGCCGCCGAGCGACCGGAAGAACGTGACGACCGAGGACGACGACCCGATGTCCTTCATCGCGACCGTGTTTTGGACTACCAAAACCAGGTTCTGCATCAGGAAGCCCAGTCCGAGGCCGACCAGCGCGAGGTAGACGCCCATCAGCGTCAGGTTCGTCGCGTGGTCCACCGTCGAGAGCAGGAACAGCCCGGCCAGCAGCGAAACCCCGCCCGCGACCATGAACGGCTTGGTGCGCCCGGTGCGGGAAATGACCTGCCCCGCACCGGTGGAGGCGACGGCAAGCCCCAGCACCATCGGCAGCGTCATCAGGCCGGCGTGCGTCGGCGAGAAACCGCGCGCGATTTGGTAGTACTGGCCGAGGAACACCGAACCGCCGAACATCGCGGTGCCGACCGCCAGCGAGGCGAGCACGGACAGCGTGAAGGTGCGGTTGCGGAAGAGCCGCAGCGGAACCACCGGCTCCGCGACCCGGGATTCGACGAGAACCGCCAGCGCCAGCGCGACGATCGCACCGCCGACGTACGCGGCGCTCGACCACGAAACCCAGCCGAAGCTGCCGCCCGCCAGCGAAACCCAGATCAGCAGCAGCGCGACGCCGCCGACCAGCAGGGTCGCGCCCAGCCAGTCGATCCGCACCTTGCGCTTGAGCACCGGCAGCTTCAGCGTCCGGCCGAGCACGATGAACGCGACGACGGCCAGCGGCACGCACACCCAGAAGCACCAGCGCCAGCCGAGCGGCGAGTCCACGATCAGCCCGCCGATCAACGGGCCGGACACGGTCGCGACGGCGAACACCGCGCCGGTGTAACCGGTGTAGCGGCCGCGGTCGCGCGGCGCGATCATCGCCGCGATGACGACCTGGATCAGCGCCTGCAGCCCGCCGAGCCCGATGCCCTGCAGGGCGCGGTAGGCGATGAGTTCGGGCATCGACTGCGCGATGCCGCCCAGTGCCGATCCGACGGTGAAAACGACGATCGCGATTTGGTACAGCAGTTTCTTGCTGAACAGGTCGGAGAGTTTGCCCCAGATCGGGGTGGTCGCGGTCGACGTCAACAGCGTCGCGGTGACGACCCAGGTGTACTCGCTCTGCGAACCGTGCAGGTCGGCGAGGATCGTCGGCAGCGCGTTGGACACGATGGTCGACGACAGCAACGCCACGAGCAGGGCCAGCAAAAGGCCGGTGAAGGCCTTGAGAATTTCCCGGTGCGTCATCGGCTGCCCGGATGCGGTGGTTTCCACTTTTCGCTACTTCACTTTCCCGACTGCGGCGCGCCGGCGCAGTACCCGGACGGGCCGAGCGTCGCGCGCAGACCTTCGTTCAATTCGGCGAGCTGCGACGTGAGGCCGGAGATCCGGTCCTCGTCCCAGCCGCCCAGTGCCGTCTCGAAGAACTCGAGGTACTGCTTGCGCCAGAGTTCGAGCCGGGCGAGACCGGCCTCGGACACGCTGATCAGCGACGCGCGCCCGTCCTCGGGGGCGGGGCGGCGCTCGATCAGCCCGGCGGCTTGCAACTGGGCGATCTGCCTGCTGATCACCGACAGGTCGACGAGCCTGCGCTTCGCGACCTCGGACGGACGGGCCTCGCCGTGCTTGGCGAGGTCGGACAGCAGCATCGCCGAGGCCGGGTGCAGCCCTGGCTCGTTCTGCCACGCCTGCATGATCCACAGGTGCTGGAGCTGGGCGGACGCCTTCAGCTCCCGCAGCAGTTCGAGCCGCACGTCGTCAGCTGGGCTCATCGTTCCTCCCGGGCCTGTGCCCACTTGCTTGTATTCTACAAGTTTAGCTGCCGAAGGTTGCGTAGGACAACTATCTAATCGGTGAGCTGCCCCACGTCCTGACTGGCCGGTAACCCGACCGGAGCAACGATGCGGGCTTTCCGCCTCAGTGCGGCTACTCTGCGGACCAGACGCCCCGCGATGCCGACGCGGCGAGCACGTCGTGGACAACGAGGAGCAGGAGTGGCGAATTCCCCCGCGCGGCGGCGCGAGCCGAATCCGACAACCTCGGCCGCCCTGCTCTCGTGACCCTTCCCTCCCAACCCCCCGGCCTCCGGTCCCGACCCATGAACGACGACAGCCCGATGACAGCCGATTCGATCAGCCCGCTCCCGCGGACCTCAGCCGCGCCCCGGCAGGCGCCCGCCGCCGTCGTCGCGATGGTGCAGCTCATCCGCGACACCTGGGCCAAATCGGAGCCGTACGCGCCGGAGATCTCGCAGTTCTTCTACGGGATGCTGTTCACCCTCGCGCCCGCCACGCGCGATTTCTTCCCGATCAACATGGAAGTGCAGGGCGGGCGCATCATCCGCGCGCTGGCCCGCGTCGTGCAGATGGTGGACCGGCCGGACGACCTGCTGCCGTTCCTGCGCCAGCTCGGCCGCGACCACCGCAAGTTCGGCGTCGCCCCCAAGCATTACGAGGCCGTCGGGACCGCGCTGCTGGCCGCGTTGAAAAACCACCTCGGCCCGGACTGGACGCCGGAGGTCGAGCGCGCGTGGGCGGAGGCGTTCACCATCGTCGCGCGCGCGATGCAGGAGGCCGCGGCGGCGGACGAGAACCCGGCGTCGTGGTCGGCGACCGTGGTCGAGCACCGGCGGCTCACCTGGGATCTCGCGCTGGTGCGGGTGATCCCGGACCAGCCGGTGCCGTATTCGCCCGGCCAGTACATGAGCGTCGAGGTGCCGCAGCGGCCGCGGTTGTGGCGGTATCTGTCGCCGGCGAACGCGCCGCGCGAGGACGGCGGCATCGAATTCCACGTGCGCGCGGTCGACGGCGGCTGGGTGTCGCGGGCGATCGTGAGCCACACGCAGGCGGGCGACGTCTGGCGGCTCGGTCCGCCGCTGGGCCGGATGACCGTCAACCGCGAACAGTCGCGCGGGGTGCTGATGGTCGCGGGCGGCACCGGGGTCGCGCCGCTGCGCGCGATCCTCGACCACCTCGCGCTGTGGGGCGAGAACCCGAAGACCCGGCTGTTCTACGGCGGCCCGACCCGCGAAGACCTCTACGACCTGGAAGAACTGCGTGCGCTCGCCGCGACCAACCCGTGGCTCACCATCACCCCGGTCGTCGAACGCGGCGACCATCTGCCCGGGTGCGAACACGGCACGCTCGCCGAGGCGGTCACGCGGTACGGCGCGTGGCCGGACCACGACATCCTGGTGTCCGGTTCGCCGGCGATGATCCGCGCGACGGTGTCGCGGATGCTGGTCGCGGGCAGCGCGCTGGACCAGATCCAATACGACCCGTTCACGGCGGACTGAGGCGATGGACATCCGGATTCCGGTGGCGGACGGGGAAATCGACGGTTATCTGGCGGTGCCGTCCGGCGACGGCCCGTTCCCGGCGGTCGTGCTGATCCACGACATTTTCGGGCTCAACCAGGACGCGCGCGAGATCACCGACCGGTACGCCGCCGCGGGATATCTCGCGCTGAGCCCCGATCTGTACTCGCGCGGCGGCATGATCCGGTGCGTCAAGCGGACGTTCCAGGAGATGCTCGCCCGCGAGGGCCGGGCGTTCGCGGACATCGAGGCGGCGCGGGCGCTCGTCGCCGGACGGGACGACGCGACCGGCAAGGTCGGCGTCGTCGGGTTCTGCATGGGCGGCGGGTTCGCGTTGGTGGCTGCCTCGCGGGATTTCAACGCTTCCGCCCCGTACTACGGGGCGCTGCCGAAGGATCTGTCCATTTTGGACGGCGCCTGTCCGATCGTCGGCAGCTTCGGCGGCAAGGACCTCTCACTGCGCGGTGCCGCGGCCAAGCTCGACGCCGCGCTCACCGAACGCGGAATCCCGCACGACGTCAAGGAATACCCGGACGCCGGGCACGGTTTCGCGAACCACTACCGGCCCGCACCGCTGGCCGCGGTCGCCCGGGTCGCCGGAATGGGCTACCACGAGCCCTCGGATTCCGACGCCTGGCGACGCGTGATGGCGTTCTTCGGCGAGCACCTGAAGTAGTCAGCCCAGCGTGCTCACGTAGCCGAGCGCGCCGACCGCGACCGCGCCGAGGCAGGCGAGGCCGAACGTGCGTCGGTCCGGGCGTTCGGCTTGTTTCAGCAGTTGGACGCCGGGAGGCACCAGCGCAACGCACAGCCCGGCCGCGGCGACGATCGACCACGGCGTCGTTCCTTTGAGGACACCGAGCGGCATGAGCATCGCCGCGGCGAGTGCTACTGCGCGCACCCGCCCGAGCACTCCGGCGCGATAGGCGGCGAAAGCCAGCAGCGGCCAGCCGAACATGATCGTGAACGACAAGAAGCTGAACAGGTGCAGGTCGCCGTAGGCGTCCGCGACGAACGCGGTCGCGTAATCCGCTCCGCGGTGCCGCGCGAGATCCGTTGCGGCCTGGTCGAATCCGCCATGGAAGACCCGCTCCGCCAGACCGATCAGCACCAGAGCACCGGACCACGCCGCCCAGCGCGGCTTCCGCATCGCGATCTGCCGGACCACTGTGGACACTGCGAAGAGCAGAACCACCTGACCGGCCACGAAACAGGTCGCAGCCGCGGTCATCTGGGCTGGATGCTGCACCGAAGCGGCTAGCTGGTGCGGGAAGAAGAACGGATACGGCAGGCGCAGCAGCACGCCGGCGAGCACGAGCACCGGGCCGAGGACGAGCGCCGCTCCGCCGAGGCGAGGGCCGGGAAAGGTCGACATGCCGCTCACCGTGCCCGGCCGGGCGCCCCGCGCACATCGGTCCGGGGCGGACAGTTCCCCGCCGCGGAATCAGCCCAGGGGATGACCCACCACAGCACGATGTGCGCGCCCGCCGCACTGGCTAACGTGGGGTTGCCCATCCGACCGAAAGCAGGCCGACCTGAAGCGGCACGTAACCTTCGCAGCGAAGTCATTCGGCCGTGGCGGCGGCCGGATCAGCAACGATCGGCAGACTATGTCCCCTCTGCGAGTGAGCGACGTCGCGCTGGCGGCCGGCCTGCTCGTCGTGGATGTGGGGCTTGCCGGAAACCTGCTGATCGGCGAGGAGCCCTGGCGGCTGCCCGTGTCCGCGGTGATCGCGACGCTCATCGCCGCCGCGGTCCTGCTGCGGCGGCGGGCTCCGGTTCCGCTGTTGATCGGCACCGTGGTCATTTCCGCGGCTGCCGGGGCTTTCGGGCTGCTGTGGGATCCGTTCGTCGGCGCGGCCGCCGTGCTGTACCTCGTGCGTCCGCCGCGGGCTTTGCCAGCCGCGGGCGGGGTAGCAGCGATGTCGGCGGCTACCGCGGTCGTGGGGCAGTGGTGGTACGCGTTCGGGGTCCCGCTGGCGTTGCTCACCTGGGGGCTCGCCGAAGCGGTGCGATCCCGGCGCGCGCAAACCGCGCGGCAGGAGCGGCAACGCGAACACCGGATCCTGGTCGACGAACGCGTCCGGATCGCACGCGAACTGCACGACGTCGTCACCCACGGAATGGGCTTGATCGCGGTGAAGGCGGGGGTCGCCAACCACGTCGCGGACAGCCGCCCGGAAGAAGCGCGCGACGCGTTGCGGGTGATCGAGGAGACCAGCCGCGCGGCGCTCGGCGAGATGCGGCGGTTGCTGCAGGTGCTGCGCGACGAGACCGACGAAACCCCGGCCGATCCGCTCGCCGCGTTGCCGCAGCTCGCCGAACGCGCGCGGCAAGCCGGGGTCGACGTCGAGTTGTCCGTCCTCGGTACCGCGCAGGCGCCGGAACCGGTCGCGCTCGCCGCGTACCGGATCGTGCAGGAAGCGGTGACGAACGTCGTGAAGCATGCCGCGCCGGCCCGGTGCCGGGTGGTCGTGGCGGTCGCCTCGGAGGAGATCCGGATCCAGGTCACCGACGACGGCACGGCCCCGATCGGCGAACTGCGGCTCGGGCACGGACTGACCGGCATGCGCGAACGCGTCGCCCTCTACGGCGGCGAACTGGTCGCCGGACCTGGCCAGGACGGCGGGTTCCGCGTCGCCGCCACGCTGCGGTGCGCCGATGAATGACCAAATCCGGGTCGTCGTCGCGGACGACCAAGCCTTGCTGCGCGGCAGTTTCCGGCTGCTGCTCGACAGCGAACCGGACTTCACCGTAATCGGCGAAGCCGCGACCGGGGCCGAGGCTGTCGAGCTGGCGGTGACGGAAGAGCCCGACGTGGTGCTGATGGACGTCCGGATGCCGGTGATGGACGGCATCGAAGCGACCCGGCTGATCGGCGAGCTGCGACTCGGGCACGGACTGACCGGCATGCGCGAACGCGTCGCCGCCACGCTGCGGTGCGCCGATGAGTGACCAAATCCGGGTCGTCGTCGCCGACGACCAAGCCTTGCTGCGCGGCAGTTTCCGGCTGCTGCTCGACAGCGAACCGGACTTCACCGTAATCGGCGAAGCCGCGACCGGGGCCGAGGCCGTCGAGCTGGCGGTGACAGAAGAGCCCGACGTCGTGCTGATGGACGTCCGGATGCCGGTGATGGACGGCATCGAAGCGACCCGGCTGATCGGCGAGCGCGCCCCGGACGTGCGGGTGCTGGTGTTGACCATGTTCGACCTGGACGAGCACGTCTTCGCCGCACTCCGCGCCGGAGCGACCGGCTTCCTGCTCAAGGACACCCGTCCGGCCGACTTGTGCGCGGCGGTGCGCGTGGTGGCCGCCGGGGACGCGTTGCTCGGCCCGTCCATCACCCGGCGGCTGGTCGCGCAGTTCGCGCGGATCCCGGACGCCCCGCCGCGTGCGGACGTCGCTGCCTTGGCCCCGCGGGAACGCGAGGTGCTTATGCTGGTGGCGAGCGGACTGTCCAATGTGGAGATTACCGAGCGGATGCAGCTGTCGATGGCGACGGTGAAGACCTACGTCGGACGGCTGCTGGCGAAACTCGACGCCCGGGACCGCGCGCAGCTGGTGATCGTGGCGTACGAATCCGGGTTGGTGCGTGCCCGGAACTAGCGCCACACCGCCTCGGCGCGATCGCTGGCCTCCGGGGTGAAGTAGTCGCCGGTCTCCAGGTCTTCCAGCAACGTCGCGTGGCTCGGCGTCCAGCCCAGCAACTCCTGGGTGTGCGCGCTGGAGGCGGGCACGTCGAGCGAGAAGAACCTTGCCAGGAACGGGTTGCCGAGGTGTTCGGCGGCTTCTTCGAGAGTCAAGGACGTCGTGGGGATGTCCAGCAACTGCGCGATCTTCTCCGCGACGCTCTTGATCTCGACAATTTCCCCGACCCCGTGCAACATGCTCCCGGCAGGCGCTTTCTCCAGCGCCAGCCGGAAAAGCACCGCCGCGTCCTCGCGATGGACGGCGGGCCAGCGGTTCGTGCCATCGCCGATATACGCCGAAACGCCTGCTCGACGCGCGCCCGCGATGAGTGCCGGGATGAAGCCGTGGTCGCGCGGTCCGTGCACAGTCGGCGCGAGCCGCACCACGCTGGCCCGGACGCCACGGTCGGCGAATCCGAGACACGTTTGCTCGCCGGGGATGCGGAAGTAGGCGACCGAATTCGGATCGGCCGGGTCGAGTTCGGTGCTGACCTGGTCGGCCTTCAGCACCAGGGTGCCCGACGTGCTGACGAACGGTTTTCCGGTGCCGACCAGGGCCTGGCCCAGCGCGTCGATCGCCTCGCAGTCGCGGCGGATGAGGTCGTCGGGATCGGCGTAGCTGCCGCCCTGGGCCATGTGCAGCACGCCGTCGGCGGCTTCGGCACCGCGGCGCAGGCTGTCGAGGTCGTCGAGCGACCCCCGGTGCGGTGTCGCGCCGAGCGATTCCAGCCGCGCGGCGGAGGCGTCCGAACGAGCCAGCCCGGTGACCGAGTGTCCGGCCCGGACCAGCTCGGTGACGACGGCGGGACCGGTCTGGCCCGAGCCGCCCGTGACGAAGACATGCATGAAAGGCTCCTTAGTGTCAGTCACTGACTCTACGCGTAGCGACAGTGACTGACGCAATGTGGCGTCAGTCACTGCCGTAAAAGCCGGGTAGGCTCGGGACGTGCCACGGAGCGGAGCAGAAGCGCGTAGCCGCCTCAAACAGGCGGCGCTGGAGCTGTACCGGGAAAACGGGTTCGACAAGACGACCACCGCGGAGATCGCCGCCCGGGCAGGCGTCACCGAGCGCACGTTCTTCCGGCACTTCCCGGACAAACGCGAGGTGCTCTTCGACGGCGAAGCCGACCTGCGCGAGGACCTCACCCAGTCGGTCGCCGATGCCCCAGACGGCCTTGCGCCGCTGGAAATCCTGCTGCGCGCCTTCACGAAGGCCGGGCGGATCATGGAGCGCAACCTGCCGTTCGCCGAGCCGCGCCGCGATTTGATCGCCGCGACGCCGACGCTGCGCGAACGCAACCTCGCCAAGGCGGCGACCATCGCCGAAGCACTCGCGGAAGCCTTGCGGCAGCGCGGAGTCGAGGACCGGCTGGCGCGGCTGGCGGCACATGCCGGATGGGCGACGTTCCATCACGCCACGCAGGCGTGGATCAGCGATCCCTCAAGGAGTCTCGACGACTATCTGGCGGAGGCGTTCGCTGACCTGCACACGCTCGCCGAAGTCCACTCAGGACAGTAAAACGGCCCTCCCGCACCAGGCGGGAGGGCCGTGAAGAAATGCTCAGCGGCGCTTGGGTTTCCACACCACCAGCGAGGTGGTTTGCCGCAGCGGCACCAAATCCTTGCGATAGGACGCGTGCACCGCGGCGGCGGCTTGTTCGGCGGCCGCGTACGCGGCGGCGAGTTCTTCGGTCAGCTCGTGCACCCGGGACTGCAGCGCGTCGACCTGGTTCTCCAGTTCGATGATGCGCTTGATCCCGGACAGGTTGACCCCGTCCTCCTGCGAGAGGCGCTGGACCTCGCGCAGCAGGGCGATGTCGCGCAGCGAGTAGCGCCGCCCGCCGCCCGCGGTGCGGCCCGGCGAGACCAGGCCGTGCCGGTCGTAGGAGCGCAGCGTCTGCGCGTGCAGCCCGGAAAGCTGGGCCGCCACCGAAATCACGAACACCGGGGTGTCCTCGTCCGCGCCGTGCGGGAGTCCCGGATTACCGCCGAACATCACCCTCACCTGCCTTCGAGCAACTCGGTGATCTCAGGCCGCGGGTCGTGGCCCTTCATCGCCTCGGCGTAGGCCTCGAGTGCCGACCGCGCCGCATCGTCGAGCTTCGCCGGGACCGCCGCCTCCAGGGTGACCAGCAGGTCGCCCTGCGCGCCGTCCCGCTTCTGAATGCCCTTTCCGCGCACTCGCAACACTCGTCCGCTCGCGGTACCCGCGGGCACCTTGAGCGACACCTTGCCTTCGAGCGTCGGCACCGTGACCGTGGTGCCCAGCGCGAGTTCGGTGAAGTCCACCGGCACGGTGAGCGTGAGGTTGAGGTCCTTGCGCCCGAACAGCTTGTGCGGGGCCACGTGCACGCGCACGTACAGGTCGCCCGCCTGCGCGCCGCCCCGGCCGGGTTCGCCCTGGCCCGCCAGCCGGATCCGCTGGTCGTCCTTCACGCCCGGCGGGATGCGCACGGTGAGCGTGCGGGTGCGGGTGCTGACGCCCTCGCCGCCGCACTCCGGGCACGGGTCGTCGATGATCTTGCCCCGGCCGCGGCAGTCCTGGCACGGCTCGGAGAACGCGAACGCGCCCTGGCTCCGGCTGACCAGCCCGGACCCGCTGCAGGTCGGGCAGATCCGCGGCGAAGTGCCCGGCTTCGCGCCGTTGCCGCCGCAGGTGGAACAGGTTGCCGGGCTCGACAGCCGCAACGGCAGCGTCGCGCCCTTGACCGACTCGAGGAAATCGATCCGCACGTCGGTCTCGACGTCCGCGCCGCGCTGCGGCCGGTTCGCCGTGGCACCGGCGGCCCCGCCCCGGCCGCGGCCGAAAATGCCGCCCAGGATGTCGCCGAGCCCGCCGAAACCGCCCTGCTGACCCTGCGCGCCCGCCTGGTTGAACAGGTCGCTCATGTCGAACCCGCCGGCGCCGCCGCCACCGGGGAAGCCGCCGAATCCGCCCGCGCCGCCGGAGCCGAAGAGCGTGCGCGCCTCGTCATACTCCTTGCGCTTGGCCGGGTCGGACAGCACGCCGTACGCCTCGGACACGGCCTTGAACTTGTTCTCGGCCGCGGTGTTGCCCGCGTTGGCGTCCGGGTGGTTTTCCTTGGCCAGCTTGCGATAGGCCTTCTTGATCTCGTCCGCGGTCGCGTCGGAGGAGACACCCAGCTCTTTGTAGAAGTCCTTGCCGATCCACTCCCGAGCACTCATCGGGTGTCTCCTCCTTTCGCTGCAAACCGATTGTTACTGCTGGCCGGACTCATCGACCGAACCGTCGAGCGGCAGTTCGCCGCCGACCGGCGGATCGACCGGCTGCCCCGCCGGGGCTTCGCCGGGCTCGTGGTCGGTCACGCCGACCAGAGCCGCGCGCAGCACCCGCTCGCCGAAGCGGTAGCCGCGACGCATCACCAGGGTGACGGTCGGGCCCTTCACGTCCGGGGACGTGGTGTGCTGCACGGCCTCGTGGATGCTCGGGTCGAACTCTTCGCCCTCGGCCCCGAACGCTTCCAGGCCGGACCGCTCCAGGCTGGAGACCAGCTTGTCGGCCACCGCCTTGAACGCGCCGGTGAGGTCGCCGTGCTGCTCCGCGCGCTGGAGGTCGTCCAGCAGCGGCAGCAGATCGCCGACCACGGACGCCTTCGCGCCCTGCACCACGGCCTCGCGGTCGCGGTCGACCCGCTTGCGGTAGTTCGCGTACTCCGCCTGCAACCGCTGCAGGTCGGCAGTGCGCTCGGACAGTTGCTTCTCGACGTCCGAGGCGGCCGGAACGGCTTCGTCCACGGAATCGCCCAGCGAGGGGCCCGCGTGCTGCACGGGCTCCTCACCGGCCGGAGTTTCCTCCGCGGCGGGCGGGCGGACCTCGCCGGTCTGCGGGTCCACCCGTCGCCGATCCCGCACGACTACCGGTTCCTCGGGGCCAGGACCCTCGGTCTCGGAGTGGCGGGGGGTCACTTCTTCTCGTCCTCTTCCACGATCTCGGCGTCGACCACGTCGTCCGCCTTCGACTTCGGAGCGTCGCCCGCGGCACCGGCCGCGCCCTCCGCACCCGGAGCGCCCTCGGCACCGGCCGCGCCCGCGTTCGCGTACAGCGCGCTGCCCATCTCCTGCGAAGCGGTGTTCAGCTTCTCGATGGACTCGCGGATCTTGGCCGAGTCGGTGCCCTTGAGCGCCTCGTTCGCCTCGTCGATCGCGGTCTTGACCTTGCCCTTGAGGTCCTCGGGCAGCTTGTCGTCGTTGTCCTTGACGAACTTCTCGGTCTGGTAGACCAGCGTCTCCGCCTGGTTGCGGGTCTCCGCTTCCTCGCGGCGCTTCTTGTCTTCCTCGGCGTGCGCCTCGGCGTCCTTGACCATGCGCTCGATGTCGTCCTTCGGCAGCGCGGAGCCGCCGGTGATCGTCATCGACTGCTCCTTGTTCGTGCCGAGGTCCTTCGCGGTCACGTGCACGATGCCGTTGGCGTCGATGTCGAAGGTGACCTCGATCTGCGGCACGCCGCGCGGGGCCGGCGGGAGACCGGTCAGCTCGAACATGCCGAGCTTCTTGTTCGCCGCGGCGATTTCGCGCTCGCCCTGGAACACCTGGATCTGCACCGACGGCTGGTTGTCGTCCGCCGTCGAGAAGATCTCGGACCGCTTGGTCGGGATCGTGGTGTTGCGCTCGATCAGCTTGGTGAAGACGCCGCCCTTGGTCTCGATGCCCAGCGACAGCGGGGTCACGTCGAGCAGCAGGACGTCCTTGACCTCGCCCTTGAGCACGCCCGCCTGCAGCGCGGCGCCCACGGCGACGACCTCGTCCGGGTTCACGCCCTTGTTCGGCTCGCGGCCGCCGGTCAGCTCCTTGACCAGCTCGGACACCGCCGGCATGCGGGTGGAACCGCCGACGAGGACCACGTGGTCGATGTCGCCGACCGCGATGCCCGCGTCCCGGATGACGTTGTTGAACGGCTGCCGGGTGCGCTCCAGCAGGTCCGAGGTGATCTTCTGGAACTCGGCGCGCGACAGCGTCTCGTCGAGGAACAGCGGGTTCTTGTCCGCGTCCACCGTGATGTAGGGCAGGTTGATGCTGGCGGAGTTGGAGCTGGACAGCTCGATCTTCGCCTTCTCGGCCGCCTCGCGGATGCGCTGCAGCGCCATCTTGTCCTTGGTCAGGTCAATGCCGTTGGCGGCCTTGAACTTGTCGACCAGCCAGGTGACGATGCGCTCGTCCCAGTCGTCGCCGCCGAGGTGGTTGTCACCGGAGGTCGCGCGGACCTCGACGACGCCCTCGCCGATCTCCAGCAGGGACACGTCGAACGTGCCGCCGCCGAGGTCGAAGACCAGGATGGTCTGTTCCTTCTCGCCCTTGTCCAGGCCGTAGGCCAGCGCGGCCGCGGTCGGCTCGTTCACGATCCGGAGCACGTTCAGGCCCGCGATCTGGCCGGCCTCCTTGGTGGCCTGCCGCTGCGCGTCCTCGAAGTACGCCGGGACGGTGATCACCGCGTCGGTGATCTCCTCGCCCAGATACGCCTCCGCGTCGCGCTTGAGCTTCATCAGCACGCGCGCGCTGATCTCCTGCGGCGTGTAGGCCTTGCCGTCGATCTCGGTCTTCCAGTCGGTGCCGATGTGCCGCTTCACGGACCGGATCGTGCGGTCGACGTTCGTGACGGCCTGGTTCTTCGCCGGCTGGCCGGTGAGCACTTCGCCGTTCTTGGCGAAGGCGACGATGGACGGGGTGGTACGGGAGCCTTCCGAGTTGGCGATGACCGTCGGCTCGCCGCCCTCAAGGACGGCGACGACCGAGTTGGTCGTGCCGAGGTCGATGCCGACCGCTCGCGCCATGGTGCTTCCTCTCGTGTTCTGGACTGGGTTGCTGCTATGTTCGTGACCTGCGGTTTCGAGGCACTCTTGAGTACCTTCTTAGCAGGTTCTCGAGGTCTCGCGCACGGCCCGGTTTTCCAGACTTGAGCCGACCGCGCTCAACCTTGCTATCAGGATAACGGCGGACCCCCCGGTCTTGTTCCCGGGTTCACCCGCAGAATTCGCCCCGCGGCGGTGTGACGCCACTCACCAGGTACCTGGCCTCGGCCCGCCGCACGCATTCGGAGTTGAGCAGCCCGGTGTGGCCGTCGCCGAGGTAGGTGAGCAGCGCCGATCCGTCGATGCTCGCGGCGAGCCCGCGGGCCCACGGCAACGGCGTCGCCGGGTCGTGCGCACCGCCCACGACGAGGATCGGCGGGGCTCCGCGCACCGGATGCGGCTGCGGCGGGTTCATCGCGGGAAGCGGCCAGCCGGTGCAGCCCGCGGAGAGGTCCCAGTACTCGCTGTAGCGCCAGCTGTGCGGGGCGACCGCGCGGATCACCCCGGCTGTCGCGCGCAGGTCCGCCAATCCGGTGAACGGCGACGGGAAGTCCTGGCAGCCGATCGAGCGGTACGCGCCGTAGGTCTCGCTCGCGAACGACGCGTGCTGGGCGAGCGCGCTCGCGTCCGGGTCCGCCAGAGCGCGGCTCAGCTCGGGCCACTCGGCGGGGAGATAGAGGTAGCCGTACGCGCCGGAAGCCAGTTCCTCACCGGTTGCCTTGCGGCCCAACGCTTTCGCGTACGCGCCGTGGGTGACGAGGTGGTCGTAGCGGGCGAGCGCGTTCTTTCCATGCAGCGCGCAGTCCGTCGAACGGTCGCACCACCCGGCGAACCGCCGCAAGGCGTCCTCGGTGGCAGCGGCCTCCTCGACCATCGCCTGCCGCATCGGCCGGGCATGGTCGATCGCGCCGTCGAGCACCATCGTGCGCACCCGGTCCGGATGCTTCGACGCGTAGACCGCGCCCAGTTCGGTGCCGTACGAGACGCCGAGCCAGGAGATCTTCTGCTCGCCGAGCGCGCCGCGGATCGCGTCGATGTCCTCCGCGGCGCTTTGGGTGTCGACGTGCCCGAGCATCGGGCCGGTCTTGGCGAGACAGTCCTCGCCGGCCGCACGGTTGTGCGCGACGAAGGCGTCGTACTGCTGCTTGGTGGCCGGGAAGAGACCGATCTTCGGGTCGTGCAGCTTCGCCGGGTCACAGCTGATCTTCGGGTCGCTGAACCACACGCCGCGCGGGTCGAAGCCGATGATGTCGAAGCGGTCCCGCAACGGTTTCCGCGCCGAGCCGATGACCTTGGGGTCGAGTCCGCCGAAGCGCACGAAGCCGACCCCGGATCCGCCCGGCCCGCCCGGATTGACCAGCAGCGACCCGATCCGGTGCTGCTGGTCCGCGGCGGGCAGGCGGGTGAGCGGGATGTGCGCCGTGCCGGTTTCCGGATGGGCGCGGTCGATGGGCACTTCGACCTGGCTGCATTGCGCGGTCGGTTCCTGCTCGGTACCGCACGGCGTCCAGGTCAACGCCGGGGTCGGTGCGCTGACCAGCGGAAGCAGGGTCAGCACGGCGGCGGCCAGGTTCATGCCCGGCGCACCCGCGCCGTCCCGTCGTCGGCCGCGGTGCGGAGCACGACTGTCTCCGCGTTCCGGACGACCCCTTGCTGCACCGGGATTTCCACCACCGCGACCGGCGTGGTGGCCTGCGGTTCAGGCGAGTGGCCGACCGCCGCGGTGATCGCGAACGCCCCCACCGCGCCCGCCAGCACCGCGGCGAGCAGCCGCGTTTCGAGTTTGCGCATGATGTGTCTGTTCTCCCCTTCAGACGGCCTTGACGGTGACGCTGCCGCTGTCCGTGTTCAGCTCGAGCGTCTTCGCGTCCGGACCTGAGTTCTGCGGAATGTCGATGCTGCGGTGGCCGCTCTCGCTGTTGCCGGTGACCTGGTAGGACCCGGTGCGCGGCACGGACACCTCGACGCGGCCGGAGTCGGCCTGCGCCTTGACGTTGTTGGGCTGGGTCAGCGTGAGCTCGATCCGCCCGCTGCCCGCCGAGACGTCGACCGGCCCGCGCAGGCCGTCGCCCTCGATCCGGCCGGACTGGCTGTGCACCCGCACCTCGCCGACGTTGTGCAGTTCCGTCGAACCGCTGTCCAGCTGGAGCTTGACCAGCCCCGGAACGTCCTGCATCCGTGCCTGCCCGGAATCGGCGGTGACGTCGACGCTGCCGACGCCCGCGAAGTCCAGCGTGCCGGAGTCGGTGTTGCCCGTGACCGGAATGCCGGGCGGGACGATCAGCTCCATGTCGGCGGTGCAGTTGCGGCCGCAGTCGACGATGACGAGCTGGTCACCCTCGACGCGGTAGGCGTCGCCGGGCGCGCCGCTGAAGTGGTAGCGAAGGGTCTGGTGCACGCGAGCCGCGCCGGGAGCCGTGCGGATGCGCACGTCGCCGGAGCCGTTCTCCAGCTTCACCCCGCGGATCTCCTGCGTCAGCGTCGCGTCCCGCGAAACCGTGGAACCGAACCCCCACCCGCCGAACCCGATCGCCACCCCAACGCCGATCACCGCGATGCCGGCCACTGCCAGAAGCGGGCGTGCCATGTCAGTTCCCCTCAGTACCACTCTCGGCTGTCTGGAGAGACGTTAGAAGGTGCGGGGCCCCGGGGACATCCGGTAAACCCCCCGAAACATCCCTGAGGCGGCGACCGGAGGGCCAGGGTCCTAACCTGGCGGCCGGAGAGCCCCGTTGATCAGGAGGAACCCATGCCCCAGCCGCCCAATCCGTACGACTACCTGCCGTCGGTTCCCTCGTTCACGCTGCGCAGCACGGACATCGCCGACGGCGAGACCCTGGCCCAGCCGCACCTGTCGGGCATCTTCGGCGCCGGCGGCGAGGACCGCTCGCCGCAACTGGCGTGGGAAGGCTTCCCGGAGGGCACCCGCAGCTTCGCGGTGACGGTGTACGACCCGGACGCCCCCACTGCCAGCGGATTCTGGCACTGGGCCGTGTTCAACATCCCGGCTTCGGTGACTTCGCTGGAGGCTGGCGCCGGCGACTCCGCAGGGTCGGGGCTGCCCTCTTCGGCGGTCACGCTTAAGGGTGACGGCGGGGTTCGGCAGTACCTGGGCGCCGCGCCGCCTCCCGGACACGGGCCGCACCGGTACTTCTTCGTAGTGCACGCGCTGGACGTAGAGACGTTGGAGGTGCCGGAGGACGCTACGCCCGCGTTCCTGGGGTTCAACATGTTCGGGCACACGCTCGGGCGGGCCACGTTGGTGCCGGTTTACGAGAACAAGGGCTGAGTTCGTCCGTGGAAGAGCCGACGGTGGAGGTTGCGGACGGCGTGGTCTTTCCGCAACCTCTGCCCGACACCGCGGGCGGAGTGGTCCTCGGCGCCGACGGACGCGCGTTCGTGCAGTTCCGGAGCCCGGACCGGCCGCGGTATCCGAGCACGTGGGACGTCGTGAGCGGCCACCTCGAACCGGGCGAGACGACGCTGGGAGCGCTCGCCCGCGAGGTCTTCGAGGAAACCGGCTGGCGGCTGCGCCGCGTGGTCGGGAACCTCGGCCGCCACCGCTGGCCGCTCGACGACGGCGAAGAGGTCGGCGATTTCTACCTGATAGAAGTCGAGGGCGACCTGGCCCGCCCGGTCCTGGAATGGGACAAGCACCCGCACAGCGCGTGGTTCGGCAAGGAAGACCTGGACCGGCTGCTGGTGAACTGCGCACCCGGCGACACCTTGATCCGGGACGTCGTGGCCGCCGCCCTCTCCGTCCACAATGGACCTACCGGAGCGACTCCCGGTTGACCCCCTCGCGTTCGAGGAACCGGCCCTTCGTGTGCTCCTCGAACCCGAACTGCCGGTACAACCCGTGCGCGTCCGCGGTGTGCAGCATCCAGCGGAAGCCTGCTCCCGGCCCGTGGTCGATCATCTCGCGCACGAGTTCCTTGCCCAATCCGCTTCCGCGGGCGGACTCGACCACGAACACGTCGCCGAGATACGCCGAGGTCACTCCGTCGGAGAAGGCTCGCGCGAAGCCGACCTGCCGTCCGTCCGCGCGCGAGTAGGCCCCGACGACCCGCCACGATCCGGCGATCGCCGCTTCCACCTGTTCTCGCGTCCGCCATCGGCCCCAATAGGCCTCGGTGGAAAGGAATTCCCACAGCACGTCGAGGTCGAGCCGCTCCCGCCGGTCGTCGACCTCGTATTCACCCACGACCCTCATGCCCGGCAAGCTAGCCGACCGGCTCCGGGAAACTCCACCGAATTCAGGCGGGCTTGAGCAGGTAATCCACCACCGGACGCAGCTCCTCCGCGGACGGCGGCTCGTCGTCGATCAGCCCCTGGATCAGCAGCCCGTCGATACCCGCGAGAAACACCCGGAACGCGACCTCGTCGTCATGCCGGACCATCGACGTCAACACATCCAGCCACCGCCGCGCCGCCGGGCGCAGCTCGGGTTTGCGCGCGGCCAGCAGGTACAGCTCGTACTCCGCCATCGTGCGACCCCGCCGCGGCCCGAGCGCCTCGGCGAGCAGGCCAGCCACCTCTTCGGCACCGCGGCTGCCGCGCGACCGGGCGCGGTCGATCATCCAGTACACCTCGGTCGCCATGTCGCGCGCGCACGAGATGAGCGTCGCTACGAGCAGGTCGTCCAGCGAGGAGAAGTGATAGGTCGTGGACGTCGTCGGCACGCCCGCTTCAGCGGCGACCGTGCGGTGCGTGACCCCGGCGACGCCGTCGCGTTCGATCACTCGCAGGGTCGCCTCGATGATCTCCGTCCGGCGCTTCTCGCCGCGCGCCTTGCGGCCGTCCGTCTGGATTTTCACGACTGGCTCCCGACCTCGATGAGCACCACCCCGCCGACCACGAGCACCAGCCCGGAGATCACCGCGAGGTTGATCGGCTCCTTCAAAAACAGCACGCCGACCAGCGCGACCAGCGCCACGCCCGCCGCGGCCCAGATCGCGTAGGCCACCCCGATGGGCAGCCCGAGCTTCAGCACCCGCGACAGCGCGAAGAACGCCAGCCCGTACCCGACGACCACCAGGATCGACGGCGTCACCTTGGAAAAGCCCTCGGAGAGTTTGAGCGAAATCGTGGCGGTCACTTCTGCGGCGATGGCCAAAGCGAGGTACAAGTAAGCACCCATAGCACAATAAAGTACCTGAACGATCGTCCCACTTGCTAGCGAGGCGTGCACCACATCGGTGGGACTTGGGACCGTCGGACCGGTTACCCATCAGTAAGAAGCGTTACCCTGCTCGGCACCGGCGCGCTCGCGCGGCGGCACCACCACACCGGACGAAAGGCACCCGACGATGGGCGCTGTACAGCTGACGCTCGGGGGGATTTCCGTCCTCCTGGGCATCGTCGCCTGGGGAATGTTCATCGCGACCATTGCCCGCTTCGTGCGGGTGATCAAGCTCGGCCAGCCGGACGCCACCCGCAACGGCCCGTTCATGGCGCGCTTGATGACCCTCATCAAAGAGTTCGCGGCGCACACCCGCATGGCGAAGTTCCGCCAGGTCGCCCCGTGGCACTGGCTGGTCATGTGGGGCTTCCTGATCGGGTCGCTCGCGCTCTTCGAGGCCTACGGCGAGGTGTTCGTCCCGACCTGGGGCTGGCCGATCCTCGAGGACTGGTCGCTGTGGAGCCTCCTGATGGAGCTGCTCGGCGTCGGCACGGTCGTCGGCGGCGTCGCGCTCGCGATCATCCGGCAGCTGAACCACCCGCGCCGGGCCGATCGGCTGTCGCGCTTCGCCGGCTCGAACTTCAAGTGGGCCTACTTCGTCGAGGCCGTGGTGATCGTCGAGGGCATCGGCATCATCGGCGTGCGCGCCGGCAAGGCCGCGATGCACGTCCACGAGACGCCGACCTGGGCCGCTTTCGTCTCGAACCCGCTCAGCGAGCTGCTGCCCTCGAGCGCGGCGCTGGTGTCGGTGTTCGCCTTCATCAAGCTGATGAGCGCCACGGTCTGGCTGATCGTCGTGGCCCGCACGATGACCATGGGCATCGCCTGGCACCGGTTCAGCGCGTTCTTCAACATCTACTTCAAGCGCGAGGCGGACGGCGGCGTCGCACTCGGCAAGGTCAAGCCGATGATGAGCAAGGGCAAGGTGCTCGACCTCGAAGAGGCGGACCCGGACGAGGACACCTTCGGCGTCGGCGCGATCGAGGACTTCAGCTGGAAGGGCTGGCTGGACTTCTCCACCTGCACCGAATGCGGCCGTTGCCAGTCGCAGTGCCCGGCGTGGAACACCGGCAAGCCGCTGTCGCCGAAGCTGCTCATCACGCAGCTTCGCGACCACGCCTACGCGAAGGCACCCTACCTGCTCGCGGGCGGCAAGCGCGACATGGCCGGTGACGAGGTCGGCCTGTCCGGCGACAACATGTACGCGGGCATCGACGTCCTCGCGATCGCTGAGTCGCAGAAGGCGCTCGTCGGCGACGACGGCGGCGTAATTGACCCGGACGTCCTGTGGTCCTGCACTTCCTGCGGTGCCTGCGTCGAGCAGTGCCCGGTCGACATCGAGCACGTCGACCACATCGTGGACATGCGCCGCTACCAGGTGATGATCGAGTCGTCGTTCCCCACGGAGCTGAACGGCATGTTCAAGAACCTGGAGAACAAGGGCAACCCGTGGGGCCAGAACGCCAAGGACCGCCTGCAGTGGACGGAAGACCTCGACTTCGAGGTCCCGGTCTTCGACGGCGACCTCGGCGACGCCGAGTACCTGTTCTGGGTCGGCTGCGCCGGTGCGTTCGAGGACCGCGCGAAGAAGACCACGCGTGCCGTCGCGGAACTGCTGCACATCGCGGGCGTCAAGTACACCGTGCTCGGCTCGGAGGAGTCCTGCACCGGTGACCCGGCTCGCCGCGCGGGCAACGAGTTCCTGTTCCAGATGCTGGCGCAGCAGAACGTCGAGGTGCTGAACTCGGTGTTCGAGGGCCGGGAACGCAAGGCTCGCAAGGTGGTCGTCACCTGTGCGCACTGCTTCAACACCCTCGCCAACGAGTACCCGGAGCTGGGCGGCCAGTTCGACGTCGTGCACCACACGCAGTTGCTGAACCGCCTGGTGCGGGAGAAGCACCTGACGCCGGTCGCGCCGGTCGCCGAGGACGTCACCTACCACGACCCCTGCTACCTGGGCCGGCACAACAAGGTCTACGACGCTCCCCGCGAGCTCGTCGGCGCGTCCGGCGCGCAGCTGCGCGAAATGCCGCGGCACGGCGACCGCTCGATGTGCTGCGGCGCGGGCGGCGCGCGGATGTGGATGGAAGAGAAGATCGGCAAGCGGATCAACGTCGAGCGCGTGGACGAGGCGCTCGGCACCGCTCCGTCGAAGATCGCCACCGGCTGCCCGTTCTGCCGCGTGATGCTCACCGACGGCGTCACCTCGCGCCAGAGCGACGGTATGGCGAGCGAAAAGGTCGAGGTCGTGGACGTCGCGCAGCTGCTGCTCACCGCGGTGAAGCGCAAGCCGGAGCCGGCGCTGGTCGCCTCGGGCGCGCCGTCGCTGGACGAATCGGACGCGGAACTGTCCGCCAAGCCGGACGTCCCGACCGACGAGAAGCCGACCGGAACACCGTTGCCCGAGGGCGACGACTGACCCGGTCAGCACTGAAGACGACCCTTTCAGCCTCGCGCTGGAGGGGCCGTTTTCGGCTGCGGCCATTAGGCTTTCCGGCGTGAGCGACGAATCGGAGGGCGGCGGCGAAAGCACTCTCACCGTGGTGCTGGCCGGTGGGGTGAACCTGGCGATCGCGGTGCTGAAGCTCGTCGCGGGCATCATCACCGGATCGGGCGCGATGCTGTCCGAGGCCGCGCATTCGGTCGCCGACACCATCACCGAGGTGCTGCTGCTCACCGCGTTGAAACGGTCCGAGCGGCCCGCGGATCGCCGCCATCCGTTCGGGTACGGCAAGGAGCGGTACTTCTGGTCGCTGCTGGCCGCGGTGTCGATCTTCGCTTCCGGTGCGGTTTTCGCGCTGTACGAAGGATTCACCACCGTTTTCGGGGAAGGCGCGGAGCAGACGAAACCAATCGTCGGCTACATCGTGCTGGCGCTGGCTTTCGCGCTCGAATCGGTGTCGTGGGCGCAGGCGGTCCGCCAGGTCCGGCGCGACGCGAAAGCCGAGCAGCGGCCGTTCTTCGCCTATCTGCGGATGATCGACGACCCGGCGCCCAAGACGGTGCTCTTCGAGGACTCGGCGGCGCTGGTCGGGCTGCTGCTCGCGTTCGCCGGGATCGGGCTGCACCAGCTGACCGGCTCGGACGTGTGGGACGGCATCGCGTCGATCCTCATCGGCGTGCTGCTCGCGTGCGTCGCGTACCTGCTCGGCAGCACGAACCGCGGTCTGCTGGTCGGCAGGCAGGCGGATCCGCGCCTGGTCCGCGGCATCCGGGATCATCTCAGGGCCGCGCCGGAAATCGACGCGTTAGTGGATCTGCAGACCATGCTGATGGGCACCGATCACGTCCTGGTCTGCGCCCGCGTGGACTTCGATGACGCTCTCGGCGCCGCCGACCTGGAACGCGCGTGCGTGCGGATGGCCGACGAATTGGGCGAGCGGTTCCCGGACGTCGCCGAGGTGTTCATCGAACCGGTGCCGCGGACGGATCCAAAGCTGCGCGCGACGGTGCTGGCCCGGTACGGCGTGCCGCCGCGACCGAATCAGTAGCCGAAATCCTGCGTCCAGTACCAGCCGTCGGTCGTGACGCCGACGCCCAGCTTCTTCAACGAGCAGTTGAGGATGTTCTTGCGGTGCCCGCTGGAGTTCATCCACATCCGCATCACCTGGTCCGCGCTGGTCGCGCCCTTCGCGATGTTCTCCGCGCCCGGTTTGGGATATCCCGCGGCGGTAATGCGGTCGGCGAAGCTCTCGCCTTCCGGGGTGTCGTGGGAGAAATAGTCGCGCTGGGACATGTCGTCGCTGTGTGCCTGCGCCGCCTGGTCGAGCTGGGGTTCCTCAGCCACCGGATCGCAGCCCGCCTTGTCCCGCTCGTCGTTGACCAGTGCGATGACCTGGCCCGCCAGCGTCGGCGCGCTGCGCGGCTTGGGTGCCGGCTTCGCGCTGCTGCTCGTCGAAGTGTCCTCTTTGGACTCTTCAGTCGACGGCGGTGGCGGGGGCGGCGCGGGAGTGGCCGAGGTCGACGGTGGCGCCGTAGTCGCGGGCGCACTGCTGCTCGGTGTCGCCGACGTGGAGGACGCCGGCGACACCGCGAACGGTCTCAGCGCCCCCGAGGACAACCCGCCGTCGCGCGTTTCCGGGACAGCGACGCTCAGTGTGTCGAGGTGCCCGGAGCGCAGCGCGAACGTCCCGCCAGCTGCTCCGAGCCCCCCGAAGAGAACACTGAGAGTCACACTTACGACCCGGACGCGCACACTAATGGAGGACACAGCCGCGGAAACTATCACGAACTGATTACGATGGTTACCTCCAAATGGCGCAGCGGCCGGAGACCCACTACCCAGCGTCGAGGACCTCGACGTACCCGTCCGTCCCGTTGACGCGGATCCGTTGTCCGTCCTTGATCAGCTTCGTGGCGTTCTGCACGCCGACGACCGCGGGCAGGCCGTACTCCCGCGCGATCACCGCGCCGTGCGTCATCTGGCCGCCGACCTCGGTCACCAGGCCGGTGATCGCCACGAACAGCGGTGACCAGCTCGGATCCGTGTACGCCGTGACGAGGATGTCGCCCGGTTCGAGATCGGCGTCGCCGAGATCCAGGATGACGCGGGCGCGGCCCTCGATCGTCCCGGCGGACACCGGCAGCCCACCCAACGCGCCTTCGGGCAGGTCGTCGCGGCGGTAGCTGCCGGAAACGGCCTCGCCGTCCGACGTGAGCACGCGGGGCGGCGTCATCGATTCATAGGACCGGAACGCTTCCTTGCGCTGCTGGATCAGCTCGCGGTCGACCTCGCTCGTCCGCACGACCTCCTGGAATTCCTGCAGGCGCAAGAAAAAGAGGTCCTCCGGCTCGTCGAGGACACCAGCCCGCACCAGCCGCTCGGCCTCGCCCAGCAGAGCTTCCTTGTATACGAAATAGCGGCTGATCATGCCGTACTTCGGATACTCGCGGTACCCGGTGAACGTGCGGACGCGCTCGATCATCCGCTCGGTTTCCTCGGCCTTCGCCGCGCCGTCCGGCAAGGCACGCAACCGTTCCAGGACCTCCTGCGCCTTGTCCAGCGCTTCCTGACGGCCCTGTTCGAAGCGGCGCTGCCCGGCCCCCGGCTCGAAGTTTTTGATGTTGGACAACAACATCGGCACCAGCGCGACCGGCTGTTCGCTCCACCGCGGCCGGGTAATGTCGATCTCGCCGACGCAGCGCATCCCGTACTTGTCGAGGTACCCCTGGATCGCGGCGCGCGATTCCTCCCCGCCGGCCAGCTTCGGCAGTTCGTCCAGGAACCCGTTGTCCTCGACGTCCTGAAGGAACGCGACGACCTCGGGATGGGCGCGGAGCACGTCGGCGACATCGAGGAGCGCCAGCCCCATCTCCGCGGTGACGTTGTGCGGGACGGACTGGGTGAGCGTGTCGGCGACATTCTTTTCGCCAAGCCACTCTTGGAGGTGGTCATTCAGCCACCAGGTCGCCTGCATCGCCGCGGTGAACACCTGGTGGCTGCGCCGGTCGAAGAGGATCCGGCGCATTTCCTCGACGTCCTCGAAAATGAAGTCGAGCAGTTCGCTGCCGGACTTCGCAGCGATTTCTCGCTGCAGCTTGGCGATGGAGGCCTCGCTGTGCTGGATCAGCTCGGTGACGACGGCCGGATCGGTTTCGATGGTGGCCGGTGCGGCGCCGGGGATCTGCTCGCCGGGTCCGTCGTCGTCGGACAGCGGGAGGAAGCCCTCGCGGGAAAGGACGGTCTCCAGCGCGTCCGCCATCAGCGGATCGGATTTCCCTACCACCGCGAGGAAACTGGCGCGGCTCTTGGGCACCGACAGCAACGCGGTGGCGTCCGCGAACAGCCGCCCGCCCGCCTCGGCCATCGGACGCGGGGTCGTCAACTGCCAGACCGACAGGCCCAGCGGCTTCATCGCGTCGGTCATCATCTGCTGGTGGCCGACGGAAAGGTAGACGTGGTTTCCCTCGTCGGCGGCCGCCGGGAGCGGGAACAGCGTGGTGATCGGGCGGCTCTGCACGATCTGGAACTCGTCGTCGGCCAGGCACCATTCGATGTCCTGCGGGCGGCCGAAATGCGCCTCGATCGTGCGGCCGAGTTCCACCAGCCGCAGGACCTGGTCGTCGGTCAGCGCGGCCTGTTCCTGCTGGTCCGCGTCGATCACCTGCTCTTCGGTGCCGCCGCCCTCGACGGCCAGGATGGCGCGTTGCTTGGCGGAGATCGCCTTGTCGACGATCGCGCCGTCGCGCAGCTGGTAGTTGTCGGCGTTGACCAGACCGGAAACCAGCGCCTCGCCGAGCCCGAAGCTGGCCTCCACGACGGCGGTCTTCCGATTGGACGTCACCGGGTCGGCGGTGAAGAGCACCCCGGCCGCCTGCGGGAACACCATCTGCTGCACGACCACGGCCATGTGGACTTTCCGGTGGTCAAAGCCGTTGCGCAGCCGGTAGGTCACCGCGCGTTCGGTGAACAGCGACGCCCAGCACCGGCTGATGTGCCGCAGGACCGCCTCCGCGCCAAGGACATTGAGGTAGGTGTCCTGCTGCCCGGCGAAGGACGCGCCCGGAAGGTCCTCCGCGGTCGCGCTCGACCGGACCGCGTAGGCGCGTCCGTCCACCAGCGCGTCGGTGATCTCCTTCGCCAGATCGTCCGGGATCGCGATCGCTTCCAGCGCTTGTCGGATCTCCGCGCTGCCCTCGCTGATCGCGTCCCGGTCGTCCGGGTTCAGGTTCGCCAACCGGTCCAGCGGCCCGGCCAGTTCCGGCGCGTTCTCGATGATCCGCTCGAACGCTTCGGTCGTCACGCAAAAACCGGGCGGCACGCGGACCCCGTCGATCCGCGCGAGTTCGCCCAGATGCGCGCCCTTGCCCCCGACGATCGCGACCTGCTCCCGGTCGATCTGCCCGAGACCGAGCACGTAGCTGCCCATTCGTTCGTTTCCCCCGTCTGTGGTCGTTCCCGGCTTTCGCTCGCCTGTCGGACGGAAGCCGGGTCGGCTGGAGATTCTGCGGTACCACCCGGGTCTTGCGGCAAGCCCCCCGATGCGTTATAAGTTAAATACGGCAGGGAGAGATATTCTTCGCTGCCTTTTCTTTTGCCCGCTTCAAGGGCTCACCTTCGTCGTCGTGGTGGCTTCCTTGGTCACCGGGCGTCCGGTCTGATCGGTCGCGGTCGCGGTGGTCGTCGTGGTGACGTCCGCGCGAGCCGAAAGCGTGCAGGCCCTGGTGACCTGTTCGCCAGGGGCCAGCTGGGTGACGGTGAACGAGCAGGCCGGGTCCGCGGCGCGAACGGTCACGTCGTGCAAAAGCGCGTCGCCGGTATTGCGGAGGGTGCTCACGTAGGTCACCGGGTCACCCGGCCGGATCGGCTGGTCCAGGTGATCGCGGCGCAGGTCTAACGCCGGGTGCAGCACCGCGAAGTCGGCTTTCCCGGTCGCGGTCACCGGCGGGCCCCACGGGGCGGCTGCGGTCGCGGTGAGCGGGGCGGCGCTTGCCGGTGCGACGCACTGGTAGCGCTGGGTTCCGCCGACCGGCAGCTCGGCGAAGGCGTGCGCACAGGCAGGGTCGCCGGCCACCCGGACGTCGTGCAGCGGCTGGTCGCCGGTGTTGGTCACCACGACCTCGAACGGCACCGCGTCGTCGGCTCGATACGCGCTGCCGGTGGCGTGTTTCGCGACGGACAGCGCGGGCTTCTTCACCTTGAACGACGCCTGGGCGGAAGCGTTGACCGTTCGCTGCGTCGGGTCGGTGCCGGTCACCTTCGCAGTGTTCGTGAACCCGGCCGCGCCCGCGGTGATCGAGCACTGGTATTCGATCTGCGCGTCCGGGGCCAGGCTCGGGATCTGGTGCGCGCAGGCCGGGGTGCGATCGTCCACAACGGACACCGCGGTCAGCGGGACGTCGCCGACGTTGCGGACCAGCAGCGAGAAGGTGACCTTGTCGCCCTGGCGCACCTCGTACGGCTGGGCGTCCTTCATGATCGCGAGTTCCGGGTGGATGACGTCGATCTTCGCCGAGCCGGACGCGGTGACCGGGCGGTTCGTGGGGTCGGTTCCGGAGAGGGTGGCGAGGACGGCGAAGTCGTCCGGTTTGGCCTTCACCGTGCACTGGTAGCTCTGCGCGGCACCGGGTTCGAGGCGGTCGAACTTCTTCGGGCACGCGGGATCAGTGCTGGTCACCGCGGTGAGCGGGACGTCGCCGGTGTTGGTGACGGAGACCGTCACGGTGAGAGGGTCGCCGACCCGCGCGACGGTCGGGTTCGCCGAGGTCAGCACGGTGAGCGCGGGATGGATCACGTCGATGTGCGCGTCAGCGGACGCGGTGAGCGGCGGGCCGACCGGCGGGGTGCCGGCGACGTGCGCGGTGCTGACCGCGTCGTCGGCCGGGGCGGGGATGGTGCAGTCGTAGGTTTTGTTCGCTTTCGGGGCGAGGGTGTCGAGGGCTTTCGCGCATGGGCCCTGGTCGGTGACCTTGACGGCGGTCAGCGGGGCGTCGCCGGTGTTGGTCGCGGTGATGGTGAAGGTGACCGGGTCGCCGGCGCGGAAGGGTCCGCCGTGCACGGTCTTCGTCAACGACAATCCCGGGTGCACGACGGTGAACGCAGCGTCCGCGGTGGCGGTGACCGTGCCGCCGATCGGGTCTGCGGCGGTCACCTTCGCGGTGTTCGAGTAACCGTCATGCCCGGCTTTCGTGGTGCAGGTGCAGTGCTGTTCTTCGCCAACAGCCAGGGTGGGGAAGTCGCGGGCACAGCCGGGGGTCTTTTCGTCCACAATGGACACCTTGGCCAGCGGGACGTCTCCGCTGTTGCGCACGGTGATCGTGAAGGTGACTTCGTCCCCTTCGCGCACCTGCGTCGGCGCGACAGTTTGGGTGAGCTGGACGGCGGGGTGGATGACGTCGACGTGTGCGCTCGCGTTCGCGGTGACCGGGCGGCCGGACGGGTCGGTGCCGGTGACCGTCGCGTCGCTGGTGAGGTCGTCCGTCGCGGGCCGAGTGCAGGTGTAGGTCTGCTTTGCCTGCGGGGCAAGGGTTCCCAGCCGCTTCGCGCATTCCGGGACATTCGGGTCGGCGACCTGGGTGTCGCGGAGTTCGGTGTCGCCGGCGTTCGTGACGGTCAGGGTGAACGTCGCGGGTTCACCCGGGCGCACGACGGTCGGCGCCACGCTCTGCGCGAGCGTGACGAGCGGGTGGATCACGTCGATTGCTGCCTCCGTCGCCGCCGTCACCGGCGTTCCGACCGGCGGTTTCGCGGTGACCTGCAGTGCTTCTGTCACGTCGGCGCCCGGTGCGGTGGTGGTGCAGTCGAACGTCCAGTTGGCTCCGGGGGCGAGGGTGTCGTGCTGTTGTGCGCAACCTTCGGCACGGGCCATCGTCGTGACGGCCAGTCCGGTGAGCGGCACGTCGCCGGTGTTCGCCACGACGACATGGATTGCGATGGAGTCGTTTTCGCGGAACGGTCCACCTTGGACAGTCGCGGTCAAGGTGACTGCCGGATGCTGCACGGTGAACGACGCGCTCGCCTTTGCGGTGACTGGACGGCCGGTCGGGTCGGTGCCGGTGACGGTCAGGTCGTTCGTGAAGCCTTGCGTTCCGGCGACCGTGGTGCAGGTGAACGTCTGCTTTCCTTGTGCGGCAACGGTCCCGAGGGTTCGCGCGCATTCCGCGACCCGGTCGTCTGCCACGGTAACGTCATGGAACTCGGCGTCGCCAGTGTTGCTTACCGTGACCGTGAAGGTGACACGGTTCCCCTCGCGCACCTGCGCGGGCGCGGCGGCGACGGTGGCTTCCAACGTCGGGTGAACCACATCGATCCGCGCCTCCGCGGTCGCGCGCTGTGTCGTTCCGAGCTGATCTTTGCCAGTCGCGACAACGGTATTCGTCACGTCGTCCGCCGGAGCTAACTGTTCGCACTTGTACGCCTCGACCGCATTGGGTGCCAACGTGCCGAACTTGCGGACACAACCGGGCACGTTGTCGTCGGCCACCGCGACGTCGTCGAGCGGCACGTCCCCGGTGTTGCGCACGGTGACAGCGAAGGTGACACGGTCCCCCTCGCGCACCTGCGCGGGGGAGGCGGCAGCGGTGACCGCGAGGGCCGGATGGATCACCGTGACGGTGGCCGAGGACTTGGCCGTGACCGGTCGGCCGGTGGCGTCCGTACCCGTGGCGGTGACGCTGTTTGTGGTGGTGAGCGCGGGTTTCGCGGTGCAGGAGTAGGTCTGCTGGGTGCCCGGCGTCAGTACGCCGAAGGACCGCGAGCACTCCGGAGTCAGGTCGTCGGTGACGTCGACCGGGTTGAGCGGGCTGTCACCGGTGTTGCGCACGGTGATCTTCCAGGCGACCTGGTCCCCGCCGTGCACCACCGGCGGGACAGCCTCCTTGGAAACGGAGATCGCGGGCGTGATGAGGGGGACTTTCGCGTCCGCGGTCGAGCTGACGACTTTGCCGAGCGGGTCGATGCCCTTCACGGCCGCGCGAGTTCCGTTCGGCAGCGGCACGGTTGCCGTGCAGGTGCCCACCACCGATTGGCCCGGCGCAAGGGCTCCGATGGCGCGTGCGCACGAGGGGACCGCTGGGTCGGCGATGGTCACGTCGTGCAGCGGAACGTCGCCGGTGTTGCTGGTCTTGAGCGTGAAGGTCGCCTGATCGCCAGCACGGTAAGCCGGTTTGTCGACCTGTTGACTCAACTTCAGGGCCGGGCGGAGGACATCGACGTTGCTGCCCGCCGAAGCCGACACCTGCTGCCCGCCGGAACCCACGCCAGTCGCCTTGACCGTGGCGACAAACCCCTTCTCCGGCGCGGCGAACGTGCATTGATAACGCGCACTGGCCCCCGGAGCGAGGGTGCCGATCTTCTTGCCGCACTGCGGGTTCCGCTCGTCCACGACGTCCACATCGGACACCGGGACGGAAGCCGGATTCGTCACGCTGACCGTGAACGTCACCTGGTCGCCCGCGTGCACCCGATGCGGTTCGGCGACCGCCGTGACCTGCAATTCCTGCGCCGGCCGGGGTGCCGCATACGCCGCGGGGGTCAGCAGAGTGGCCACCAGGCCGAGGACTAAGAGCAGACGTTTCCCGGCCGAAACCATGCGGGCAAGTTTTCCACCATCCGGTGACGCCGCGGCGATTTCTTACCCGGCAGTGGGATTACCTCACTCCGCTGAGCGATGAGTGAGACGCACGGTTGACTCGTGGGTGATCGCCGCCGCCTGATCGAGGAAACCGATCACCGTTTGGAGTTGCTCGTCGGAGTAGCCGGCCGCGACCGACTTCGTCGCGGCGACGATGTAGTCCCACAGCGGCGCGACGCGCTCGACGTTCGCCGGGTCGACCCGGACGAGGACCTTCCGCCGGTCGTCGGGATGCGGCATCCGGTTGACGACGCCCTTGCGCTCGAGCCGGTCGACCAGCGCGGTGACCGACGCGGGCGCGAGCCCGGCGTACTCGGCCAGCTCCTTCGGCGTGAGCGGACCGAGCCGGGCGAGGTAGTCGGCGACCTTGCTCTCGACCGGCGAAAGACCGTTCTGCTCGGCGAGCGCGGTGTGGAACATGACCGTCTCGGTCGACAGCACCCGCGCACGAAGCAGCAGCTCAGCGACCAGATCCTCGCGTTCGCTTGACATGCCCCGGAGTCTAGCGGACTATTTAGTTCGATAGAACGAATTACTTTCCAAGATATTCGAAGGGCCGAATCATGGCACGGATCTTGATCGCGGGCGGGGGCATCGCGGGGGCGATCACCGCGATCGCGCTGCACGAGGTGGGGCACGAACCGGTCCTGTACGAGGCGTACGACCGCAGCGCGGAAGGGGTCGGCGCGTTCCTGACGCTCGCCGTGAACGGCCTCGACGCGCTGACGCCGTTAGGGCTGAAACCGCTGGTCAAAGACCTGGGTTTCGACACGCCGCGGATGACGCTCGGGCTCGGCAACGGGCGCCGGCTCAGCGAGTTCCCGCTCGGCGGCGCGCTGCCGGACGGCACGGTGAGCCAGACCGTCCTGCGCTCCGATCTCTACGTGACGCTGCGCGACGAAGCGGTCAGACGCGGCGTGCGCACGGAGTTCGGCAAGCGGCTGACCGGTGCCGAACAGTCGGCGGACGGCGTCACCGCGGTCTTCGCCGACGGCACGAAAACCCACGGCGACCTGCTGATCGGCGCGGACGGGCTGCGGTCGACAGTCCGCCGGATCCTGGATCCCTCCGCCCCGTCGCCGCGGTACGTGCCGCTGCTCAACACCGGCGGTTTCGCCCGCGGCCTCGACCTCGACGACGAGCCCGGCATCATGCACATGGTGTTCGGCCGCAAGGCGTTCTTCGCGCACGTGCTCGCCCCGGACGGCGCGGTCTGGTGGTTCGCGAACGTGCCGCACGCCAGCGAACCGACCGAATCCGACCTCGCCGCGATGCGCGGCCCCGGCTGGCGGAAGCGGCTGCTCGACCTGGTCCGCGCGGACCGCACTCCGGCCGCGGCGATCATCGAGGCCAGCGAAAACATCTACGAACCGTGGGCGACGTACGACTTCCCGACGGTCCCGGTGTGGCATCGCGGCCGGATCGGCCTCATCGGCGACGCCGCGCACGCGACGTCACCGGCGGCCGGGCAGGGTGCGGCGATGGCGATCGAGGACGCGGTGACGCTCGCGATGTGCCTGCGCGACGTCGCCGACCCGGCGGCCGCGTTGACCACCTTCGAGGCGCTGCGCCGCGAGCGAGTGGAAGCCGTTGTGGCCCAAGGCAAACGCAACGGCGACGCCAAAGCCCCCGGCCCGATCGGCCGGGTGCTCCGGGACTTCTTCATCACGCGCGCGATGCGCAAACCGGCAACCGACGACCCGAACCGGTTCATGTGGGAGCACCGGATCGACTGGGCGGCCCCGGTGAAGGCGGCTTAGCGCCAGGTGTCGACGCGGTGGAAGTTCTTGTACGCGCGGCTCGGCGTCGGCCCGCGCTGCCCCTGGTAGCGGGAGCCGGCCTCGCTGGAGCCGTACGGGAATTCCGCCGAGCTGGACAGCCGGAAAATGCACAGCTGGCCGATTTTCATCCCGGGCCACAGCGTGATCGGCAGGTTCGCGACGTTCGACAGCTCGAGCGTGATGTGCCCGGAGAAGCCGGGGTCGATGAAGCCCGCGGTGGAGTGGGTGAGCAGCCCGAGGCGGCCGAGGGAGGATTTGCCCTCGAGCCGTCCGGCGAGGTCGTCGGCGAGCCGGACCTGCTCGAACGTGGACCCGAGCACGAACTCGCCGGGGTGCAGCACGAACGGCTCGTCGCCCTCTTTTTCGACCAGCGAGGTCAGCTCGTCCTGCTGCAATTGCGGGTCGATGTGGGTGTACTTGCTGTTGTCGAAGACCCGGAAGTAGCGGTCGAGCCGGACGTCGATGCTGGACGGCTGGACCATGGCAGGGTCGAAGGGGTCGATGCCGAGACGGTCGGCGTCGAGCTCTTTGCGGAGGTCACGGTCACTGAGCAGCACGGATGCAGCCTATCGGGCGGGCAGGCGCGGCCGGGGCACCCCTCCGTCCGAACACCGCGTCCATCCGCTTGAGGTACCGCCGCCGCCCGAACGCGCCGAGCGCTTCCTGCAGCGCAGTCGCACCGGGCACCAGCTGCCGCACGGTCTCCGCCGCGTAATTCACCCCCGCGGCGGCGAGCACCGCGGCCTGCGCGACCGGGTTGTCCGGCAGCCCGAGAAAGTCGGCGTTGTCCCGCCCGAGCACGAGCCGGCTGATCGCGGAATGCACGCCGACGTTCACCTGTGCGAGCACCTTCCCGGCCGCCCCGCGCCCCTCGCCGATCGCCGCGTGCGTGTCGACGAGGGCGCGGGCGAGCCGGATTGAGTCGTCGTCAGGGATGAATTCGGTGGCGGCGAGCATCCAGAGCAACCGCCAGGCGTCGTCCTCATCCGCGGGCAGCAGCTCGTCGGCGACGCCCATCAGCCAGCCGACGTAGCGCCAAAGATGCAGGATGTCGGCCTTCTCGCGGGCGGTGTAGCGGAGGCCGAGCAGCTGGGTGCCGAAGACGTAGACGAGCGAGAAGAGCAGGAGCGTGCCCGCGGTCTGGACCTGATTGACCGGCCGGTCCCACCGCTCGTAATCCCAGTCGGCCCGGTGGTTCATCGCACGCCGGACGTGCGCGTGCACCAGCCGGATCCTGAGCGCGGCCTGATACCCCGTGCGGTGCTTTTGGAGCGCCCCCGGCGTGGTGACGTCAATCCACCACGCGGCGGTCTCCACCAACCGCCGCGGTGCCCGGTGCTCGATTTCCCCGGTCCCGACCAGGGATTTCGTCGCGCGCGAGGCCAGGTAGCCGCCCATGAGCGACATGTCGCCAAGCGGGAAAAGCCCGAGCAGCCCGGTGCGGGTGATGGCCTTCGCGCCGCGGACGAGCCTTTGCTGGTCGACCCAGTACGGGGTGGCCTCGACCTGGTCGATGAAGGCTTTCAACTCCGGGTGAACCTGTTCCCCCGCCAACGCCTGGTCGACGCGGCTTTGCTGGTGAGGCTCCCGATGCAGCCACTCGACGACGGCGTCGGCCAGGGCGTCTTCCTGCTGCGCGAAGGTGCGAAGCCGCTTGAGCTGCGCTTCGTCGGCGGTTGCACCCCGGCTCCGGGCGGCCAGCCGGAACCCGCCTTGCCGGAACATCTCAGGAGACATCTCGGGGTCGTCCATCGCGCACCTCCGCACCGTGGGTCGACAACAAGTGTTGTCACTTTGGCGGGGGAGCGTCAAGGCGTGGCCCCGCTGGACATGGGGGTGCCGTGGTTGTGTATGCTGGCGGAGCACTGCGGATGTAGTTCAATGGTAGAACATCAGCTTCCCAAGCTGAATACGCGGGTTCGATTCCCGTCATCCGCTCTCATAGAGAAGCCCCAGGTCAGTGGTTGTCCACTTTAGACCTGGGGCTTTCTTTATCTGCGCTCTTCACTTCTCGCGTGCGAGCCCGCGGACTAGCGTCGACCAAGCGAGGCAGTCCTCCGCTAACGATCCGGAGGAGACCGTCCGCGCCGCAACTCGTATCGCTCATTCGCCCTCATCAAAGTCGGGCGTGTGGCGCATCTGCACGGAGCTGAGCCTGCCCTGGGTCGGAGTCGTGATCTGAGACGAGCAGCCTCTCAAGAGGTGATCTACGGGGCGGAACGATTTATCCGACACAGTCTTCGCTGCGGCCTTCTTGTCTCTGCCGAAGACACTAGGAAGGCAGTAGGGTGAACGACGAAATATGCCTTGGCTTGACAACCGAGAAATGACGCGTATCGAGGGTTGCCACCCGCGTAATGCCGAGCCGCTCAGCCAGTGCGATGACGCACGCATCGGCGGTTCCCAACGGGAGATCCGCGTACTTCTCCACAAGGTCGGCTGCCCGCGCGATATCGGCGAGCATCATGGACTCGACGGTGTAGAGCCCGTCAGCGACGTCGCGAAGAAAATCGGCTTCCGCTGAAGCGCCGGCACGCGAGCCAAGCATGTAGCCAATTTCCACAAGCAGCGGCTCCGGCAAGATCAGTGGCTCTAGAGTCGAAGCCAGGAGTTCGGTACAGCGTTCGTGGTCGTCATCGCGCCGGTTGCCCATGGCGACCACGACTCCAGTGTCGACCAGGATCACGCCGATTTGCCCGATCCGCTGCCAAGCTCTCGACGGGCCACTTCCTTGGCGCGCCGGCCTAGGTCATGTTCACCTTCGAACACGCCTACCGTGCGAAACCGCCGACGCGGCGGTTCAGCGTCTGGTGACACCTCCGCCAGCTGCCGAAGCGCCGCCAACGCAGCGGATACCCGTTCGTCGGGAACCGCCTCGAGGAGGCGTCGAGCCTCTTCACGAGGAGCGCCCGGATCAGGGGCTTCGCTAGTCGCCATGCCACCATCCTAGCTGCAACCACACACAATTCCGACGAACGCGAAGTACGCAATCGCTACTGCGGGTGCACTTGAGCAGCTCTACGCATCAACCGGAAGAGGCTCGGCCCCAGGTCGGAGGCCAGGGCGAGGATCACGGTCAGGGCCCCGTAAGCGTTGCCCTACTGGCTGGTTACGACACCACCCGCCCGACTTGACGGTGCTCGCGTTATCCGGCCTCGGACATCGCGTCTTCCTTCGGCTCCGACGGCGTTACCCTGCGGTGGAACCAAAACAGCCCGCACAACACCGCCAGCCACACGACCCCGACGAGCAGCGCCAGGCGGGTGTCCTCGGCGAACGCCATCACCACGAAGATGAACACCATGAACACCATCGTCAGAACCTGGCCCACCGGCCAAAACGGCACCGGGAACTCCAGATCAGCGGCAGACGAGCGACGTCGCGAGCGGTAGTGCGTAAGCAGGATCATGAACCAAACCCACACCGTCGCGAAGGTGCCCACCGAAGCGATCAGCAGGAAAGCACTGTTCGGCAACAGATAGTTCAAGACAACAGCCAAACTCAGGGCAGCAGCAACCACCAGGACGGTCATCCACGGGATGCCATTACGCGTAACCCGTGCCATCACAGCGGGGGCTTGGCCGCGTCGAGCCAGGCCATAGATCATTCGGCCGGCACCGAAGATGTCGCTGTTGATCGCGGACAACGCCGCGGTCACCACGACGATGTTCAAAACCGTTGCGGCAGAATGCAATCCCAGGCCGGCAAAGATTTGGACGAAGGGGCTTCCCGAAGTGCTGATCGTGTTCCACGGGTTCAGCATCATGATGATCGCCAGGGTCGCCACGTAGAAAAGCAAAACCCGGACGGGGACCGTATTGACCGCTTTTGGCATGGCGGTGCGCGGGTCTTCGGATTCGGCGGCGGTGAGGCCCAAAATCTCCGTACCGCCGAAGGCGAACATCACCAAGGCGAACGAAGCGATGAAACCGCTTACCCCCTTGGGGAACCAGCCGCCGTGGGACCAGAGGTTGGTTACGCTGCCGGAACTCGAACCCAGGCCGAAGATCAGGATTGCCGCGCCGCCGAGGATCATCGCTACGATGGCGACTACCTTGACCAGCGTGAACCAGAACTCCAGTTCACCGTAAACCCGTACGCTCACCAGGTTCGCGGCGGCGATGACCAGGATCGTGAGCACTACCCAGATCCACCGTGGCACATCGGGGAACCAGAATCCCATGTACACAGCCAAAGCCGTGACATCGGCGACGCAAACGATCACCATCTCGAACGCGTACGTCCAGCCGGTCAGGAAACCTGCCAAGGGACCCAGGTGCTTCCGTGCGTATTCGCCGAAAGAACCGGGCGCGGGATCGTTGACGGCCATTTCGCCCAAAGCGCGCAGCACGAAGAAAATCGCCGCGCCGCCAATGAGATACGCGAGCAGCACCGACGGTCCGGCCTTGGCGATCGTGTCCGAGGAGCCGTAGAACAATCCGGTGCCGATCGCCGAACCTAGGGCGATGAACCGGATGTGCCTGCCGTTCAACCGGCGGCTCAAACCGTCCCCGGACTTCGTCGTCATCGACGGAACCTCCCGAAATCAGTGGCCCGCGTGCGAGCGGGTCGGCACAGTAGAACTGATCCGGCCCGGACCGCCCAACCAACGACTCCCGGAAAGCGTCTGCGATTTCAGACAGTCCACAAAGGACGTCAGCCTTCCACCAATTCCCACGGCGCGCCCGGCTCCGCGCGGTCGAACACCTGGCCCGGCGCGGCGAGCAGAGCCGGTACGACGTCCGGGTACAGCTGCACGACGTGTTCCAGTTCCAGGCCCTCCACCTCGAAATCCTCCGCTTCGGGGACCTCGAAGCCGACGAACAGCCACGTGCCGTCCTGCTCGCGCACGACCTGGCGGACTGCCCGCGCCGGCGCGTCGGCGGTCGTGCCGATTTCGGTCAACCCGGTGCTCAGCTGGACTTCTTCCAGCGGCGACCCGGGGTGCGTCCAGGCGGCGATCCGGGCCTCCTGGTGCACGAGATCCTCGTCCAGGTCGTCAGAGTCCGACACCGAGCTGAGCAGCCAGGTGCGACGGTCCGGGTCCCAGTCCGCGGCCATCCCGGGCGGCACGTCGGCCAGCGCGACCAGGTGCGGCAACAGGGTCACCGCCGCGCGCAGGGCCGTCGCGCCGAACAGCTGGCGGTTGACCTCCATGTCCTCTTCGAACTCGGCGCCGTCGCTGATGAACCAGTCGTCGTCATCGTCCAGGACGACAAAGGCCAGATTCTCCGGGTGATCCACCAGGTCGTGCGCGATGATCACCGGGGATTCCGGGTCCTGTCGCAGCGGCCATTGCTCGGACATGCTCACTCCCCGTCGTCGATTACGTGCAGCCACTCGGCATCCGGAGCCTCGCGGAAGAACACCTCGCCCGGTTCCGCGTCCAGCAGTTCGACCACCTCCGGGTACAGCTGCGCCACGTGCCCGAGCTCCAGGGTGTCAACCTCGACCTCGGTCTGCTCGTCGGGATCCGGCACCTCGAAGCCGACGAACATCCACGTGCCGTCTTCTTCCCGGCTGACGTACCGCACGCCGCGCGCGGGTGCGTCCGGCGCGGTGCTGATCTCCATCAACCCCAGGCTGAGGTTCACCTCGTCCATCGGCGACCCGGCGTGCGGCCAAGCGGCGGCGCGCGCCTCCCGGTACGCGCGGGCCTCGTCGTCATCGCTCGGCACGAGCGGCGAAATCAGCACCCAGGACGCGTTGCCGGCGTCCCACTCCGCGCCCATCCCGGCGGGCAGCTTCCCCAGCGCCGACAGCTGCGGCAGCAGCTCCACGACGTCGTGCAGGCACATCGTGGCGAACTGTTCCTCGTCCAGCTCCGGATCCTCGCCGAACTCCGTGCCGTCGCTGACGAACCAGCCTTCCTCGTCGTCGAGCAGCACGTGATCGAGCTGCTCCGGATGCTCGATCAGCCCGCGCGCGACGAGCACCGCCGCGTGCGGTTCCTGCCCCATCGGCCAGTCCTCGGACATACCCGCTCCCCACCTCGTGTCCACGTGCGCGCCCATCCCACCAGACCCGCCCGCTCAGGTGCACAGCGCGTCTCCGGCAGGAAATTCCACGCACGTTGGATTATGCTCGGCGGCATGGTGCTGCCCGAACGTCTCGCCCGGTTCAACCGCGTGGTCACCAACCGGGTCACGAAACCCTTCGCCGACAAACTGCCCGGATTCGGGGTGATCGTGCACCGCGGCCGCAAGTCCGGCCGCGAATTCCGCACCCCGCTCAACGTCTTCCGCACCGACGACGGATTCGTCGTCGCGCTCACCTACGGACCGGACGCGGACTGGGTCCGCAACGTCCGCGCCGCGGGCGAGGCGGAGCTGATCACGCGCGGCCGTAAATACCGCGTGCGCGATCCGGAACTCGTGCATGATGAATCGCGCCGGCCGATGCCGCCCGGGGTGCGGCAGTTCCTCGGACTGGTCGGCGTCACGGATTTCCTTGTGCTGAAACGAGAATGAGGGGGAGCGCGGATGCTCACGGGGAAGCTGGTCCGGCTGCGGGCGATCGAACCGTCGGACGCCGAATCGATCTACCGCTGGATCCACGACCCCGAGATCGGCCGGTACATGACCGCCGATTACCCGCGTTCCCTCGCGCAGTTGCGCAAACGGGGCGAGGACCGCCCGGTGAACACGTACGAGAACGTCGTGCTCGGCATCGAATCCCTCGAAGCGGGCAAGCTGATCGGCGTCGTCGACCTGCGGGACGCGCGCCCAGAGATCGGCCGCGCCGAGTTGGACATCTACATCGGCGAGACCGACCACTGGGACGGCGGGTACGGCACCGAGGCGTTGAAACTCATGTGCCGCTACGGGTTCAACGTGATGCGGCTGCACCTGATCGCGCTCTGGGTCGTCGCCGAGAACGAGCGCGCCCGGCACGTCTACCGCAAGGTCGGGTTCGTGGAGGACGGCAGGCACCGCGAATGCCATCGCGGGCCCGACGGCCAGTACCACGACATGTATCTGATGAGCCTGCTCGAGCCGGAACTGAACGACTGAGCTAGCTCTTGACCTGCCGCTTGCCCCACAGGCTCGCGGCGAGCGTCACGCCGATCGCGGCGAGCACGACCTGGGTGATGATTTCCAGCCAGTCGATGCCCTTGGTGTCCGCGTAGCCGATGCCGCGCGCGATCGCGGTGCCGACGAACGCGGCCACGATGCCGACGATGATCGTCAGCCAGATCGGGATGGATTGTTTGCCAGGTGCGACCAGCTTGCCGAGCAGGCCGAGGATCAGGCCGATCACGACCGCGCTGATGATGCCGGAAACCGCCATGCCGAACTCCTTCTGCCGAGAGGACCGGGCCCGACCGGTTTAGCCCGGAACCCGTGGGTTCAAACCCGGCTTACCGCCCGCATGGGGCCACCGCCACCGGAAGCACGAAAAATGCCCCGGTCCGGGTGCGGAGCGGGGCATTTTTCCAGCCAGTGCGATCAGAACGCGGCTTCGTCGATCTCCATGAGCGCGTTGTCCGCGGCCTCCACGATGGCGCGGCGCGAGGTCAGCTCCGGCAGCACGCTCTTCGCGAAGAACGACGCCACCGCCAGCTTGCCCTCGTAGAACGGCTTGTCCTTGGCCGACGCGCCGTTGTCGAGCTTGGCCAGCGCGACCTCGGCACCCTGCAGCAGCTTCCAGCCGACCAGCAGGTCGCCGACCGACATCAGCAGCCGCACGGTGTGCTGGCCGACCTTGTTGATGTTCTGCGGGTCTTCCTGCGACGAGGTCAGGTAGCCGATCAGCGAGCCCAGCATGCCCTGGGTGTCCTCGAGCGCCTGCTTGAGCAGCGCGCGCTCGTTCTTGAGCCGGCCGTTGCCCGCCTCGGACTCGATGAACTTGGTGATCTCGCCCGCGACGAACGCGAGCGCCTGGCCCTTGTCGCGGACGATCTTGCGGAAGAAGAAGTCCAGCGACTGGATCGCCGTGGTGCCCTCGTACAGCGAGTCGATCTTCGCGTCGCGGATGTACTGCTCGATCGGGTAGTCCTGCAGGAAGCCGGAACCGCCCAGCGTCTGCAGCGACTGCACGAGCTGCTCGGTGGCGCGCTCGGAGCCGACGCCCTTGACGATCGGCAGCAGCAGGTCGTTGACGCCGTGCGCGAGCTTCAGCGCGGCCTCGTCGCCCTCGCCGGTCCACAGCTGGTCCTGGAACGACGCGGTGTACAGGTAGATCGCGCGCAGGCCCTCGGCGTACGCCTTCTGCAGCATCAGCGAACGACGCACGTCGGGGTGGTGCGTGATCGTGACGCGCGGCGCGGCCTTGTTCAGCATGTTCGGCAGGTCAGCGCCCTGCACGCGCTCCTTGGCGTACTCGAGCGCGTTCAGGTAACCGGTGGACAGCGTGGCGATCGCCTTGGTGCCGACCATCATCCGGGCGTACTCGATGACCTGGAACATCTGCGCGATGCCGTCGTGCACCTCGCCGAGCAGCCAGCCCTTCGCCGGGGTGCCGTGCTGGCCGAAGGTCAGCTCGCACGTGGTGGACACCTTGATGCCCATCTTGTGCTCGATGTTGGTGACGAAGGCGCCGTTGCGCTCGCCCAGCTCGCCGGTCTTGGAGTCGAAGTGGAACTTCGGGACCAGGAACAGCGACAGGCCCTTGGTGCCCGGCTTGGTCTCGATGCCGGGACCCTCGGGACGGGCCAGCACCAGGTGCATGATGTTCTCGACCATGTCGTTCTCGGCCGAGGTGATGAACCGCTTCACGCCGTCGATGTGCCAGGAGCCGTCCTCCTGCTTGACCGCCTTGGTGCGGCCGGCGCCGACGTCCGAACCGGCGTCCGGCTCGGTGAGCACCATGGTGGCTCCCCAGCCGCGGTCGATCATCAGCTGAGCCCAGTGCTTCTGCTCTTCGGTGCCGTTCTTGTCCACGATCATGGCGAAGTTCGGACCCGCCAGGTACATGAACAGCGGGGCGTTCGCGCCGAGGATCAGCTCGGCCGCGGCCCACTGCACCGTCGGGGGCAGGCCGAAGCCGCCCAGCTCATTGGTGAGGCCGAGCCGCCACCATTCGCCGTCGACGAGCGCCTGGTAGCTCTTCTTGAACGAGTCGGGGATCGTCACGCTGAACGTCTTGGGGTCGTACACCGGCGGGTTGCGGTCCGCGTCGGCGTAGGACTCGGCGAGCGGGCCGGTGGCGAGGTTGTTCAGCTCCGACAGCACGCCGCGGGCGGTCTCCTCGTCCGATTCGGCGAGCACGCCCTTCCCGAGCCGTTCCTGCACGCCGAGTACCTCGAAGAGGTTGAACTCCAGGTCTCGGACGTTGCTCTTGTAGTGGCCCATGTCGTCACTCCGTGTCGTGTTCGGCTTTCCGGCCGGGCACTGGCTCCCTTACTCGCCGGTAACATCAGGATATTACCTACCAGTAACCAGAGCAAGCGAATCCGCCCTTCCAGGGGGTGGATATTCGCTCGGAATGACAGGTCGACCAGGGGGCCGGGCTCACCGCGTGCCGCGCGCCACGGCCTCCTGCACGGCCGGCGGCCCGGCGCTGTCGTCGAGCTGGGGGACCAGGATGCCGCTGCGGAACGCGATGGTCACCGCGTGTGTCCGGTCGCGGGCGGAGAGCTTGCGCAGAATGCTCTTCACGTGGGTCCGCACGGTTTCCACGGACAGGAAGAGCAGCTTCGCGATCCCCGAGTTCTCCAGCCCTTCGGCGACGAGCTGCAAAACCTGGTACTCGCGTCGGGACAGCGGCATGGCGCCCTTGGGCTGCACGAGGTGCCCGTCGACCGGAGCGGCTCTTGGCGACGGCTCGCGTTTGGGCCGCGCGGTGAGCGCGGACAGCGCCGGGTCGATGTAGCGCCGGTCGTGGTGCGCGCGCCGGACCGCCTCGGCGAGCCGCCGGGAATCGACCGCACGCGGAACGATGGCGTGCGCACCTGCCCCGATGGCGGCCGCGAGGTACTGCTGGGTGCGGTTGGTGTCGCGCACTAGGGTGACCAGCACGAGTGCCGGATCGCCCGCGTTGAGCAGCTTCGCGAGATGGCAGTTGGGGTCCAGCGCGGAGTCGAGGATCACGACGTCCGGACGGACCTGCTCGCACAACTGCATCGCCGCGTGGTGGCTCGCCGCCTGGCCGGACCAGTGCAGGCCCAGCGTGCGGTGCACCATCGCCGCGATGCCCTCGCGGAAAATCGGGATCGGGTCGACGACCGCGACTCCCAGGCTTCGACCGCCGGCTGGCTGACCGGCCGACATGGGCGTTCGGTGGGGCTCGATGCCACGCATCTCGGGCCTCCGTCCATCTCGGTCGCTCCCGGTGACCGGCACGCCCCCTCGGCGTGCCCGCCGGTCCCCCCTGCCGGAACCGGCCGGGAACGACACCTTGTCCCTGGTTCGACTCCGCCGAGAGCAGCTTGTGACGCGGTTTCCCCCTCATGGCCGTAACGGCTGGTCGCGGCAAACTCTGAGTAGAAAATCGGCCGGGAAATGCGGGGGAACGGCGCAGCGAGGGTCCGCCCGACTGGGTTAGCTCTACTGAGGGTTTACCTGCTCGGGTGAATCTCCGATGACCGCCTGTGCGCGCAGCCGACCGAACTCCCCGGCGAGCGTTTTCGGGGTCCAATGGGCGTTCAGACCGCTCGGATTGGGCAGCAGCCACACCCGAGTCGTCCCGATTGTCCGGTCTTGCGGCCCGACCGCGGCCCGCCGATCGCCGAACGCGACGCGGTAGGCGGTGATTCCCACCACTGCCAGCCAGCGCGGACGGTACTTCTCGACCTTCTCGGTCAGGATCTGCCCGCCCTCGCGGAGTTCGTCGTCGGTCAGCTCGTCGGCGCGAGCGGTGGTGCGGGCCACGACGTTGGTGATGCCGAGGCCGAGGTCGAGGAGTTCGTCCTGTTCGCTCGGGTCCAGCAGGCGCGGGGTGAACCCGCTGGCGTGCAGCGCGGGCCAGAAGCGGTTGCCGGGACGGGCGAAGTGCAGGCCGAGCGCACCGGAGTAAAGGCCGGGGTTGATGCCGCAGAACAGCACGTTCAGGTGCGGGGCCAGGACGTCCGGGATGGTGGTCCCGTGCGCGGCAGCTTGTTCGGCCTTGGTGGGTTTGGCGGGCATGGGTCCAGTTTCCCGGCAAGCTGAGCGGTATGAGCGTGACGCCTGACGGCTGCCCGGTCGACCTGTATCTGGAGCTGCCCGCCGCTGGCGAGCCCGAGGTGATTCACGGTGCGATCCCGGCTGGTGCCGCGGTGCTTGAACTCGGCTGCGGAACGGGCCGCGTGACGCATCCGCTGCTCGCGCTCGGACATCCGGTGGTCGCGGTCGACGAATCGGCGGAGATGCTCGCGCACGTCGCGGGCGCGGAGACCGTCCGCGCGCGCATCGATGAGCTGCAGCTGGACCGGCGGTTCCCGGTCGTCGTGCTCGGCAGCCACCTGGTCAACGGGCCGGATCGGCAGGCGCTGCTGGCGGCGGCGCGGCGGCATCTGGCTCCGGACGGGCAGTTGCTGGTCGAATGGCATCCGCCCGCCTGGTTCGATCAGGTCGCCGACGGTTCGGGCGGGCAGCTGGGCGACGTGCGCATCGCCCTCGAAGACGTCCGCCGCGACGGCGACCGGCTCTCCGCCACCGTCGCGTACTCGCTCGGCGATCGAACCTGGAAACAGCCCTTCACCTGCGAAAACTTCCCTCTCGAACCAGCGCTCGCCCAAGCCGGGCTGAAGTTCGGGCGCTGGGTCACCGCTGAGCGGGATTGGTTCTCCGCACGACCTTCGAACGCGGGGTAGCCAACCCGGCGCCGGGCTCGGTAGCCTGTGTGATCTCTCGCACAACGGCGTCGATGAGGAGAGCACATGCAACTGTGGCTAGTGCTCGGCCTGGTAGCACTGATCATCGCCATCGCCTCGTTGATCGTGATCCTGGAAGACCGCCGCGCCGCGCGCCAAGCCGCGATCGCGAGACGAGCCCGGTTAGCGCGTCTCGGCGAGGTCGATCCGCTCGCTCCGGGCAGGCTCCACGCGGAGGGTTGAAGAGATCGGCCGGAGCGCGAGCAGCAGCGCGCCGGCCAGCCAGCCGAGACCGGAGCCGAAGGTGTTGGTCATGAGGTCGTCGACGTCGAAAATCCGGTAGACGAACGGCGCGGTCCCGAAGTTCGCGGTGAGCTGGGTGATCTCGACGGCCAGTGAGGCCGCGAAACCGATCGCCAGCGCGCCGACCAGGCCGCGGCGCCACAGCACCCGGGCGAAGAAACCGAGCGGGACGAACAACAGCACGTTCATCGCCGCCTGCTGGAACGTCTGGGTGGTGAACCATTCCGCCGCCGACAGACCGTGTTTCACCAGCTCGGTGTGGATGTCCGCGATCCACTGGAACGGCTCCAGCTGCACCGTCTGCTCCAGCCGCCTGCTGTGCGGGCCGGGCAACGGCAGGAAGACGACCGCCAGCGCCATGCACGCGTAGAAGACGACCGCCGCCGTGGTCGCGAGGCCGCGCAACCGCGGGCGGCCGTGGCGTGCGAACTGAAGCACGAGCTGCGGGACCAGGATCGTCGCCCATACCGCGAGGAACCCGATGAACCCGTACTGCAGGGCGGTGACCTGTGCGTTCGTCATACCTAGAACGCTATTGATCTTGCCGCCGCGGCACTTCGGTCGAAGAGCCCGACGGTTTGGACCACGGATCGGCCAGATGGCCGAGTACGCGCCGACCGATCGGTCAGCGCTCGCCCGAAGGCGGTTCGTCGTCCTGGTCCACCCGCTCCGAGCGCCAGGCCGCGAAGACGGTGCCGGCGATCAGCAAGAGCACGACGGCGAGCGTCAGCACAACGAGCTGCAGTTCCATTTTGTCCCCCTCGGCACCCAACGCACTGATCGGCGCGGCGCGGGCGAACGTTACCGAAACTTTCACCCGGTACCGGCCGTTCCGCCCTGGTCAGGACCGTCCGATTTGGGCAGACTGCTTCGCCGGGCGTCCGCATCAGGGGTCAGGCGGGCGCGAACCCCGGAGGAAACATGAAGCTCTTCACCAGGCTCGCGGCCACCGCCGCGGCCGCACTGGCCACCGTGGCCGTCACGAGCGCGCCCGCCGATGCCGCGCAGACCGCCGACGTCCGGATCATCGCGTTCAACGACCTGCACGGGAACCTCGAACCGCCGTCCGGGTCGAGCGGGAAGATCACGCTCCCGGACGGGAGCAAGGTGGACGCGGGCGGCGCGGCCTACCTCTCGACGCACGTCAAGCAGCTCGAGGCGCAGGTGCGCAATTCGATGGTGCTGTCCTCGGGCGACAACATCGGCGCGTCGCCGGTGATCTCGGCGCTGTTCCACGACGAACCGACCATGGACTTCCTCAACGAACTCGGCGTGAAGGCGTCCGTGGTGGGCAACCACGAGTTCGACGAGGGGTACCAGGAACTGCTGCGCATGCAGTTCGGCGGCTGCAACAAGACCGACGGCTGCCAGTTCCGCAAGACCTACGACGGCGCGCGGTTCCCGCTGCTCGGGTCCAATGTGTACTTCGACAACGGGCTGCCCGCGCTGCTGCCGTTCACCATCCAGTACTCCGGCGGCGTCCCGGTCGGCGTCATCGGCGCGACGCTCAAGGACCTGCCGTCGGTCGTGACGCCGGAAGCCATCAAGGGCCTCAAGTTCGGCGACGAGGTCGAGGCGATCAACCGCACCGCGAACATCCTCGACCGGCTCGGCGTGAAAGCCCAGGTCGTGCTGCTGCACCAGGGCGACGAGGCGCTGCCGGGCGCGGGCCCGAACGACTGCAAGGTGCAGCCGGACGGCGACGCCTCGGCCATCGCGAAGAACGTGACGCCGAAGGTCGACGCGATCTTCACCGCGCACAGCCACCAGCAGTACAACTGCGTCATCAACGACCCGGCGGGCCAGCCGCGTCCGGTGATCCAGGGCGCGTCGTTCGGCAGGCTGCTGTCGGTCGTCGACCTGAAGATCGACCGGCGCACGCGCGACGTGGTCCGGTCGCAGACCAAGGCGCACAACGAGATCGTCACCCGCGACGTCACGCCGGACCCGGCCGTGACGAAGCTCGTCGACGAGGCCAAGACGAAGGCCGCGCCGATCGCGAACAAGCAGGTCGGCACCATCACCGCGGACCTGCCCGCGGCGGGCGGGCCGTCCGGCGAATCGCCGCTCGGCGACGTGATCGCCGACGCCCAGCTCGAAGCGACCAAGTCCAACAACGCCGTGATCGCGATGACGAACCCGGGCGGCATCCGCGCCGACCTGACGTACAAGTCGTCGTCGGCAGGGGAAGGCGACGGCGTCGTCACCTACGGCGAGGCGTTCACCGTGCAGCCGTTCTCGAACATCATGCAGACGATCACGCTCACCGGCGCGAACCTGAAGAACGTGCTGGAACAGCAGTGGGGCCAGTCCGGCGGCACCAAGATCCTGCAGATCTCGAAGTCGCTGCACTACACGTATTCGGCGGCCGCTCCGGTCGGCTCGCGGGTCTCGAACATCACGGTCAACGGCACGCCGGTCGACCCGGCGGCCAAGTACCGGGTGTCGGTGAACAACTTCCTCGCCGCGGGCGGGGACGGGTTCACCGAGTTCACCAAGGGCACCGACCTCGCGGGCGGGCCGGTGGACCTGGACGCGTTCATCGCCTACCTCGGCGCGCACCCGGGTATCGCTCCGCCGCCCGCGGACCGGATCACCGCGACTCCGTAACCCGCGGCGCTCCAGGAGCCCTCGCCCTCCCGGGCGGGGGCTCCTCTCGTTTCTCCAAGACAACTCGCCGCTGCCGGGCCACGATGGACGGCATGACGACGACCTGGGACGACGTGACCGCGTGGGCGCAGGAAGAGCTGCCGGAAACCGAGGTGGCGACCTGGTATCGCACCCCCGCGCTCAAGGTGGCGGGCAAGGGTTACGCACGGCTGCGCACCGAGGCCGAAGGCGGGCTGGTGCTGTTCGTCGGGCTCGACGAGAAGGCCGCGCTGCTCGCGTCCGGCGATCCGGCCTTCTTCACCACGCCGCATTACGACGGGCACGGCTCGATCCTCGTGCACCTCGACCGCGTCGATCCGCAGCAGCTGCGCGAACTGCTCACCGAGTCCTGGCGGTCGAAAGCCCCGGCGCGGCTCAGCAAATGACGATCGGCTGCGGCGAGTACGTCGTGCTGCGGCTTTCCTCGCGGACCTCGCCGCCGCTGGCCAGGTCGTAGAACACCCGGGTGTCGCTGACGGTGAACCCGGACGCGCCCGGCGACGCGTGACACTGACCGTCCGGACCAGGCCCCAGCTGCACCGGCGGCGGCACCTGGTTCGACGGCGCGCCGCTGCGGCCTTCGACGCGGAAGTGCTTGGTGCCCCAGATCTTCACCGTCACCGAACCGCCGCTGGCGCTCGCCTGGATCACGAAGCCGGTCGGATCGTTGTTGGCCAGCTTGAGGTCCACGGCATTGCCGGAACTGTCCACAGCCGCCGCGTCGCGACCCGCGGGGTAGCGGTCGATGAAGTGGTCGTGCGCCGCGTGGCCGCCGTCGCCGAGGCCGGCCAGGTAGGCCGCGTTGTACAAAGTGGACGAAAGCTGCGACAGCCCGCCGCCGGTCACCGACGGCCCGGTCCCGTCCTCGTCGACCGGCGCGGACGCGTACCCGCCGCCGCGATAGTCGTTGAGGCTGAACGATTCTCCCGGCTTCACGAGGACGCCGTTGATGCGTCCGGCGAGGGTGGCGACGTTGTCCGCGGCCGGACCGCTGAGCCCGCCGGTGGTGTACTCGCCGATGACCTCCTTGACGCCAAGCGCGTTCGCGCCGTCGGTGGTCAGCGTCGGGTGTTTCTGGTCGTAGGCGACCGGCAGGTCGCGACCGGCCGGCTTGCCGAGCACCGCGGTGAGGGTCTTGAAAGTGTTGGCCCAGTTGATCTTTCGCCCGTCTTCGGACGGGGTGACGGCCGGAACGCCGGAGTCGAGGGTGATCTGCGCGTCCTTGCCGTTCGCCTCGGTGGACGCCAGATCCGGCTGGACGGCCGCGCGCAGCTTCTCCTGGTCGATTCGCAGTTCGAGCCCGCCGCCCCCGTTGGGCTGGAACTGGAACGACGACGCGATCGCGGACGGCTCCAGCGTGCTGTCCTTGCCCTCGCCGTGCAGCACCACCGGCGCGGCGACCGCGGGCGCGACCACGGTGTCCAGCAACCGGTGCACGTCAGCGGAGGTGGTTTGGGGCGGGGTCACCGCCATCTTCACCGTGACCCCGCGCGGCGAAAGCCAGTCGGCGACCACGGCTTGCACCGCGGCCGGGACGTCGGACAGCTCCTGGCCCTGTCGCGGCTCGACCGCATACGCGGTGACCCCGTTGTTTTCCTTCGGCGTGAACCCGATGCTGCCCTCGACCAGCGGATGGTTGAGCTGCTTGCCGGCGAGCTGCTGGACCGCGTCGGTCACCTCGAGCTGGTCGCTGCGCGTCACGACGCCCACCTCGCGGGTGGTGAAGAACGACAGCAGCCGGGTGAGCGGGCTCCACGGCTGGTGCCCGGCCTGGGCGAGCGTGCCGGGCCAGTCGAGGCCGAGCCCGGAATCCGCGGGGACGAGCGTCCCGGTGACGTCCCCGGCGTGGACCGCCACCGGACGGGTCAGCCGCGGCTGGAGTTCGGTGTGCAGCTTGGCTTCCGCCTCGGCATAGGACAGGCCGCCGACGTCGATCCCGGCCACCTGCACGCCGCGCGGCACGTCGCCGGCGCTGGTCATCAGGTCGACGGTGTAGAACAGCACGAACAATCCGAGCAGACAGCCGACGATCATGAACGTGCGGCCGACGCGTTTGCGGAACCGGCGGAACGGCGTGTCCGGCGGCGGGGGCGCGTCGGCGACCGCGAAGATCTCCGTGGCCAGATCAGCTTCGCTGGCCAGGGCGGGGTCGTTCAGCAGCTCGTCGCTCAGCAGGTCGTCGGCGAAAGCCGACGAACGGTCTTCTTCACGCAACGCCTGCCTCCCCTGGTACGGGAGCTACAGGTAAAGCCCCGTGCCGTGTTCGGTCCGCTCCGTGGCCACCGCGTGGATGTCGCGTTCGCGCATCACCAGATGGCCTTCGCCCTGGATCTCGACCTCGAGCTGGTCCTCCGGGTTGAACAGCACCCGGTCTCCCTGCTTGACGTTCCGCACGCTGTTGCCGACACCCAGTACATCACCCCACACCAGCCTGCGCGCGACTTGCGCGGTGGCGGGAATCACGATGCCGCCGCTGCTGCGGCGCTCGCCTTCCTCCTGCGACAACCGCACGAGGACGCGGTCGTGCAGCATCTGGATCTCGAGCTTGGGCGTGTCCGGCACGCCAGCCATGCTACTGACCGGTTGCCGGAGCCTTGGGCTCGCCCGCCATCATCAGGCTCAGCGACTTCCCCCCTCCGTTCTCGAACCGCACCGGAACGCCCCAGTCCTGCCGGGTGATCCGGCACGCCGGGTGCTCGCCGCCGTCGTCGCAGCTCGCGGCCTGCGCCACTACCTGCAAAACACCTTCGGTCGCGCCTTCGGCGAACTTGATCCGCCGAACGAGATCAGTTCCGACCCCGGCCCCGTCGGCGAGCAGTTCCGGCGGCGACGCGGTGATCTCCAGCCGCGTCGAAGGCCCGTAGCGCTCGTCGAGCTTCTCGCCCGGCGGCGGGGTGAAGACGACGGAGAACTCGATCTCGCCGGGAGCGAGCACGGTCGGCGGACGCCGCACGGCTTGCCGCGTGCCGGCGACGGCGGTCGCCTGGCCATTGCCCCCGAGCGGGGTAACCCGGTTGCCCGCCGACTCGACGACGTACAGCTCGCCGTCGTGGCGCACCAGGCCCTGCGGTTCGGCGAACCCGGTCGCGAGTGTCGTGACGTCGCGGGTGAACGGGTCGTAGCGGCGGATCGCGCCGTTGTAGGTGTCGGCGATCGCGACCCGGCCGTCGGGCAGCACGGCGAGGCCGAGCGGATGCTGCAGCAGCGCCTGGTCGGACGGGCCGTCGGCGTGGCCGAAGGTGAACAGGTCCGTGCCGACCGCGGTGTGCACGGCGAACGACTCGCCCGCCGGTTCGATCCAGCGCAGGGCCGAGGTTTCCGCGTCGACGAGCCACAGTTTCTGGCCGTCCACGGCGAATCCGGACGTCTGCGCGAAGAACGCCTCGTGCACGTCGCCGTCGCGCAGGCCCTCGACGGTGGTGCCGGCGAACCGGCGGATGGCACCGGAGACCGGGTCGAAGACGCTCAGCGTGTGGTTGCCGGCCATCGCGACGACCACGCCGCCCGCCGGGGCCCACCACGTGACGTCCCACGGGCTGGTGAGGTCGATGTCCAGCGCTTTGCCGGTGTCGGTGCCGTCGCGCCACTGTTTCCCGGTTCCGGCAACGGTTTTCACCTCGCCGGTGTTGAGGTCGAGGCCGCGCAGGCGGTGTCCGGCGGTGTCGGCGACGATCGCGTGGTACCCGGCGCGCTCGGCGACTTCGTTGGGCAGCAAGGCGATTCCGGACGGTTCGGCGAACTGGGCCAGGTCGAACGGCCCGTCCTGCGTCCCGCGCACGCCGCTGCCGAAGCGGCGGATGACGGTCTCGCCGTCCGAAGCGAACTCGACGATGGAGTGATGCCCGGTGTCCGCGACCAGGATCCGCCCGCCCGCGGTGACCACGGCCTTGCTGGGGAAACGCAGTTCCGTGCGCTGCTCCTCGACCGGCACGTACGGGCTGCCGCCGCGCCGGAGCGTGCCCTTCGCCTCGTGCTTGGCGACGAGGTCGGCGATCACGCGGCGTAGCGCCTCGCCGTGGCCTTCGCCCGCCGCGACGTGCACGACGTAGCCCTCGGGGTCGACGACGACCAGCGTCGGCCAGGCCCGTACGGCGTACTGCGACCACAGCTCCATCTTCGGGTCGTTGACCACCGGATGGTGCACCTCGTACCGGCGCACCGCGGCCTCGATCGACGTGCGCTCGCCCTCGCGGCTGAACTTCGGCGAGTGCACCCCGACGGTGACCAGCACGTCGGCGAATTCCTGTTCAAGCGGACGCAGTTCGTCCAGCACGTGCAGGCAGTTGATGCAGCCGCTGGTCCAGAAGTCCAGCAGCACCACGCGTCCGCGCAGTTGCGCCAGAGTCAGCCGGTGGCCGCCGGTGTTGAGCCAGACGTCGCCGGTCAGCTCGGGCGCGCGCACGCGGGCTTGCCGGGCTTGCGGTGAGGAAGTCACGGGAGGAGTGAACTACATCCGGTCACTCAGTGTTCCGTCAACCACGGCTGGAGAGAAGAACCTCACCCCGGCGAGGGAGCTCATTCCGGCGAAAAAGGACGCGCGGACGCGGGCCGGCGCTACGTACGCTTCGGGCATGACACACGTTCAGCCGGCCGAAGCCTTCACCGTGGAGGAGGCCCGCATCCTGCAGCAGAATCTCGGCGAGCCCTTGCGGCCTGGCCTCACGCCCGCCGAACTGAGCGACGTCGAGGACCAGTTCGGGTTCACCTTTTCCGACGACCACCGGATTTTCCTCACCGCCGGGGTGCCAGTGGGCGACCGCTGGCCAGATTGGCGCCATGGCGACCCGGACCAGCTGCGCAAACGCCTGGACTGGCCGGTCGACGGCGTCCTGTACGACGTGGAGAACAACGACCTGTGGCTGCCCGAATGGGGCACCCGGCCGCGGTCGATGTGCAACGCGCTGGCGGTCGCGCGACGGCAGCTCGCGACGGTGCCGCAGCTCGTGCCGGTGTGCGGGCATCGGTATCTGCCCGCGACCGCCGGGGAATCCGGGTATCCGGTGCTCTCGGTGTACCAGACCGATGTGGTCTATTACGGCTGGGACCTGCGCAGCTACCTGCGGCACGAGTTCGGCGGGGAGCCGCTGGGGGAGGAACCCGCGAACGTCAAGGTCGTGGAGTTCTGGTCCCGGTTCGTGGAATGAGCGCTACTCGACCGCGCGCTTGAGCCGGGCGAGCGTCTCCTCGATGTTGATGCGGTTGGTCACCGAACGGTCCTTGACCCCGGTGGCCACCACGGTCAACGGCGTGAACCAGCCGGGCCGCTGGTCCCACATGCTCTCGGTGACGACGCAGCCGTCGCCGGCGGGTTCGATCACGTACTCCCAGCGGGAGACCGGGATCGGCCCGAGCTTGACGTCGAAGGCGAACCGGCGTCCCGCGTCCGCGGCCGTGATGACGACCGTCGTGGACCACCGGCGCACCCCGCGGCGGTTGCTGCCGCGGAATTTCGCGCCGACGGCCGGGCCGGTCGCGCCGCCGAGCCAGCGGTGCCCGCAGTACTCGGTGGCCGCCCCCGCGAGCGCGCCCGGGTCGCTGACCAGCGCGTACACCTTCGCCGGAGCGGCGCTGACCTCGATTTGACCAGTCGCATCAGGACTCACATACCCAGAGTATGCGATCAAGACTCCCGGCGCAGCATCCGGCTCACGCCCGCCGCGACCGTCGTCGCGAGGATCCAGCCGGACGCGGTGAACCCGGCCGCCACCCAGTTGTCCGCGCCGTGCATGTACCAGCGCGACTTGTTGCCGAAGTCGACGATCGGCACCAGCAGGTCGGCGGTGTAGATGACCGGGTTCCACTGCAGGCCGGAGTCCTGCTGGTTGACCAGGCAACGGGGGCCGCTGGTCATGTAGCGGCCGGTGTGGTCGTTGACGCAGTCGTCCTTGCCGAGGCCGAACCAGAGGCTGCCGAGGACCAGCAGCGTGAGCAGCCAGCCGAGCGCGCGCACCGGACGGAAGCCGTAGCCGACCATCGACCGTTGCAGCCAGCTCCACGCGCGGACACCGGGTCCGAAGAACTTGAAGCCCTTGGCGAGCGCTTCGTAGCGGAACTGCTGCTTTCGCAGGGCGACCGTCGATGCGTGCTCTTCGTTTCCGGCCGCGCGCAGGGTCGCGGCCAGCTGGTCGTAGGGGCCGGGCCGGTAGCCGCGCATTGCCTTGCGCAGCAACTCGATCCGGTGGTCCAGCGCCTTGTCGTCATCGAGGGCGATGCCGTGTTTCAAGGCGTCGTAACGGAAATCATCAAGTTCGAGACCGTCGGTGGCGTTCCAGATCTCCTCGTTGTCGGCGAGCGCACCGCAATGCGCCCTGCGCAACCGCACCGAACCGGTTGGCGGCTCGGCGGGAGACAGGATGAACTCGTCCGCGGTGACGTCGCTGGCGTCGAGCGCGATGTCGTGCGGGGCAAGAGATCCGAGCTTCGCGCCGTTCATGTCGAGCCTTCGCGCGATCTGCGCGCCGTCGAGGTTCACGCCGCCCTCAGCGAGGAACGGACGGTCTTTGTCCTCGGTCAGCACCAGGTCGCGGCCGATCCGCGCGGTACGGATGTCAAGGGAGAAACTGCTCGATTTCCGTTGCCCTGGCTCGGTGAGCAACGTGCCGAACATGTTCACGCTGCCGCCGACTTCCGCGCCCTGAAGCCGCAGCGTTCCCTTCACGGTGGCGTCCGTCAGCTGGAAATTCCCGGAGATTTTGGCCCTGCGTGCGGAAAACGCGTCCCGCCCCGGGTGCAGGAACATCGAATTCCAGGCGAGGAAGTTGCCGCCGACCGTGATGTCCGCGAGCCGCAACTGCCCGATCGGCACGCGGAGATTGGTCGCCTCGATGTCACCGCCGATGGTGGACCCGTCGAGGTGGAGCGCCCGGTCGTAATACGGCGTCGCACGGCCGCGCACCATGGTGATTTCCGCGCCCGCGAGCCTGAGCGATCCGCCGATGCGCGCGTTGACCATCCGCAGGGTGCCGAATGCCCGGAGCCCGTCGGACAACTCGAGATTGCCGTCGACCTTCAGCCGATCCGCGACCAACGCCGGCCGCGGATCGAGGTACGGATCCCCGGACTTCCACGCGTCCATCACGATCGGACCCCGCTGGTCGACCTCAAGACGCGCCTCGCGCAGGACGATGTCACTGTCCACAGTGGCGCTCGGCAGATAGAGAACTCCCTTGGCGGAGAACCTTTTCCGCTCACTCGCCGGCCCGTAATTGTCGACCTCGCACAGCAGACTGCCGCCAATGTGCAGCCCGTTCCCGTTGAACGCGAAGCCGTCCGGATTGTCGAACGTCGCCCCGGAAAAGTTCACGTTACCGCCGGTCCGCATGCCCGGCAGCCGAACCTCGCCCTTGGCGACCATGCGATAAGCCAGCAGGGCCCCGGTAATCACCAGGCGGTCGCCCTGGATCGCCTTGCCGTGTGGATGGCTGATCGTGGTCCGGGTGAGCACGACCGACCCGTCGATTACCGCGTCGGTGAGATTGACCGCGGCATTGGGCATCCCGCGCTCGCGATCGTCCCCGCGCTGCACGGTGGTCGTCTCCACCTCGAATTCATCCGCCGCGATTTCCACGGTGCTGCGAATGAGCCGCACATCATTCCGGCTGCGCAAATTGCGCGCGCGTAGCCCGGGAAGCCAGCATTTCCGGAAAACGAGCCCGAGAAGCGTCGCCTCGCGCACGTCCGGCGGATGCTCGAACCGGCAGCGTTCGAATTGGAAGAGAAAATTGAGATCGGCGGCGCGAAGATCGAGAGTCCCGGTGATGTAAGCGTCCTCGACCAGCACGATCGGCGCGTTGGTGGCCTGCCGTCTCCAGCGAAGGATGCCGCTGCTGCCAGGTTTCAGCAGGTCCGCGGCCTTCACCTCGTACCGCTTGTCGGGAACCCCGGCAAACGGATCAAGCGGCGGCAAGGTCGTATCGGTCGGCACGAGCCCCTTCTCCCCACGATCGTCGGCCCTCAGGGAATCGGATCAACGGCGGATGGGCAAGGGGCCGGGCGGAGTAGTGCCCGGTCGTCCTTGTTGGCGGTCACTGACTGCTCGCGGATGACTACTGAATTGATCCACTGTCCGAGCGATCTTGCCCGAACCGCCTTCCGGGCCTGGGCACGGCTGCTATGGTCACTTGCCGAAGCTGATCAAGAACAGAGGGTAGGCCGCCCCCACGAAGCCGCGGCCCGTGCGGGGAGGCACGACAATGCCAGACGGAACGCCGCGACGTCCGGCGACAACAGCTGCGAATTCTATCTCGACGCGGTGGACACGGTCCTCCAGAAACTCGCTGGCACTTCGCGTCCTGGTCTCACTCGCTTTGGCGATCCTGCTCTCGGGCTGCGGCAGCCAGAGTTCCCCGCTTCCCGCGGAACCGCCTTCTCCGGGCGACACCAGCAGTGCCGATGCACCGCCGAGGATCACCGACCCGATTACGAACACCTCAGCAGCCGAGAAGGATCCGTGCGCCGCTGTGCCCACCAGCGAAGTCGAGAAGATCGTCGGCAAGGTTCGCACGACGACGGTGGACACCACGCCAGTCGGCACGAGCTGCGGCTGGATCTTCGCCGACAAAAGCGGATCCGTTAACGGAGGCCTCGCCAGCGGCGCGAACGGACTGCACGGCCTTTATCAACGGAGGGCCATGGGCGGGCTGAAGAAGTTCGAGATTCAGCCTGCGATTCAGGGCTACCCGGCGATCGTGTACGACATAGGCCTGAGCGGCTACGGGGCTTGCGCACTTGCCGTCGGGATCAACGACCGGGTGGCGTATGCCGTCAACACGCAACTGCGGCCCGGAAACCCCAACGCCGACACCCCTTGCGCACTGGCGACCAAACTGGCCGCAGCGGTGGTCAGCAGTCTGAAGGCGAAATGAGGGGACTTGCCCCGCTGCGGACACCTGCCACTGACGAGCAACCTTTGCCCAGGTCGCACGCTTGCCAGCACATAACTGCCCGCATCGGTCGATCTTGCACGAACCACCTTCCTGGGCGGTTCGTGCCTGCTAGAGTCACTTCCTGAAGCTGACCAGAAACAGAGGGTAGGCCGCCCCCGGAAAGCCGCGGCCCGTGCGGGGAGGCACGACATGCCAGACGGAACGAACAGCGGACTGCAGGGCGTCCAGAACCAGCTCATCTCGACGGCCCCGACCGCTCCTCCGCCCGGATCCGGGTTCATCGCGGGAGCCAACTCGGCCACGCCGCCGACCCAGCCGCCGGACTACGAGTCGCTGGGCAAAAAACAGGCGTCGGCCGACTTCGCCGCCGCGTCCGGGAACAACGGCTGGGAGTTCGACCCGGCCGCGATCGACGCGGTCATCAAGAACCTCGAAGACAGCATCAACGGCGACCATCAAGAGAGCGTGACGAAGGCCGCGGTGTTGATGCAGATCGTCCCGCCCGGCTCAGAAGTCGGCAGCGAGGGCTACGCCGACGTGGCGAACAAATCAGGGGCTTCCTACTACGAATTCGCTCAAGGAGCCCAGACGTACATATCCGCGTACGTCGATACCTTGAAGCAAATTCGCACGGCCTACCAGAACAACGATCAGAACGCCAAGGATCAGCTGCGATCCGCCGGGAAGGTTGACTAGATGCGCCCCTGCAAGTCCCTAGCGGCATTGATCGCCGCGGCCGCCGTTTTGTCAACGGCAGCATGCGGCGGCTCGAACGCGGGGTCCGCCACGCCTGCGCCGTCCGCAGCCTCGTCCTCCAACACCAACGGCGACGGCGCACCTAAGGTCGAGCAGCCGATCACCAACACGTCCGGGTTCGAAACCGACCCGTGTTCGGTGATCCCCACCGCTTCCGTCGAAAGCGCAGGCGGCAAGGTAGACCGGACCAAGGTGGAAAACTCCTCAACCGACAAGACGTGCGCCTGGGTCTTCACCAGCGGCGGAAACTTCAGCGGCAGCCTGGTCACCGGCAATACTCACGGACTCGACGGCGTCTACATGCAGCACCGCAGCGGAGTAATCACTTACTTCAAGCCTCAGCCTGCTATCCAGGGCTACCCGGCTGTCGTGTACGACCGCGGGCAGCCGGCCCCCGGCAGGTGCAATCTCGCGGTCGGAATTCGCGATGACCTCACCTATACCGTCGTGACCCAGCTGATGAGGGAAAGCCCCGCGTACGCCGACCCTTGCGCACTGGCTACGAAACTCGCCGGGGCGGCCATTTCCCACATGAAGGGCCAGTGACGTGGTCTACAGTGGATACGACGTCTTCACCAAAGTTCACGACCCAGGAGATACGTCTTCTCTCGACAGCGCTCGGGACACGTCGAGTCAGCTCAAGACGATCCACGAAAACATCGTCCGGCACCTGACCGAGAGCCAGGAGAAGCTCAACGCGTTTTGGAAGGGCAAGGCCGCCGACGCCGGCACAGCTGGCCTGACTCCGTTGATCCAAAGCTCGCAGATCGTCGCGGAAAACATGGACCGGGCGCACCGCTCCATGCAGGAACAGTCCGACGCGTTCAGGTACGTCAAGCAAAATGCCCGGCAGGTCGCCAAGGATCGGCCGGACGACCAGAAGCTGTCTGACTACGTCTCGATCGGTGCCAGCGACGACGAGAAGGCCGCGGCGCAGTTCGATTCGGACACCAAATTCAACGTCGAACTGTACGAGCCTTATTACCAGAGCACGCAGCCACGCAAGAGCACGTTGGCTCCGGATTATCCGGCCGCGCATGATCCGAATGTGTCGGCGACCGGCATCACTCCGGATCCCTCGACGCCTGGGACCGCGACCGGGCGGGTCGGCTCCGGTATTGGCCACCATTCGTCCGGTGGCGGTTCGTCGCACAACTACGGCGGTGGCTACAGCAGCGGGCCCAGCACCTACTCCGCTCCTCCCGGGGCGGCTGGCATGCAGGCACCTCCGCCGCCCGGGCACGGCGGGGTCGTGACTCCGCCCGTTACACCGCCGCCGAATGACAGCACCAGGGCGGCTTGGGCTGATCCCACGCCGCCTCCTTCCATGCCTCCCACCTGGCAGCCGCCGTCCTCGGTGCCGGGCGGCGGGAATCCTGGGACTGGCGGGTTGAACGGCGGTTTCGGTCCGGTCAGCGGGTTCGGCGGCGGCTTCGGGCCGACTGCCGGCGGGAGTGGCAGTGGTGGCTTCGGGCCCGGTGGGTCCGGTTCCGGTGGCGCGGGTAGCAGTGCCGGACCGCGGGGTGTCGGAGGCGGTACCGGTGCGGGGGCGCTTGGCGAGGGTGCAGGGGCAGCCCGGCCGGGTGCGGGCGGTGCTGGTGCGGCCGGAGCGAAAGGGCAGCCCGGGATGGGCGGCATGGGCGGCGGCGGCAAGGGTGGCAAAGGCCCCGAGGACGAGGAACACCAGCGCAAGATCCTGCTGGCCGAAGAAGACCCGGATTCGATTTTCGGGGGTTACGACGGCAATCGGCCTACGCCGCCGGTTATCGGGGCTTAGCGGAATGGCAAGGGGGAGGGAAAGTCGGTGCTGCGCAAGCCCGTTGAGCTGAGCCTGCAAACCTTCGAAGTGCTGCTGGAACGCCTGAACCTCGGCGACATCCACCCGACGCTGGTCCGCGGCGCTCTGTGGTACTCGCCGGAGGAAAGGCGGCAACTGGCTGCTGACACTGACCGCGAGTTGCACAACGTCGGTCTGATGCAGCGTGGACGACTCAGCGACGAGTTCGTCGAGACGATGCATCTGCTGCAGCGGCCGGGTGTCGAGTACTACTCGTGGGTGAAATCGGAGCGTGGCGAGCGGACGGTGCGCGCCGCCGCGAGCGGTCGGGACGCGGCGACTGTTGTTGCGGTGAACCAGAAGTTGTATATCGCGCCGTGTTCGGCGGATACGTTGGTTCGGGAGTTCATCGCGCTGCTGCCGGAGGCTCCGGCTGCGCGGGTTCTTTCGCTTAACTGCTCCGACGAGGACCTGAATCTGGTCAAGAGCGGCAGCCAGCCGTCCGGGCGGACGAGTCCGAGTGTTCGGGACGCCAAGCAGGTATTGCAGTGGCTTGACAAGCCGCACACGTACTTCGGGCGGCTGTACGTCGCGGTCCGGGACAGTCGCGGGAAGCGGCGACGCAACGAGAATCCGCCGGGGTGGGCGGATATGGAGGAGGGGCGGATCCTGTTCGGGGTGGACAAGTCCGGATGGATCAGCTTGGCCGGGGCTGGGCCGCAGGAGATGGCTAAGAAGGTGCAGCAGTTGGAGAATGAGCTGCGTTCTGGACGGTGAGCTGCCCGTCACCGCTACTTCTTAAGTATGAATGATGCGGCTCTCCAGGCATGCAGTCTTCGGTGTGATGGGACTTGCGGCGGTCGGGTTGGCTGGATGCAGTTCGGCAAGCACGCCGCCGAGCCCATCGCTGCCGCTATCGAGCGCCCGGAATGCTCTGCCATCGCACGGTGCACCAGCCGTGCCTGCGCCCATTGGCAGTACTGCCGAGGTTGAGTCTGACCCTTGCCGTGCCGTAAGCACGGCAGAGGTGGAAGCGTTAGGGACCAAGGTCGTCAACGCCGCGCCGGAAGGCGACCAGAGCGGGAAGAGCTGCGTGTGGACCTACGCCGGCGAGTACGGCACCATCAACGCTGGCCTCACCCCCGGCAACAAGGACGGGCTCAGCAGCCTGTACGCCAGCAGCGAAGACGGCACATTGACTTCGTTCACCCCGCTGCCGCCGATTGACGGATACCCCGCTGTCACCTACGCACAGGGCGGGGAAGGAGAAGGTGTCTGCACACTGGCAGCCGGAGTCCGGGACGAGCTTCTCTACACCGTACACCGCTCATAAAAAAGGCCGCCCGGATAATCTCCGGGCGGCCTCCACAAGCCTCAAGCGTTCGGATTCAACACCCGAGCCAAGAACGACTTCGTCCGTTCATGCTTCGGATCCCCGATCACCTCATCCGGAGAACCGGACTCCACGACAACCCCACCGTCCATGAAGAAGACCTTGTCGGCTACCTCGCGGGCGAACTGCATTTCGTGGGTCACCACGACCATCGTCATGCCGTCCTTCGCAAGTTGGCGCATGACGCCTAGGACGTCGCCCACCAGTTCTGGGTCCAAAGCGGACGTTGGCTCGTCGAAGAGCATCAGCTTCGGTTGCATCGCGAGCGCGCGTGCGATGGCGACCCGTTGCTGCTGGCCGCCCGAAAGCTGGCCGGGGTAGGAACGGGCCTTGTCTGCCAGGCCGACTCGGTCCAGCAGTTCCAAGGCCCGCTCCCGGACCTGCGCCTTCGGTTCCCTGCGGACCTGGACCGGGGCCTCCATGACATTTTCCAGCGCTGTCATGTGCGGGAACAGATTAAACCGCTGGAAAACCATGCCGATGTTCTTGCGCTGCGCCGCGATTTCCTTGTCTCGCAGCTCGTGCAACCGGCCGCCGCGTTCGCGGTAGCCGACTAGCACTCCGTCGACATACAGTCTGCCCGCGTCGATTTTCTCCAGGTGATTGATACAGCGCAGCAGGGTGGACTTGCCGGAACCGGACGGGCCGATCAGGCAGAGCACCTCTCGGTCGTGCACCTCCAGGTCGATGCCCTTGAGCACGTCCAGGGAGCCGAAGCTCTTGCACACCTTTTGCGCGGAAACGACGGGAGTCACTGGACGCTACCTCCGCTTCCGCTGCCGCCGCTGCCGAAGCGGAAGCCCAGCATTCGCGACCCCCACTTGTTCCGCTGTGCGGTCGCCCGTGAAGTGCCGCGGGCGAAATACCGCTCGATGTAAAGCTGCACGATCGTCAGCACCGACGTCATGAACAAATACCACGTCGCCGCGACGATCAGCAGCGGGACTGTCTTGTAGTTCTGCGAATAAATCGTCTGCGCCGACACGAACAGCTCGAAGTATCCGATGACGACGACCAGCGACGTGGTCTTCAACATCGAGATGGTCTCGTTGCCGGTGGGCGGGATGATCACCCGCATCGCCTGCGGCAGGATGATCCGGCGCAAGGTCTTGCCCCGGCTCATGCCCAGCGCGGACGACGCTTCCAGCTGACCGCTGTCGACGGACTGGAGACCGCCGCGGACGATTTCCGCCATGTACGCCGCCTCGTTGAGGCCGAGGCCCAGCAACGAGGCGACGAACTGGTTGATCAGCGTGTTCGTGTCCCAGCTGATGAAGGTCGGCCCGAACGGAATGCCGAGTCCGATCTTCGGGTACGCCAGCGCCAGGAAGTTCCAGATCACCAGCTGAGCGATCAACGGCGTGCCGCGGAACAACCAGATGTAAATCGACGCCGCGCCCGACATCAGCAGGTTCGGCGACAGTCGCATCACCGCGAGCAGTACGCCGCCGACAATGCCGATGAGCATCGAGAGCACCGTGAGCAGCAACGTGTTCCGCAGGCCGTTGATAATCCGGCCGTCGAAGAGGTACTCGCCGACGACCGGCCACTGCAACGCGGAATTCGTGACGACGCTGCGGATCACGATGAACGCGACGAACACGATGATCACGCCGGCGATCCAGCGTCCGTAATGCCGGACCGGGACCGCCTTGATCGGGGTGGTGTCGACCTCCTGCCAGGAATCGGCGGGGCCGGGGGAAGTGGACACGAGTAACTAAGTCCTCAGTTTCGTCAGGAAGTCAGGAAGCGGACGGGTTGATCTCCGACTTGGTGATGGCACCGGAACCCGACAAGCCCCACTTGTCGAGGATCTTCTTGTAGATTCCGCTGTCGATCAGCTTCTGCACGGCGCCCTGGATCGCCTTGCCGAACTCGCCGCTGCCCTTCGGCAGCACGATCCCGTACGGCGCGGTGTCGTACGGCGCGCCCGCGGACTCGAGCTGGCCGCCGGTCTGCTTGACCGCGTAGTCGATCACCGGCGAGTCGGCGAGTTCGGCCTGCACGCGCTTCGCGGTCAGCGCCAGGTTCACGTCGGTCTGCGCCTGGAACTGGGTGATGTTGATCGGCTGCTTGCCCGCCTTGGTGCACGCGGTGTTGCGCTTGCCGAGATCGTCGACCTGCGTGGTGCCCTTCTGCACGGCCACATTCTTGCCGCACAGGTCGTCCACCGACAGTTTGTCCGGATTGCCCTTGAGCACCGCGAGCGAGGTGCCGGCGCTGTAGTACGAGATCATGTCGACGGTCTGCATCCGCTCGGCGTTGATCGTGAACGACGAGATGCCCATTTCGTACTTCTTCGCCGAAATACCGGGGATGATGCCGTCGAACGCCGAGTTCTGGAACTCCGTCTGCACGCCGAGCACCTGGCCGACCGCGGTGGCGAGGTCGACGTCGAAGCCGGTCGCCTTGCCGTTCTCGACGAATTCGTTCGGCGGGTAGGTCTGGTCCTGCCCGATCACGATCTTGCCGTCGGCCTTGATGTCGGCGGGCACCATCGCGGCCAGCGCCGCGTCCTTCTGCGCGGTCGGCGCGGCTTCGCCGCCGGGAGCCTGGCTGGCGCCGGCGTCGGTGCCGCCGGCTCCGTTGCCGCCCGCGCCGCACGCCATCGTCATGCCGACCAGCGCGAAAGCGGGGAGAAGGGCGAGCGCCTTCATTTGCTGTCCTCGGGCCACTTCGTCACTCCTCGTAGTTCTCAAGGGCTGAGAGCTGGCATATTGCCACCCGGAAGCGGGTATGCACAGCACTGCTGCGTCACGGGGAAGTTTCGCACAGGACTTGCCGGAAGACGGGTGTCACGGCCGTCCGGCGCGGTAAGTCAGGATGTCTCCCATGAACAGCAACCCCGGTCCCCGGCTGCCGCCAGCCGGACGACGTGCGCGAACGGTGAAAGGCCGCCGCGCGGCCCGGCCCGGCGCGCAGTTCGACGGATACCTCGCCCCGGAGCGGCCGCACGCCGGCGCGTACGACGAGATGTTCGCGCCCGACGGCACGGTCCGCGGGCCGTACCGAGCGCTGTACGGCTCGATCGCCGCCCTCGACGCCAGCGACCTCACCAACCGCTCGCAGGCCCTCGACCGGGCGATGGTGGACCAGGGGATCACGTTCTCGCTGTCCGGCCAGGAACGGCCGTTCCCGCTCGACCTCGTGCCCCGCGTCATCCAGGCGACCGAGTGGTCCCGGCTCGAACGCGGCGTGACCCAGCGTGTCCGGGCGCTGGAGGCGTTCCTCGCCGACGTCTACGGCGACCGGCAGATCCTGCGCGACGGAGTCCTGCCGCGCAGGCTGATCACCTCGTGCGAGCACTTCCACCGCGAGGCCTACGGGATCAAACCGCCCAACGGCGTGCGGATCCACGTCTCCGGCGTCGACCTCGTCCGCGACGAGGAGGGCACTTTCCGGGTCCTGGAGGACAATCTCCGCAACCCGTCCGGCGTCTCCTACGTGATGGAGAACCGGCGCACGATGGCGCGCGTGTTCCCGGACCTGTTCGCGCGACACCGGGTCCGGCCAGTCGGTGACTATGCGTCACACCTGCTTCGCGCACTGCGAGCGGCGGCCGCGCCGAACGTCGCCGACCCGATGGTCGTCGTGCTCACCCCCGGCGTCTACAACTCGGCCTACTTCGAGCATTCGCTGCTCGCCCGGCTGATGGGCGTGGAGCTCGTCGAGGGCCGCGACATGTTCTGCCGCGACAACGTGGTCTACCTCCGCACCACCGAGGGCGAACGCCAGGTCGACGTGATCTACCGGCGGATCGACGACGAGTTCCTCGACCCAGTGCACCACCGGCCGGATTCCGTGCTCGGCGTCGCGGGCATCCTCAACGCGGCCCGCGCGGGCAACGTGGTGGTGGCGAACGCGGTCGGCAACGGCGTCGGCGACGACAAGCTCGTCTACACCTACGTGCCGGAAATGGTGCGCTACTACCTGAACGAGAAACCCATTCTGCCCAATGTGGACACGTTCCGCTGCTGGCTGCCCGACGAGTTCGACCACGTCATGCAGCACGCCGACGAATTGGTGATCAAGCCGGTCGAGGGTTCCGGCGGATACGGCATCGTCTTCGGGCCGGACGCGTCCAAAAAGGAGCTGGACGCGTTGCGCCGCAAGGTGCGCGCGAACCGGCGCGGCTGGATCGCGCAGCCGGTGGTGCAGCTGTCGACCGTTCCGTCCAAGGTGGACGACCGGCTCGCGCCGCGGCACGTCGACCTGCGGCCGTTCGCAGTCAACGACGGCAAGGAGATTTTCGTGCTGCCCGGCGGGCTCACCCGGGTCGCGCTGCCCGAGGGCAGTCTGGTGGTGAACTCGTCGCAGGGCGGCGGTTCGAAGGACACCTGGGTGCTCGCTTCGCGGTCCTCGACGTCGGAGCAGGAACTCGACCGTCCCGCGCTCGGCGATGTGTCCGTTGTGGACGGTGTCGCCGCGGAACAGGGTCCGGAACTGTCCACGTCGCAGCAGCAACAACAGCAGCAACAGAGCTGAGGGAGGGAAAACATGATGCTGGCCCGCAACGCGGAGTCGCTGTACTGGATCGGCCGTTACGTCGAACGCGCCGACGACACCTCCCGCATCCTGAACGTCTCGGTGCATCAGCTGCTGGAAGACGCGAGCGTCGACCCGGACCACGTCAGCCGGCAACTGCTCGCCGTGCTCGGCATCCCGTTCGACGCGGGCGACGCACTCGACGTGTGGAAGCTGACCGAACTGGTCGCCTACGCGAAGGACAATCCGTCGTCCATCGTCGGTTCGATCAACTCCGCGCGAGAGAACACCCGCGGCGCGCGCGAGGTCGTTTCGACCGAGCTGTGGGAATGCCTGAACGCGACCTGGAACGCGGTACCGGACCGGCAGCGTTACGCCCGCCGCGCCGGACCGCACGCCTTTCTGTCCTTTGTGGAGGAACGGGCGGCGATGTTCGCCGGGCTCGCCGATTCCACGATGAGCCGCGACGACGGCTGGCTGTTCCTCGTGCTCGGCCGATCGGTCGAACGCGCGGACATGGTGGTGCGGCTGCTGCTATCGCGAGTTTCCGACCGCGCGTCCTCGCCGGGGTGGATGACCGTGCTTCGCTCAGCCGGCGCGCAGGACACGTACCTGCGCACCAACCGCGGCGCGCTCGACGCGGCCCGCGTGGTGCAATTCCTGCTCAGGGACACGTTGTTCCCGCGTTCGGTATTCCACGCGCTGCGCCAGGCGGAGGATTGTTTACGCCAGCTCGATCCGGGAATCAACGCTCGGGGCAACGAAAAGTCCGAGGCCGTCCGCCTGCTCGGCCGCGCCCGAAGCGAGCTGGAATTCCTCCACCCCGCGGCACTGCTGGACGACCTGCCGCGGCGGCTGCGCGGATTGCAGGAAGCGATCAAGGAAGTCGGGGAAGCAGTGTCCATTCAGTACTTCCACACGTCGCCGTGGGTGGCGTGGAGCGGTGCGGAGGTGTCCCTGTGAGCTGGCAACTGCGGGTGACGCACCGGACCGGCTACCGGTACGCGACGCCGGCCACCCAGTCGTACAACGAAGCCCGGCTCACCCCGCGCTCCGACCGGCGGCAGACCACTTTGGCCACTCGCATCGAAACCTCCCCGGCCACCCGGGCCTATCGCTACACCGATTACTGGGGTACCGACGTCACCTCGTTCGACCTGCACGCGCCGCACACCGAGTTCACCGTGCTCGCCACGTCGGTCGTGGAGACCGCGGACGAGGCGGAACCGGTGCGTTCGGCGACGTGGAAGGAACTGCAGAGCGAGACCGTCCGCGATCAGCGCACGGAGTATTTGACGCCGACGCCGTACACGCCGAACGACCAGGAACTGTCCAAACAGGCCCGAGCGCTGCGCAAGGGCTTGGACCCGGCGGACGCGGTGCTCGCGATCTGCGGCTGGGTAAACGAGCAGTTGAAATATCAGCCGGGCACCACTGGTGTGCACAGCACGGCGACCGATTCGTGGCGGGCGCGCGAGGGTGTGTGCCAGGACTTCGCGCACGTCTCGCTGGTGATGCTGCGCGCGATCGGCATCCCGGCGCGGTACTGCTCGGGCTACCTGCACACCAAGCCCGAGGCCAAGCTCGGCGAGAAGGTGGAGGGCGAAAGCCACGCCTGGGTCGATGTGTGGACCGGCGGCTGGTGGGCGCACGACCCGACGAACGCGATCCCGGTCGGACCGCGGCACGTATGGGTCGCGACCGGCCGCGATTACGCGGACGTGGCTCCGTTGAAGGGGATCTTCACCGGAGCCAGTCAGTCCACTTTGGATGTCTCGGTGGAACTGACCCGGATGGCTTGATCACGCGGTCTGGCGGCGCCGGGAAACGGTCAACAGCCACAACAGATACCCGCCGCCCAGCGCCGCCGCGACCACGCCCACCGGCAGCAGCGAAGCGTCCAAAACCCGCTGGCCCACGAAGTCCGCCGCCAGTACCAGCACCGCACCCATCGCCGCGGAGGCGAGCAGGTTCGGTCCCGGTCGACGGGTCAGGCGGCGAGCGAGTTGCGGCGCGGCAAGGGCGACGAACGGGATCGGCCCGGCCGCCGCGGTCGCGGAAGCGGCCAACGCGACCGCCGCCAGCAGCACCACCGCACGCACTCGCGGCACCGCGACGCCCACGGCGACAGCGGCGTCGTCGCCCATTTCCAGCATTCGCAGCGCGGGCTGGTGCACGAAGATGAACGGCGCGAGCACCACGACGGCCAGGCACAGCGGGATGAAGTAGTTCCAGTCACGACCGGCGAGGTCGCCGGTCAGCCAGCCGACCGCCTGTGCCGCGACTTCGAGTTTCGCTCGCACCAGCAGGTAACCGTTCACCCCGGCCAGCACCGCGCTCACCGCGATGCCCAGCAGCACCAGCCGTGAACTGAGCAAACCGTGCGGCGCGCACAGCGCGGTGACCAGTAACGCGGTGAGCAGGCCACCCGCGACCGCGCCGACCGACACCAGGCCGGGACCCGCGCCGAACAGCAGGATCATCATGATCCCGCCGGTCGCCGAGCCGGTGGTGAAGCCGATGATGTCCGGGCTGCCGAGCGGATTCCGGGTCACCGTCTGGAATACCGTGCCCGCCAGCGCGAGCGCGACGCCGACGAAGATCGCCACCAACGCGCGCGGCAACCGGCCGGTGACCACCAGGTACTGCGCCTTCGTGCCGGATCCGGCGAGCGTCTGCAGCACTTCGAGCGGAGACATCTCGTAATCGCCGGTGCCCACGGCGAGCACCAGAAGCACCGCCGCCACCAGCGTCAGCAGTCCGACGACCACCCACGTCCTCATCGCCGCACCGCCTTCAACCGCCGCGCCACGATCACGAAGGCGATGCCGCCGATCACGTCCGTCATCAGGCCCACCTGGATTTCGCCGTTGCCGCCGAGCAGCCGGCCGAGCACGTCGCAGCCGAGCAGCAGCACCGGCCCGAGCAGCGCGGACAACGGCAGCACCCACCGTTCGTCCTGGCCGACCAGCGCGCGCACGACGTGCGGGATCATCAGCCCGACGAACGCGATGGGACCGCACGCCGCGGTCGCGGTCGCGGAAAGCAGGCCGACCGCGATCATGCCGACCGCGCGGGTCAGCACCGGATTCGCGCCGAGCCCGCGCGCGCTGTCGTCCCCGAGCGCGACCGCGTTGAGCGGCCGGGCGAGCACTCCCGCGACCACCAGGGCGGCCAGGAAGAACGGCAGCAGCCCGGCGAGACTGTCGAGGTTCCGGTTCACCAACGAGCCGACGAGCCAGTACCGCATCTGGTCGAGGCTGTGCGTGTTGATCATCTGCATGCCCTGGTTGATCCCGACGAACACGGCCTGCACCGCGACGCCCGCGAGCACCAGCCGCAGCGGGCTCACCGAGCCGCCGATCACCGTGACCAGGACCGTTCCGGCCAGCGCGCCGAAGAAGGCGAACCACACCAGCTGCTGCGGCGAAGACACCGAGAACACCGCGCCGCCCAGCACGATCGCGACCGCCGCGCCGTGGTTGATGCCGAGCAGGCCGGGGTCGGCGACCGGGTTGCGCGTGATCGCCTGCAGCAGCGCGCCGGCCAGCCCGAGCCCGACGCCGACGGCCAGCCCGAGCAGCGTCCGGGGCAGCCGGTCGTCGCGGATCACCACGTCCTCGAACGTGCCGCTGTAGGAGAACAAGGCGTGCCAGACGCTGCCGAGCGGCAACCGGTTGGAGCCGAAGGCGATGGACAGCACCACCACCGCGACGAGGGCGACGAGCGCCGCGACCAGGACTGTCGCGCGGACGCCCCAGCGCCGGGATGTGACGCGCTCCCCAAGCAGGACCATGGCGTTCACCCTAAGGCAAGGCTAACCTCAGGCGGTACCTCACCCGATCCTCCGGAGTTCCGATGACCCTCTCACCGGCGCGGCTGTCCCGCCGCGGTTTTCTCGCCGGCACCGCCGCCGCGGGCACCCTCGGCCTGCTGAGCGCCTGCGGGTACAAAGACGACCAGCCCGCTGCCGGCGGCGGCGCGACGTGGTCCTTCACCGACGACCGCGGCCGCAAGCTCAGCGGCGAACGTCCACAGCGGATCGTCGCACAGGTGACCGCCGCGGCCGCGCTGTGGGACTTCGGCGTGAAATCGGTGGGGATCTTCGGCCCGTCGAAGCTGCCGGACGGCAAGACCGATCCGCAAGCGGGCGGCGTAGACCTGAAGTCGGTGACCTCGCTGGGCAACGTCTGGAACGAGTTCAACTTCGACAAGTTCGTGTCGCTGAACCCGCAGCTGCTGGTCAGCGTGATGTATCTGAAGCAGCAGATGTGGTACGTGCCGGACACCTTGGCGGACAAGGTGGACAAGGCCGCGCCGAGTGTCGGCATCGGACTGCAGGACATCGCGATGCCGCAAGGGATCGCGAAGTTCGAGGCGCTCGCGAAAGCCCTCGGCGCAGACGTCGCGACGCCAGAAATCCAGCAGGCGAAGGAAAAGTACGAGGCCGCGGACGCCAAGTTCGCCGAGGCGGTCAAGAAGACGGCCGGGCTGAAGGTCGTGCTGCTGTCCGCGCAGAAGGACACGGTGTACGTGGCCAACCCCTCGAAGTTCGCGACCTCGAAGCACTACCAGGACAAGGGGATGCAGTTCGTCCTGCCGGAGAAGCCCGACGAGAGCCAGGGCGGCTACTACGAGCAGGTGAGCTGGGAAAACGTCGGCAAATACTCGGCCGACGTGATCATGTACGACTCGCGCGGCGGTTCGCTGTCGCTCGGCCCGGACGGCCTCGGCGGCGTCCCGACCTGGCAGCAGCTGCCCGCGGTGAAGGCGGGCAAGCTGATCCCGTGGAACAACGAGACGCCGTTCTCGTACCAGCGGTTCGCGGCGGAGCAGACCCGGGTCGCCGACGCGCTGGCCAAGTTCGCCTAAAGCACCCCAATGTGGCATTGGGTGCATGCGACGCACCCAATGTGGCATTGGGTGCATGCGACGCACCCAATGTGGCATTGGTTGCGTTAGATGCACCCAATGCCACATTGGGGCGCGCGCCAGGTCAGCTGCGGGCGTGCGCGTCCAGGAGGTGCGCCACCGCTTCGGTGACCTGCTGGGCGTAGTCCAGGTTCAGCCACTCGTCGGGCACGTGGATGTTCGAGTCCGCCCCGCACGCGCCGGTGACCAGGAACTGCGCCTCCGGGTACTTCTCGCCGAGCAGGCCCATGAACGGGATCGACCCGCCCATGCCCGCGGCGCGGTGCGGACGGCCGAACACCTCGTCGTCGACCCGGCGCAGCGCGTCGGTGAGCCACGCGGCTTCCTCCGGCGCGTTCCAGCCGTTCTCCGCCTGCTGGTCCTCGGCGATGGTGACCTTCGCGCCGTACGGAACATCCGTGGTCAGCACCCGCTTGATCGCCGCCAGCGCGTCGTCCGCGACCGCCGTGGGCGGCAGGCGGAAGCTCAGCGTGATGGTGGTGCTCTGCCGCAGCACGTTGCCCGCTTCGGCGGGCAGCGGGAGCCCTTCGCCGCCGATGATCGACAGCGTCGGCCGCCAGTAGTTGTTCAGCAGCAGCTCAAGCGCGTCCTCGGACACCGTCTTTCCGCCGCTCACCAACGGGAACGCGGTGCGCAGCGCGTCCGGCGCCACCTCCGCGACCGCCTCGATCTCGGCGCGGCGGCTGGCCGGCACCTCGACGTTCAGCTCGGACAGCTTGATCTCGCCGGTTTCCGAGTTCTCGATCCGCTCCAGCAGCTGCCGCAGCACGCGGAACGAACTCGCGACGACACCACTGGCCAGCCCGGAGTGCTGCGCGGTGGCGAGCAACTGGACGTTGACCGTCAGGTGCACCATGCCGCGCAGGCTGGTGGTGAGCCACAACCGCTCGTAGTCCATGCCGCCCGCGTCGAGGCACACGACGAGGCTGACTTCGCCGAGCCGCGCGCGCAGGTGCTCCAGGTAGGCGGGCAGGTCCGGGCTGCCGGATTCCTCGCCGGTTTCCAGCAGCAGCGCGATTCGCGCGTGCTCGCCGCCGGCCGCGTGCACCGCTTCCAGCGCGGCACTGGCCGCGTACCCGGAGTAGCCGTCGTCCACCGAACCGCGGCCGTACAGCCGTCCGTCGCGGATTACCGGCGTCCACGGGTCGAGGCCCTCGGACCAGCCGCCGACCGGGGGCTGCTTGTCCAAGTGGCCGTACATCAGGACGGTGCCCTTGTTCGTCGCGCCCGGGGTGGCCGGCACGTCGACGAACAGCAGCGGGGAACGGCCTTCCAGCTCGACGACCTCGATCCGCGCGCCCGGCAGGTCACGCCCCTCGAGATAGGTCTTGACGTGCTGGACGGCGGCGGCGAGATGCCCGGTCGACGCCCAGTCCGCGTCGAACGCCGGGGACAGCGCGGGGATCGCGACCAGACCGGACAGGCTCGGCGTGACGTCGTTGATCCACGTCGAGACCACGGATTCGCGTACGGATTTTTGTTCCACAGCGCCATCTTGCCACGGTGACCGACGTCACCGGCACGAGTGAACGTCGTGAGTGTTCAGTCCGGTTAGAACCGGCGTTGCCGCTCACGAGGCCTGGTCGGGACCCGGTTGAGTACCCGAGTGTCGTCCGTCCGATCCTCGGGCTTCCAAGCGTTTCCCCTGTTCAGCGAGGTTTTCTCAGCAACAAATCAGCAACTGCCGCTCTCCATCGGAGCAATTCTCGTGCCAGGATGTGGCCACGAACCGTCAACGCCGACGGTGGCCGGGAGCCTCAGACCCGAGGAGCCGGTCCCCGCCGGTGCAGTCGCTGTGGCCGCCACAAGCGGCCGCTCGCGGCGCCGACACCGAGGAGAACAGCTCATGCCGTCCGAACAGTGGACGCACCCGGAACCTGGAGACGGGCCGGCCGCCGTAGCGGCCCAGCCTTCCCCCGAACAGGTGATCGCCGGTTTGCGAGCGACAAGCGAAGGTGGCGCTGAGCTCACTCAGCTGCTCACCCCCGAGGGCCAGCGGGTCCCGTCCGAGCGGTTCGACCGCTACGTCGAGGACGTCGACGACGAAACGCTGAAGAACCTCTACCGCGACATGGTGCTGGTGCGCCGCGCGGACCGCGAGGCCAACGCGATGCAGCGGCAGGGGCAGCTGGGCATCTGGGTGCCGCTGCTCGGCCAGGAAGCCGCGCAGGTCGGGTCCGGTCGCGCGCTGCAGCCGCGCGACATGGCGTTCCCGAGTTACCGCGAGCACGGCGTCGCGTACACCCGCGGCGTCGACATGCGCGATCTGATCGGCATTTTCCGGTGCACCGACCACAGCGGCTGGGACTACCAGGCCCACCGGTTCCACCCGTACACGATCGTCATCGGCAACCAGGTGCTCAACGCGGCCGGTTACGCGATGGGCCAGAAGTTCGAGGGCAAGGTCGGCGACGAGGGTGGCGAGGCCACCATCTGCTACTTCGGTGACGGCGCGACTTCGCAGGGCGATGTCCACGAAGGTTTCGTGTGGGCCGCGGTGTACGACGCGCCGCTGGTCTTCTTCTGTCAGAACAACCAGTGGGCGATTTCCGAGCCGACCGAACGCCAGTCGCGGCTCCCGCTGTACCAGCGCGCCCGCGGCTACGGCTTCCCCGGCATCCGCGTGGACGGCAACGACGTCCTCGCCTGCCTCGCCGTCACCCGGTGGGCGCTGGAGGAATGCCGGCACGGCAACGGCCCGGTGCTGATCGAGGCGTTCACCTACCGGATGGACGCGCACACCACGACCGACGACCCCACCCGCTACCGGCTCTCGGACGAGCTGGAGGAGTGGAAGCTCAAGGACCCGATCGAGCGCGTGCGCGCGTTCCTGGCTCGGAACGGCCACGCCGACCAGGCCTTCTTCGACAGCGTTCAGGCCGAGGCGGACCAGTTCGCCGCGGACCTGCGCGACTACACGTTCAACATGCCGGAACCGCCGCCGGACCGGGTGTTTTCCCAGGTATACGCAGAACCCTCGCCGGTGCTGGAAGCGCAGCGCGAAGAGTATCTGTCCTATCTCGACGGGTTTGCCGCGGCAGGTGAGCACTGATGACTGATCTGCAGAAGCTCACCATCGGCAAGGCGCTCAACCTCGGTCTCCGGCGCGCGATGGAGGAGGACCCGAAGGTCCTGATCATGGGGGAGGACGTCGGCAAGCTCGGCGGCGTCTTCCGGATCACCGACGGATTGCAGAAGGACTTCGGCGAGCAGCGCGTGCTGGACACGCCGCTGGCCGAATCGGGCATCATCGGCACCGCGGTCGGCCTCGCCGTGCGCGGTTTCCGGCCGGTGTGCGAGATCCAGTTCGAAGGATTCATCTTCCCCGGCTTCGACCAGATCTCCTCGCAGCTGGCGAAACTGCACTACCGCACGCAGGGCAAGGTCAAGATGCCCGTCGTGATCCGGGTGCCGTTCGGCGGCGGGATCGGCGCGGTGGAGCACCACTCGGAATCGCCGGAATCGCTGTTCTCGCACATCGCCGGCCTCAAGGTGGTGTCGATTTCGAACGCGGTGGACGCTTACTGGGGCATCCAGGAGGCCATCCGTTCGGACGACCCGATTCTCTTCTTCGAGCCCAAGAAGCTGTACCACTCGGGCGCGTTGAAGATGGAGGTCGACACCTCGACGGCACCGTCGAAGGTGTTCGCGTCGCAGGTGGTGCGCGCGGGCACGGACGCCACGGTGGTCGCGTACGGCCCGTCGGTGAAGGTGGCGCTCGAAGCCGCTACGGCCGCCGAGTCCGAGGGCAAGTCGCTGGAGGTCATCGACCTGCGCACGCTCTCGCCACTCGACCTCGGACCGGTGTTCGAATCGGTCCGCAAGACCGGACGGCTCATCGCGGTCAGCGAAGCGCCGTCGGAATCCTCGCTGACCTCGGAGATCGCGGCCCGGGTCCAGCAGGAATGCTTCTACTCCCTTGAGTCCCCCGTCCTGCGCGTGACCGGATTCGACACGCCGTACCCGCCTGCGAAGCTCGAGGAGCATTACCTCCCCGACCTCGACCGGGTCCTGCACGCTGTCGACCGTTCGCTCGCCTGGTAAGGGGGTTCCCGCAGAAATGCCTGAGTACAAACAATTCCCCCTGTCGGACACGGCGGAGGGGCTCACCGAGGCCGACATCCTCGCCTGGCGCGTGAAGCCGGGCGACACGGTCACAGTCAACCAGATCGTGGTCGAGGTCGAGACCGCGAAGGCCGCCGTCGAATTGCCGATCCCGTGGGCCGGTGTGGTCACCGAACTGCACGTGGAGCCGGGGCAGACGGTGGAGGTCGGGACGCCGATCCTGACGATGGACGTGGATCCGGACGGGAAAGCCGCTCCTGCTCCCGCGGCCGCTTCCGCCGAGCCCGCCGCTCCGGCCGAGGAGGAGATGAAGCCGCTGGTCGGCTACGGCTCCAAGGCGGCCGGTACCACTCGCCGGGCCCGAAAGCACCCCAATGTGGCATTGGGTGCTCCATCCATGCCCCCGCCGCCGCCCTCAACGGAGGCGCCACGCGCCGCTGGCTCATTCAATGCACCGAACGCCACATTGGGTGCGTCGCATGCACCCAATGCCACATTGGGGCAGTCCCCGGCACCAGTGGCACCGGCAGGATCGGCGGCACCGCGTGGCGGTTACGTCCCGCTGGCCAAACCGCCGGTCCGCAAGCTGGCCAAGGACCTCGGCGTCGACCTGCACACGCTCACCGGCAGCGCGGACGGCGGCGTGATCACCCGCGACGACGTCCACCGGGCCGCCAACGGTTCCGCCGCACCCGCAGTGTCCACTGTGGATTCCGGCTACGACCCGGCGACCCGCGAGCGGCGCGTGCCGATCAAGGGGGTCCGCAAGGCGACCGCGGCCGCGATGGTGCAGAGCGCGTACACCGCTCCGCACGTCACGGAGTTCCTCACCATCGACGTCACGCCGATGATGGAACTGCGCGAGAAGCTCAAGAAGTCGCGCGAATTCAGCGGCGTCAAGCTCACTCCGCTGGCGTTCGCGGCGAAGGCGGTGTGCCTCGCGGCGAAGCGCACGCCGGACGTCAACGCGGTGTGGGACGAGGCGGCGCAGGAGATCGTCTACAAGGACTACGTGCATCTCGGCATCGCGGCGGCGACCCCGCGCGGTCTCGTGGTGCCGAAGATCCGGGACGCGGATTCCTTGTCGCTCAAGGAACTCGCGGTCGCGCTCACCGAGCTGACCGACGTCGCGCGCGAGGGCAAGACGACGCCGGCGGCGATGCTGGGCGGCACGTTCACGATCACCAACGTCGGCGTGTTCGGCGTCGACACCGGCACGCCCATCATCAACCCGGGCGAGTCGGCGATCCTGGCGGTCGGGGCGATCCGCGACACCCCGTGGGTGGTCGACGGCGAGATCAAGGTGCGCAAGGTGATGCAGTTGTCGCTGAGCTTCGACCACCGGGTGGTCGACGGGCAGCAGGGGTCGGAGTTCCTCGCCGACGTCGGTGCGCTGCTCGCCGATCCGGCGGTCGCGATCACGTACTGAGCCGAGGGGGCCGTGTGCGCACGGCCCCTTCGTTTTAATCCGTTGACGGAGTGAGCACTCACTCCGTACCGTGGAGCGCATGGAGACAAGAAAAAGAGCGCCCGGGATGGCGCCGGACGACCGGCGGCGGATGATCGTCCGCGCGGTGCTTCCGCTGGTCGTCGAGCACGGCCGCGGGGTCACGACCGCGCAGATCGCCCGCGCCGCCGGGATCGGCGAGGGCACCATCTTCCGGGTTTTCCAGGACAAGGACGAACTGTTCGACGCGTGCGTGGAAGCCGCGCTCGATCCGGCGGAGGCACTGGAGATGATCGGAGAGATCCCGGCTGAGCTGCCGCTGGAGAAGCGGCTGGCGGAGGCCGCCGAGGCGATGAACGCGCACCTCCAGCGCATGGGCGCGGTGATGGCCGCGACGATGAAGGGACGGCCGCGCGCGGCGGCGGAGGCGGCGCGCAACCGCAAGTCGGTGACCGGGGACAGCCGCCGCGAGTCGCTCGAAGCGATGCAGCGCGCGGTGCGGGAACTGTTCGTCCCGGACGCCGCCCGGCTGCGGCTGCCGGTCGACAAGGCCGCTTCGCTGTTCCTGGCGCTGCTGTTCACGCAATCCCGCCCGATGCCCGGTTCCCCGACTACTGACGAGGTCATCGACGTCTTCCTGCACGGTTCGGTGCTGGCGTGATCCCCGGCGGTGGGGGCGGGATCGAGATGGCCCTCGGCCGCCGCGGTCGCCGCAGGATGGCGCAATCCGTGCCGGACAGCGGACTCACCGGGCCGGTCGACATCCCGGAACCGGAGCAGCCGGAACAACCGAAAGGCGTGCGGGCGCGCCTTTCGCGGATGCGCACGTCGGTGGCGGGCACCGTCCGCGGCCTGCCGAAGGTCGCGAAGCTGACCTGGCAGGCCAGTCCGACGCTGACGATCGTGCTCGCGGTGATCACGCTGGCCTCCGGCCTGCTGCCGACGGTCACCGCGTACCTCGCGAAAATCCTGCTCGATTCGGTGGTCGCGGCGATCCAGCATCGCGGGTCGACCGCGGACATCGTGCGCATCACGCTGTTCCAGTTCGGCGTGCTGGCGGCGACCGCGATCAGCAGCTCGCTCACCACGATCGCGCAATCCCTGCTGCAGGAACGGATGACGCTCACCATCCGGCACCAGGTCATGCGGCACGCGAGCGACCTGCACCTGGCGTACTTCGAGGGTTCGTCGTCGTACGACATGCTGCGCCAGGCCGCGCAGGAAGCGCCGACCCGACCGTTGTCGATGATGACCTCGGCGCTCGGCCTGATCCGGACGCTGATCACCTTCGCCAGCATGATCGCGTTGCTGGTGTCGATCAGCCCGCTGCTCGCGCTGGTCGCTTTGCTGGCCCCGATCCCGGCGTTCATCTCGCAGTCGAAGTACGGTTCGCGGGCGTTCTGGCTCACGTTCATGATGTCGCCGATCAAACGGCGGATGGACTATCTGTCCTCTTTGGTCACGACGGACACGTATGCCAAGGAGACCAAGCTGTTCGGCCTCGGCCCGTACTTCGTGGACCGGTTCCGGAAGCTCGGCGTGGTGGCTTACGAACGGCAGCGGAAGCTGACGGTGAAACGGAATGTCAGCTCGACGTCGTGGGGACTGCTCAGCACGCTGGTCGGCTCGGCGATCGCGTTGTACATCGCGCTGGAAGCGGTCGGCGGACGGCTCACGCTGGGCGATCTGGCGCTGTACACCGCCGCCGCGACGTCCGTGCAAAGCTCGGTGACCGGGTTGTTCACTGCGTTTTCCGGGATGTACGAGAACAATCTCTACCTCGACACGCTGTACAAATTCCTCGACACCAAACCGGAAATCACCGCACCGGCGAAACCGCGCCCGCTTCCGTCCACTGTGGATGGACACATCCAGTTCGAGTCGGTGAGCTTCAGTTATCCGGGTGCGGACGAACCGGCGCTGCACGGGGTGAGTTTCGAGATCCGTCCCGGCGAAACGGTCGCGGTGGTGGGCCGCAACGGCGCGGGCAAATCGACGCTGTTCAAGCTGCTGTGCCGGCTCTACGACCCGACCGCGGGCCGGATCCTGCTGGACGGCGTGGACATCCGCGAGTACGACCCGGCGGAACTGCGCACCAAGATCAGCGCGATGTTCCAGGATTACGTGACGTACCAGGGAACCGCGGCGGAGAACATCGGCCTCGGCGACCTGAACCGGCTCACCGATCGCGAGCACATCGAGGACTCCGCCCGCCGCGCCGGAGCCGACGAGCGCATCGCCCGGCTGCCTACCGGGTACGACAGCCCGCTGGGCCGGTGGTTCGACCAGGGCGTGTCGCTGTCCGGCGGGGAATGGCAGAAAATCGCGCTGGCCAGGGCTTTCCAGCGCGAGGCCCCGATCCTGATCCTGGACGAGCCGACGTCGGCGCTGGACGCGCAGGCCGAGCACGACCTGTTCGACCGGCTGCACACGTTGTCTCGCGGACGGACGACGCTGTACATCTCGCACCGGTTCTCGACGGTCCGCCAGGCCGAGCGCATTCTGCTGCTGGACCACGGGAAGGTCGCGGAATACGGCACCCACGAAGCGCTGATGGCGGCCGATGCCGGGTACGCGGAATTGTTCACGCTGCAAGCGGAGGCGTACTTGAAGTGACTATCTTGGGGTGATCAGCCGAGGGGGTTTCGTGCTCATCACCACTCAAGACCTGGGGGTCACCGCGGGCGAGACAGCGCTGTTCAGCGGTCTCGACCTGGCCGTCGACGCCGGCGAATGCCTGGTCGTCCGCGGTGCAAACGGAGCGGGCAAATCGACGTTGCTGCGCTGTCTTTACGGGAATCAGGCACCGACGTCCGGTTCCGTGTCCGTCTGCGGCGGGCCGCCGGACGAGCGGTCCGCCGCTTTCCGCCGCCGGGTTTCCGTGCTTTTCGACGATTCGGCGCTCTTCGACGAGCTCACCCCGCGCCAGCATCTCGATCTGCTGCGCAATTCCTTCGGCGGCGAACTGGCCGAAGGCCCGGTCCCGGCTCCCGATGTGCCCGCGGCGGAACTCTCCGCCGGGCAACGCCGTCGGCTCCTGCTGCACGCCGCGGTCGCGCGTCCGCACGAGGTGCTGCTGCTGGACGAACCGGAACGCGCCCTGGACGCCGAGGGCCGGGCCTGGCTGTCCACCCTGGTCACCACCAGCACGCGGCGCGGCGCGGCGGTCGTGGTGGCGAGCCATCACCCGCCGCTCGCGGACGAGGTCGCGGATTACGTGGTGGACCTGTGAAACGCCCGGACCTGGTACTGGCGCTGGTCATCGCGGCCGGCCTGCTGGGGTCGCCGTTCTACAACACCGAACTAGTGCGCAGCCAGCTGATCGGCGGTGCTCCGGTGGGCGCGCTCGGCAGCCTGCTCGTGCTGTGCACCGGCCTCGCCCTGGCCTGGCGGGCGACGCTGCGCCGCGGGTACGTCTGGGCCCATCCGGCCACGCTGACCTGGGACGATTTCGACGGCCAGCGTCCCGCCGTGCTCACCCGGCGGCTCGTACTGGACTGGGCCGCCCGGTTCGCCGTGGCGGCTTATTTCTTCGCGGTGTCCGGGATGCTCATCGGCTTTCCCAGCTCGCTGGTCGGCCCGATCGCGCTTTTCGTAGTCATCGCCGCACTGGCCTTGGCGCTGGGCCGCCGACGTTCGTTTCCCGGCGAATCCCTTCTCCCGCTCACCCTCGCGCTGCCGCTGGTCATTCCACTGTGGACCTACGTGGTCGCCGCCGGTCTCGCGACGATCGCCTTGCTCCGGTCTTCTCCCTTGCCGCACACGGCTTCTCGAGACACCCTGATCCGGCACTACACCGAGCGCATGGTGCGCCGGACATCCGCCGCCTTCCTGGACGTCTGGGCACTTCTCCCGGCGGGCCGCCCGGTTCCGTGGCGGAATGCGCTCGCGAGCCGGTTCGTCGTCACCCGATACGTCCTCACCGGAGTCCTCGCCCGGCGCTCCGCACTCGGCCTGCCGGTTTTCTTAGCACTCGCCGTCGTCGCGACCCACGCGACCTTCCCGGCCGTCACATCGGTCTGGCTGATCGGCATCGGCGGCTACCTGGGTTTATTGCCGTTCACCGCCCCGATCGCGCAGCTGCACCGGGTACCCGGACTGCGGCGCTGGCTGGCCGCGTCCGATCTGCACCTGCACGCCGTGACCTGCGCTTTTCTCTGCGTCCTCGCCCTGCTCTGGACCGGCGTCGTCCTGCTGCTCGGCATCCCAGCGTCGATCGGCGCGCTCGCGGCGGCCCTGATCGCGGCGCTGTCCGCCGTGCGCTCGGTGACCCGCGGCCCGCTGGACTTCAGCTCGATGGGCATGGTGCTGTACGAGGGAGTCCTGATCCCCGCGGGCTTGGTGCGCCAGCTGGTCCGGGGCCCGGAGCTCCTCGTGCTGGGATTAATTGCCGCGAGCTTCCTCCCGGTCTGGCCCTAGGCTCCCCGCTCATGGGGCGACGCATCATGGTCACCGGATGCTCCGGGGCCGGAAAATCCACGCTGGCCAGGCAGATCGGCGCGGCATTGGACATTCCGGTCACCCATCTGGACCGCCTGTACTGGCGACCCGGCTGGGTCCCGGCCCCGCCGGCGGAGTTCCGCGCCGCGGTCGCCGAAGCCGCCAGCACGGACAACTGGGTGATCGACGGCAACTACAGCAAGACCTTCGACCTGCGCCTGCCGTTCGCCGACACCGTCGTGCTGCTGGACGCGTCGCGCTACACCTGCCTGTTCCGCGCCGTGCGGCGGCAACTGCGCGAATGGGGCCAAGAGACGCAGGCCGCCGGATGCGTGTCGAAGATCGACGCCGAGCTGGTCCAGTGGATCTGGAAGTGGCCGACCCGGCGCCCGCTGATGCTGCAGCGGATCGCCGAGGGAGCCCCGACCGCGCGGCAGGTGCTGCTGCGCTCACCGCGCGAGGTGTCGGCGTTCCTACAGCGCCTGCGGTGATCGCCTTGCGGGACCGGGAATACAGTGCCGCGCATGAAGACGGGAACGGCCGCGGAGACCGCCGCACAACTGGAAGCCGAGCTGGAGAAGTATCCCGAGGAGCGGGGAGAGATCCTGCTCGAGGCGGCACAGGCGTGGCGTCAGGCCGGTGACGACGACCGCGCCATCGCATTGCTGACCCAGGCGGTCGCTGCGGGCGGCGAGGACGGGGGCAACGCCCGGGTCGAACTCGCCGAGGTGCTGTTCGACCTCGACCGGGCCGAGGAGGCCCAGACCTGCCTTGACGAGTTGCGGAACGAGCCGCTGTCCTCACCGGTGCCGTATTACCTGGCCGCTGAGCTGCTGGAACACCGCGGCGAGCTCCAGCAGGCACTGACCTGGTTCGACCTGGCCGCAGCCCGGCTGTACGCGCCGGAGCCGACCGGCGGGAACGCGGAGTTCGGGTTCTTCACCCACGCGAACCACATCTTGACTGCTCGCCTACGGGTGCGCCGCGCGCTGGGATTGCCTCCGGACGAGCAGGACGAGTCAGTCCAGAGCCCTTCGGATGATGCCCCTGCTCCCGCCCAGCCCGCGCCGCCAGGGGAAGTGCGAGTGTTGTTCTGGCCCCGCGCCGAGATCCCCCGCGCGCACGAGGCCTGGCCGAACCTGGTCCAGCACGCCGATGCGGACGCCGCCATCGCCGACCGCGAGGCCGCCAACCGGGAGCTGTCCGAGTCGGGCATCGCGCGGATCGCGCTGGTCCCGTTGACCACCGCGAAGCTCCAGGAGTTCGCGACCCGCACCGGTAGCGACCCGGCCGCCGAAGACACCCGGCTGGCCTGCATGAACGAGATCTTCGAGGAAGGCGGCGCGATCGACTGGCCACCGGCGCGCAACGAGCGCTGCTGGTGCGGCTCGGGCGGGAAGTACAAGAAATGCTGCGGCCGTCCCGTAAGCATCTGACCTGCGATTATCTATCCTCGGGAGCAAATCGCGGCACTCGTTCGTTCACTGGGTATGGCTGTCGTGTTCCTGCTCTACGTCATCGCTGAAGTCGCCGCCATCTGGGCGGTCGGCTCGGTCGTCGGTGTGCTCGGCACGATCGGTCTGCTGATCGCGGGCGCGTTCGTGGGTTCGTGGCTGGCGCGTCGCGAGGGCGGCAAGGCGATGCGCGCCTTCATGGCGACCGCGCAGTCCGGCCGCAATCCGGAGAAAGAGCTGACCGACGGGATGCTCGTCGCGCTCGGCGGCGTGCTGATCATGGTCCCCGGCTTCGTCAGCGACGTGCTGGGCCTGCTGTTCCTGCTGCCGCCCACCCGCTCGATCGCCCGGCGGTTCTGGCTGCGCCGCGCGGAGAAGCGCGCCATCCGGTACGCCAACCAGCGCCGCGGTCCGGTGATGGTGGTGGACAGCGAGGTCGTCGCGGAGGAACCGCGGCAGGCGAAGAACCACCCGGTGATCGAAGGCCGGATCGTCGAGGGCTGAACCGCGCGCCACAATGGCTCCCGTGGAGCGGCTGGAAACGACTTCCGCGGTGAGCGCCCGCATGAGCAAACAGAAGTCGCGCAACACCGGGATCGAAATGGCGTTGCGCAAGATCCTGCACGCCGCCGGGTACCGCTACCGAGTGCACCGCCGTCCGGTGAAAGGCGTCCGCCGCGAGGCTGACCTGGTGTTCGGCCCCGCGCGAGTAGCGGTTTTCGTGGACGGCTGCTTCTGGCACGGCTGCCCGGAACACGGCACGTGGCCGAAGAACAATGCCGATTATTGGCGGACCAAGATCGAAACCAACCGCCGCCGGGACGCGAATACCGACGCACTGCTGCACGAAGCGGGCTGGCTGTCGGTGCGAATCTGGGAACACGAGGCGACCGATGTCGCCGCGTCGCGGGTGATCGAGACCGTGAAAGAACGCCGTCCCCATTAATGTTGGCGCCATGCCTCAACCGGGTCAGCCCACCGCCGCGGAGTTCTTCGCCGGCATCGGTCTCGTGCGCCTAGGCCTCGAACCGGCCGGCTTCGACGTCGCGTGGTCCAACGACATCGAACCGGCGAAGCAGGCCATGTACGAGGCACACTTCAACGACCAGGGCGCACATGAGTACGTACTAGGCGATGTCGCCGCCCTCCGCGGCGCCGATCTGCCCGCCGGCCTCAGCCTGGCCTGGGCGTCGTTCCCCTGCACAGACCTCTCGCTGGCCGGCTGGCGCCGCGGCCTGGCGGGCTCGCACTCGTCGACGTTCTGGCAATTCACCCGCATCCTCGACGAACTGGGCCAAGACCGTCCGCCGGTAGTCGCGCTGGAAAACGTAGTCGGCCTGGCAACCAGCCACGGCGGCGACGACCTCCGCGCGGCGATCGGAGAACTCAACCGCCTCGGCTACTCCGCCGATGTCCTCACCTTGGACGCCCGGCGGTTCGTCCCGCAATCCCGGCCCAGGTTGTTCATCGTCGGCGCGCAAAACCCGCCCTCGGACTCACCCGCGCCGTCGCCGCTCCGCCCTCCTTGGCTCGCGCTAGACCCGGCGTTGCGGACACATCGCGCCGCCTTGCCCGCGCCGCCCCCGCTGCTGGTCACCGGGCTGTCCGCCGCCGTCGAACGCCTCTCGCCCGATGACGAGCGCTGGTGGACCGCACCGCGCGCTGACGCGTTCATCGGGTCGCTGTCGCCGCTCCAGTTGGAGCGATTGGCGCAGCTCAAGGCAGGGAAGAAGCTGGTGTACCGGACGGCCTATCGGCGCACCCGCAACGGAAAACCAGTGTGGGAAGTCCGGCCGGACGACATCTCGGGCTGCCTGCGCACCGCCCGCGGCGGATCGTCCAAACAAGCCGTCGTACAAGCTGGCCGCGGCTCGGTGCGGGTGCGGTGGATGACGCCGCGCGAGTACGCGCGGCTGATGGGGGCGGGGAAGTACGCGCTGGAGGGGCTGCGGAACAACCAGGCCCTGTTCGGCTTCGGGGACGCGGTGTGCGTGCCGGTGGTGCGGTGGTTGTCGGAGAATTACTTGATGCCGTTGGCGCGTGGGGAAATGAGCCTCGAAGCCACGGGCTAGTCCGCCCCAGTCGGCTTGGGGATGTCGAAATACCCCGACAACCGCACTGCCGGCGCGTACTCGCCCTTCACCTTTACCTTGCCCGTCACGAACATCGCCGCCACAGCCGCGTTCCCGGTCGCCATGCGGATGAAGTCCTCAACCGCCACCGTGATCGTCGTGTCCGGGGTGCGGGCCAGGTCGGTGCTCGACACGCACAGGCCGTCCTCGATGACTGTTTGGTAGCGGTCGAAATCGTCCCCGGCGGGGAAGCGCCAGGAGACCACAACGTCTACATGCCGGGCTCGGTCTGGGCGGAAGTGTTCTGACATCCGGCGGAAGATCTCGTCCAGGAAGACCGAGCGCAGTTCGTCGTGGTCGGCGATGCCTTTGAGCTGCTCCCGCGAAGCCGCCGCGACGACGTCGACCAACGACTGTGTGGTCAGCGAAGCGATTTCGATGCCGGCTCCGGCGGTGCCGAGCATGTGCAACGTCTCCAGGACCTGCACGAACTGCTCCGGGGTCAGTTTGCCCACCTCGAGAGAGCGGGCGAAACCGTTCACCGCGTGCTCACCGGGTGAGTGCGCGGCACGCATGCGCGAACGCCAGCGGGACACGGAGCGGCTCAGGCCGGTCGGGGCAGGTCGAAGTGGCCGACCAGCCCGGCTGCGAAGGCCAGGTCGCCCTTGACCTTCAGTTTTCCGGTCACGAACAGCACCGCGGGCGTTGCCTGGTGGGTGATGATGCGGAAGAAGTCCACGGGCGAAAGCGTAATCGTCACGCGGGCTTTCTCGCGCATTTCGCGGGACACCGTGCAGGTTCCGTCGGAAAGCACGGTCTCGTAGCGGTCGTAGCCGCCCTCGCCGGTGCCGCCGGACAGCCGCCAGTGGACCACCGCGCGCAGTGACTTCGCACGGATGTGTGCTCCCATGCGCGCGAAGATCTCGTCCAGCACTCGCTCGCGCAGCGGACGTTCGGCGACCACGGCTTCCAGCTGCGCCCGCGACGCCCGCGCGACCAGCGTGGCGAACTTCGTCGGGTCGACCTTGTCCAGCGAGAACGCCGGCACCTGTTCCGACAGCCGCATCAGCGCCGCCAGCAGCCGGTTCATGTCGGAGCGGCCCAGTTCGCGGGGGTCGATGGCGTCCGCGACCGCGTTGACGTCGAGCGCGCTCGCGTCGACGGCTTCGGTGCGGTCCAGCGCGTCCAGCAGCGCGACCCCGCGCAGGCCGGCCAGGTCAGAGCTGGTCGCCTCCGGGTTGTCGGCCATCTTCCACCCCTTCCGGAACTTTCCGCCGTAAGGCTACCGGTGAGTAGGTAGCGCGGCAAGCAACGCCGCCGACCTGGGGACGGGTACCGTCCGTGCCAGCGAGAGGGAGGAAACAGTCACCGTGTCCGACGAAGATCAGCGCCCACCCGAGCGAGCGAGGCGGCTCCCGAGGGCGGTCCGTGAACGCCAGATCCTGGACGCCGCGGTGCAGGTGTTCTCCCAGCACGGCTACCACTCGGCGTCGATGGACGAGATCTCCGAGGTCGCGGGCGTCTCCAAACCGATGATCTACACCTATCTCGGCTCGAAGGAAGACCTGTTCGGCAAGAGCATCCAGCGCGAGGCGACGCGCCTGCTCGAGGCCATCCAGGCAGGCGTGCAGCCCGATCTGCCGCCGGACATGCAGCTGTGGCACGGCCTGCGCTCGTTCTACCGCTTCGTCGCCGAATACCGCGAGTCCTGGACGGTGCTGCACCGCCAGGCATTGACGGTCGGCGGCGGCTTCGCGGCGGAGATCACCGCGATGCGCACGCGCGCGATCGAACTGGTCGCGGCGCTCGTGGTGGCCGCGGGCACCCGCAAGGGCCTCGGCGAGCAGACGGAGTTCTCCGGCCCCGGTTTGGCCGCGGCGCTGGTCGGCGCGGCGGAATCGCTGGCCGACTGGGCACTGGACCACCCGGAGATCTCCGACGGCGTGCTCGCGTCCTGGCTGATGAACCTGGTGTGGCTCGGGTTCAACGACCTGGTTGAGGGGCAGGTCTGGAAGCCCTCAGAGTGAGCGGCGCGGCTCTGCCCGTCTCGATCTGTGCGTTGGTGTTCACGGTCTTCTCGTTCTGGTGCTCAACGCGCGACCGGGTCGGCTGAAGACCTTCCCACCGCACACCTTTGCCTCCGGCCCAGAGCGGGACGGCGGGCAGTCGGTGCTCATCCCGCTGGTTCTCCACAACACTGGTGTGCTGCCGATTGTTGTGCGAGATCTCCGTGTCGTGGTGCTGGAAGAACGAGAAGCCCTCAGAGGGCTGAGATCACCCCGTCCAGGTGCGGTTTCGGCTTCCGGGCGTGCCACAGCTCGAAGGCCCACCCGTCGTCGGTCTGCCAGGTCGTGAATGCCGCGCGGCCAGGCAGCAGCACCGGCTGTTTGAACCGCACCGCGACGCTGTATGCGTCCGGCAGCCTGCCCTCGAAGGACGCCAGCGCGTGCGCCTTCGTCCACATCCCGTGCGCGATCGCCTTCGGGAAGCCGAACAGGCGTGCGGTCAGCGGGTGCAGGTGGATCGGGTTGCGGTCGCCGGAAACCTCGGCGTAGCGGCGGCCGATGTCGCCCGGGACGTGCCACAGCGCGGACGGTTTCGGGGGCGTCAGCTGGGTGCGCGGACCCGACGAACCCGAGCCCGAGCCGGTGCGGCGGAGATAAGTCGACACCTCGCTCCACACCGTGTCCGCGCCCGCGTGGACCTCGCTCACCATGTCGAACTGGCTGCCTTTTTCGTGCGGGCGCAGGTTTTCCGCGCGCACACTCACCCGGAACGTCTCGCCCAGCAGCAACGGACGGTGTTGCGTGATCCGGTTCTCGACGTGCACCAAACCCAGCAGCGGGAACGGGAACCCCGGCTCGGTCATCAACGCCATCTGCAGTCCGAAGACCAGCATGTGCGGATACGTCGCGGGCAGCTCGTCCGAGAAGCGGAATCCGCAGACTTCGTTGTAGGCCGCGACGTGTGCCGGGTCTACGACGACCTCGGGGCGCACCAACTCCGTACTAGGCAGAGTCGAGCCGCCGCCGCGGCGCAGCAGGGCTTTCGGGTACAGCGTCGCCAGGCTGGGCACGCTCGTCACTTCACGAACAGCCATCCCTCACGCCCCCAGCAGCGCCTGGCCGCACACGCGGACCAGGTTCCCGTTGACCGCGGCCGACGCCGGGTTGGCGTACCAGGCAATGGTTTCCGCGACGTCCACCGGCAGCCCGCCCTGTCCGAGGCTCGACAGCCGCCGTCCAGCCTCGCGGATGAACAGCGGTACCGCGGCCGTCATCTTGGTCTCGATGAACCCGGGCGCGACCGCGTTGATCGTGCCGCCGTACTCCGCGAGCTGCGGCGCGCCGACGTTCACCATCCCGATCACGCCCGCCTTCGACGTCGCGTAGTTCGTCTGGCCGACGTTGCCCGCGATGCCCGCGATGGACGAAACCCCGATGACACGGCCGTTTTCGCGCAGGATCTTGTCGCCGAGAAGCTTGTCGTTCACCGCGAGCTGCGCGGCGAGGTTCACCGCGATGACCGAATCCCAGCCGCCTTCGGTCATGTTGCCGAGCGTCTTGTCGCGGGTAATGCCGGCGTTGTGCACCACGACATCCACCCCGCCGTGGCGCGAGGTCAGGTACTCGGCGAGCTTGGCGGGCGCGTCCGCGGCGGTGATGTCCAGTTGCAGCGCCGAACCGCCGATCCGATTGGCCACAGTGGACAGATCGCCGCCCTGCGCGGGGATGTCCAGCGCGACCACGTGCGCGCCGTCGCGGGCGAGGGTTTCGGCAATTGCCTCGCCGATGCCCCGCGACGCACCGGTCACCAGCGCGACCTTGCCGTCCAGCGGCTTTTCCCAGTTCTCCGGCGTCGGCGCGGTCTTGGCGTGCGTGCCGACGCGGATGACCTGGCCGTCCACGAACGCCGACTTCGCCGACAGCAGGAACCGCAGCGTCGACTCGGCCGCGTCTTCCGCCCCTTCGGCGACGTACACCAGCTGCGCCGTCGCGCCGCGCTTCAGTTCCTTGCCGACCGAGCGGACGAAACCCTCCAGCGCGCGCTGCGCGATCCGCTCGCGGCCCTCGGCCAGCTCCGGCGGCGTGCCGAGCACGACCACCCGGCCGGATGAACCGACCTTCCGGATCACCGGGTGGAAGAACCGATAGACCTCACGCAGCTGGCCCGGGTCCTTCACGCCGGTGGCGTCGAACACCAGCGCCGCGTTCCGGTCGGCAGGCGCGCTGATCACCTCGATACCCGCCTCGGTGAGCTGCGCCCGGACGGTCTTCTCCAGCCGTCCGCCCGGCGCGGCCCCGAGAAGTGCGGGACCCTCAAGAGCGGGTTGGCCGGGACGGTACCGGCGCAACGTCGCGGGGTTGGGCAGGCCGAGCTTCGGCACCACGAACTTCCCCAGCGGGGTCTTCGTGAACTGCTGGTACCTGTCCGCCATCACGTGCCTCCCGTGCAGTCTGCGTCACGTCGCAGTCTAACCTACTCGCTAGTAGGTTACAGTGTGAAAGGCACGACTCCAGAGAGGTGGACGGCATGGCGACCAGGAAAACCCCGGCGGTGCGCAAGGTCGCGATCGTCGGCGGGAACCGGATCCCCTTCGCGCGGTCGAACGGCCCGTACTCCCGGGCCTCGAACCAGGACATGTTCACCGCCGCGCTGGACGGTCTGGTCAGCCGGTTTTCGCTGCAGGGCGAGGTGATCGGCGAGGTCGCCGCCGGTGCGGTGCTCAAGCACTCCAAGGACTTCAACCTCGCCCGCGAAAGCGTCCTCGGCAGCAAGCTCTCGCCCGCGACGGCGGCATCGGACGTCCAGATGGCGTGCGGCACCGGATTGCAGGCAGTCATCAACGTCGCCCACAAGATCGCGCTCGGGGAGATCGATTCGGCGATCGCGGGTGGCGTCGACACCACGAGTGACGCCCCGCTGGCGGTCAACGCCAACCTGCGCCAGATCCTCGTGCAGCTCAACGCGGCGAAGACGCTCGCCGACCGGCTCAAGCTGGTCGCGAAGATCCGCCCTGGCCACATCGTGCCGGAGATCCCGCGCAACGCCGAACCGCGCACCGGACTGTCGATGGGGGAGCACGCCGCCCTCACCGCGCAGGTCTGGGACATCACCCGCGAGGCGCAGGACGAACTGGCCGCGACCAGCCACCGCAACCTCGCCGCCGCCTACGACCGCGGCTTCTTCGACGACCTGGTCACGCCGTACCTCAAGCTCGCCCGCGACCAGAACCTCCGCCCGGACTCCTCAGTCGAAAAGCTCGCCAAGCTCAAGCCGGTCTACGGCGGCCCGGACGGCACGATGACCGCGGGCAACTCGACCCCGCTCACCGACGGCGCGTCGACCGTCCTGCTCGCGACCGAGCAGTGGGCGAAGGCGCACAAACTGCCGGTGCTGGCGTACCTGACGTTCAGCCAGACCGCGGCTGTCGACTACGTGCACGGCGACGAGGGCCTGCTCATGGCCCCCGCGTACGCGGTGCCGCGGATGCTCGAGCGCGCCGGATTGACGTTGCAGGACTTCGACTTCTACGAGATCCACGAGGCGTTCGCGTCTCAGGTGCTCGCCACGCTCAAGGCGTGGGAGGACCCGGCGTTCGCCAAGGAGAAGCTCGGCCTCGACGCGCCGCTCGGCTCGATCGACCGCACCAAGCTGAACGTGAACGGCTCCTCGCTCGCGGCCGGGCACCCGTTCGCCGCGACCGGCGGCCGGATCGTCGCGACGCTCGCGAAACTGCTGAACGAGAAGGGTTCCGGACGCGGCCTGATCTCCATTTGCGCGGCGGGCGGCCAGGGCGTCACCGCGATTCTGGAGAAGTAAGCACGCCGACAAGGCCGCCGCCCGGAAACCCGGGTGGCGGCCTTGTTCGCGCACTCAGTCGGTAAGCGACTTCTCCGCGCGCTTGGCCAGCTTGTCGGCGCGCTTGCCCGCCTTCTTCGCCGCGCGCCGGGCCCGCCAGCCCAGCGACGGCTTGCCCGCGGTGTCGCTCGCGGCCAGCAGCAGCCCGCCGGCCAGCGACGCGTTCTTGAAGAACTGGATCTGCTGGGCCTGCTTCTCGCCCGGATCGGACAGCTGCCAGAACCGGTGCGCGGCCAGCGTCGTCGGCACCAGCGAGCCGAGCAGCGCCACGGCCGCCAGCCGCGGGGCCTTGCCGCTCGCCAGCGCGAGCCCGGCCCCGATCTTGACCGCCGCGTCGATCCGCACCAGCGTGGCGGGATCGCGCGGGACCTGGTCCGGAACCAGGCCCTCGACCTTGTCGAAGGTCTCGGCGAGGAACGGTTCGGCCGCCTTCGCGTGGCCTTGGGTGTCACGCAGGGCACCGATGCCGCCCAACACGAAGATCGACGCGAGCAGTGGACGTGCCACCCGGCGCAGTATCACGGTCTCGCCTCTCTGATCTGGAATCCCTGGAGATGAACCTACAACCGGGATTGCCCGCCACGCTCCCCGCCGAACCGAGCTAGCGATACCTAGGCGAATATTGCTTTTATTCTAGATTCCCCTAGACAGTTCTAGCGGACTTCGTCCTTGACCTTGCCGCTACGTCAACCTCTACCGTCGAAGCCGTGGTCAGGACGGAATGGTCGATCCAGGACATCGCCCGGTCCGCGGGCACGACGAGCCGGACCCTGCGGCATTACGACGCCGTCGGGCTCCTGCCGCCGACCCGGATCGGCAGCAACGGCTACCGCTACTACGACGGGGACTCGCTCGTCCGGTTGCAGCGGATCCTGCTGCTGCGCGAACTGGGACTGGGTCTGCCCGCGATCGCCGAGGTGCTCGACGGCCAACGCGACGGCGCCGCGGCCCTCGAAACGCACCTGGCGCTGCTGGAGAAGGAGCGGCAGCGGATCGGGCGGCAGATCGAGTCCGTGCGGACCACGCTCCGGAAACTGAAGGGAGGTGAACAACTCATGGCAGAGGAAATGTTCGACGGGTTCGACCACACCCAGTACAAGGAAGAGGTCACCCAGCGCTGGGGCGCCGACGCCTACCGCAAGGGCGACCAGTGGTGGCGGTCGCTGTCCGAGGCCGAGAAGAAGGCCCACCAGCAGGAGCAGGTCGACATCGGCTTCGCGTTCGGAGCCGCTCGCGACGCTGGTCACGACGCCGGTTCGGCCGAAACGCAGGCGGTCACCGCGCGGCTGCACGAGTGGCTGAAGGCTACCGGGATGGAGATCTCGAAGTGCTACTTCGCCGGTCTCGGGCAGATGTATGTCGACGACCCGCGGTACGGCTCGTACGACGAGAAGCACGGCCCCGGCACGGCCGAGTACATCCGCGACGCGATGAAGATCTACGCGGAGCGGAACCTGACGGACTAACGCTCCGTCAGAGTGGGCGCTGGGGGTAAGGATGGACGGGGCTGCAGACCCGGCCATCCTTCGGCGACACGCACTAGCTGTATATGGCGGAATATCGGGCCCACGCTAGATACCTCGATACGGTGACAGAGTGGACCCCATCCGCAACCCCTTCGCGCCCGGTGCCGGGCAGCGGCCGCCCGAGCTGGCTGGCCGGGAAAGGGAGCTGAAGGCGTTCGAGGTCGTCCTTGAACGCGTCGCTCGCGGACGGCCGGAGCGCAGTCTCGTGCTGACCGGCCTGCGCGGGGTCGGCAAAACGGTGCTGTTGGGGGAGCTGCGGTCGATGGCCGTCCGGCACCGGTGGGGTGCGGGCAAGATCGAAGCGCGGCCGGACGCGGAACTGCGGCGTCCCTTGTCGGCGGCGTTGCACCGGGCGATCCGCGACCTCGCCGTGCGGCATCGCGCGCCGGACCGGGTCGAGGAGGTGCTCGGGGTGCTGAAGGCGTTCGCGCTCAAGGCGAACAAGCCGGACGCGAAGCTGCGCGACCGCTGGCAGCCCGGCATCGACGTGCCCGCCGCCCAGGGCCGGGCGGATTCCGGCGACATCGAAATCGACCTGGTCGAGCTGTTCACCGACGTCGCCGAACTGGCCGCGGACGTCGGCACCGGCGTCGCGCTGCTGATCGACGAGATTCAGGACTTGCAGCCGGACGACGTCTCGGCGCTGTGCGCGGCTTGCCATGAGCTGTCACAGTCCGGCGCGCCGCTGGTCGTGGTCGGAGCGGGGTTGCCGCACGTGCCCGCGGTGCTGTCGGCGTCGAAGTCGTACTCCGAGCGGCTCTTCCGTTACTCGCGCATCGACCGGCTCAGCCGCGAGGACGCCGACTACGCGGTGATGGCTCCGATCGAACGCGAGGACGCCGGGATCGAACCGGAGGCGCTCGACGCGCTGTTCGACGCGTCCGGCGGGTATCCGTATTTCATCCAGGCCTACGGCAAGGCCGCCTGGGACGCCGCGCCCGCCGACCCGATCACGGTCAAGGACGTGCAGGTCGCCGCGCCCGAGGCGGAGTCGGAGCTGGCGGTCGGGTTCTTCGGGTCGCGCTACGAACGCGCCACGCCCGCCGAACGCGAGTACCTGCTCGCGATGGCCGAGCTGACCCAAGGCCGCGACGAGGCCGCCGGCACCGCCGATGTGGCGGTTTACCTGGGGCGCAAGCCGTCGTCGTTGTCGCCGGCGCGCGACAGTCTCATGAAGAAAGGCCTGGTCTACTCCGCCGAACGCGGGCAGATCGCCTTCACCGTGCCGCACTTCGGGCACTACCTGCTCGGCCGCGACTGAGCGGATCTTCCCTTCGCTACCGGTCTATGCGACCGCCTAGCTGTTTCTAGCGATTTTGCTAGATATCCGTAGAAGAAGTTAGCGCGTTAGCGGTTTGTGACCGCCAACACGAGATCTGTCCGGTGGAGTCCAGGTGGCTGCCGATGATTATTCGGCAAGTGCCCCATGTCACCGTAGATTCGTTGGCTTCCTTGTGAAAAAAGGTGCATACTAGAGACACAGCCACCGAAGACCTCTGAAGGGGATGCAGAAGACAATGAGCAACATCGCCGCCAAACTCCGTGCCCGTCGCGCCGAGGCTCGCACTCGCCGGGCGCTGAACCGGGCGATCGACACCGCGGCCACCTCGACGGTCCGCCAGGAGCTCATCGCCCTCGCCCAGGCGCGTCAGCCGTTCATGCGCTGACCTGCACGGATAACCTGTTGGTGGGTCACTCACGCGAGTGATCTAGACCACAGCGAATCCTGGGTGTAACGCCGCGGAGAGCCGCGTCGATACCCACTACGACCCCGTGATGCTGGCGGACCCCCGACCTGGCAGCATCACGGGGTTTCCATATGTCTGGACCATTTCGGCCGCTCGCCCACCACCGGGGGAATTCCCTTGCCCCGAGCGGGCGGCGGGGCGATGCTTGACTCAGTCAACGATCGAGTCAAGGTGGTCCCCGTGCCGGATTCCGTCCTCACCGAACGCGTTGCCACGGTTCGCGCATTCAACCGGCTCTACACCGGCGTGATCGGCGTCCTCGACGAGGGACCCGCCGACGCCGAATACTCGCTGAGCGAAGCGCGGGTGCTGTTCGAACTCGCCCAACAGGACCGGCTGCAGGTCAGTGATCTGCGCAAACGGCTGTCCCTCGACGGCGGCTACGCGAGCAGGCTGCTCGGCAGGCTGGAAACCCGCGGTCTCGTCACCCGGGAACGCTGCGCGGACGACGCGCGCCGCCAGCTCGTCACGCTCACCGAGGAGGGCCGCGCCGCCTTCGCCGATCTCGACCACCGTTCGGCCAGCCAGATCGGCAGCCTTCTCGACCAGTTCGCGGACGCCGACCAGCGCCGTCTGCTCCGCGCGATGGGGACCATCACCGCACTCGTCGGCGAATCGGTGCCGGAACCGACGATCTCCCTGCGCGCCCCACGGCCGGGCGACCTCGGCTGGGTGGTGCACCGGCACGGTGCGTTGTACGCCGAGGAGTACGGCCTCGACGAACGCTTCGAAGCCCTGGTCGCGCGCGTGATCGCCGACTTCGCCGACCACCGCGACGACCCGCGCCAAGCCGGCTGGATCGCCGAACTCGACGGCGAACGAGTCGGCAGTATTTTCTGCACCCCCGGCGACGAGGAAGGCACCGCGAAGCTCCGGTTGCTCCTGCTGGAACCGGCCGCGCGCGGACACGGCGTCGGCAAGCGGCTGGTGCGGGAATGCGTCGAATTCGCCAGCGCGCAGGGGTATCGGTCGATGGAGCTGTGGACCCTGTCGCTGCTCGCCGCCGCGCGCGGGATCTACCGCAGTGCCGGGTTCGAACTCGTCGGCGAGGAAGAGACGGACGCGTTCGGGCCGTTGGTGACCGGCGAGACCTGGCGGCGGGAGTTATAGATGTTCGTCTTGTACTGCGCCGTGTGCGATCGCCGGACATTGCTGGGCGTCGACGAGGTCGACTGGGTCGAGAACCTGACGCGCGGCGTGATCTCGGTGTCCGGCCACTGCCCGCTGGGACACGACGCGGTCATCCTGACCGGCGACGCGTTCACCCCGCACGCGGACCCGAGGTATTTCGGGCCCGCGCCGCGAGTATGGACGAAACCGGTGCACCGCCTGCGCGGCTGGCTGCGCACGAGGTTCCAGATGAGCCGCGACCTGCCGGGCCCGTTCTATCGCTTCTGACGCCCCATCAAGTAAAACTCCGGATTCGGCTTGAGCGCGGTCAGATGCGCGAGCCGGTTGGACATCGCGAACAACGCGGTGATCGCGCCGACGTCCCAGATCTCGTCCTCGGTCAGCCCCGCCTCGCGGGCCGCCTCCAGATCGCCCTCGCCGAACAACGCGGACTCGTGGGACAACGCCAACGCGAGATCGAGGATCGCCCGGCCGCGCTCGTCGAGTTCGACCTGCCACGGATTCGCCGCGACCTGGTCGGAGAGTTCGGGGTCCTTGGCGCGGATCCGCAGGATCGCTCCGTGCGCGACGATGCAGTAGGTGCAGTGGTTCGCGCCGGAGGTGGCTACGACGACGAGCTCGCGTTCGGCCTTGGTGAGTCCGCCTTCGCGTTCCATGAGCGCGTCGTGGTAGTCGAGGAAGGCCCGCAGCTCGGCCGGACGGTGGCCTAGGGCGCGGAAGATGTTCGGCGTGAAGCCGGATTTCTCCGCGATGGCGCCGATGCGCTCGCGGAGATCGTCGGGAAGGTCTTCGAGTTCCGTCACGGGGAACCGGCTCACGGGGTTGGTCATGCCGCCCACGCTAACCCGCGCGGTTCGCGTACGGGAGGGGGTCGGGTGGGACAAGGTAGCCGGATGGACGAGCGACCGGCGTTGCGGCCGATACCGCGGTGGGTGATCTGGGCTGGGCTTCCGGCGATGATTCTGCTTGCTGGGGTGGCGGTGTGGGTGCTGCTTGCGTTCGCGCCGGACTCGGCGCAACTGGATGCGATCCGGACTGGCGGGACGCTCGGGGTTGGACTCGGTGGGGCGGTGGCGTTGTGGCTGGCGGTGCGGAAGCAGCGATCGACCGAGTTGGATCTTTTGCAGAAGCAGGAGTCGCATCGGCTCGCGGAGCAGGTCGCTGCGGATACGCGAGAACATCAGCTTCGTACGGCCGCTGATGCTCGGGAGGATGCGCTGGCTCGGCGGGTGACTGAGCAGTATGGAAAGGCTGTTGACCAGCTCGGGTCGGAGCGCGCGCCGGTGCGATTGGGCGGGTTGTATGCACTGGAACGGCTTGGACAGGACCATGCAGATGGTCGGCTGCGGCAGATGATCGCTGATGTGTTGTGTGCGTACCTGCGAATGCCCTCGGAAGGATCGGTCGAGGAAGCGCAGGTCCGCAGGACCGCCCAGAAGATCATCGCGGACCACTTGCATCCAGTTGAAGAGCGGCACTGGCCCGGGCTACTTCTCGATCTGTCCGATGCACACCTCGACCAGGTCTCATTCGACGGCTGCCGCTTCGGAGAGGCCCTGTTCACCGGAACGAATTTCAGTGGCGTCGCCAACTTTGCCGGCGCGGTATTCGACGGCCGGGCCGACTTCAGCCGAGCACACTTCGCCTCACCGGCAGACTTCCGTGGCGCGAAGTTCGCGAACGAGACCATCTTCGACGACACGGAGTTCGCGCATAACGCAACGTTCCTGGAGATCGAGTTCGGCGGGGACGTTGCCTTCGACAACGCGACGTTCAGGCGTGACGCCTGGTTCTACAAATCACAGTTCTCCGGTCTCGTGACGTTCGTGGGCATCTCGTTCCTGCATTACGTGAGCTTTCGTTCCATCGTCTTCGACAGCCTGGTGCATTTCACCGGTGCTCGGTTCGGCGGCAACGTCAGCTTCTACGATTCCCAGTTCGTCGTTCCGCCCGCGCTGGACGACGCGCGGGTGCAGGTCGGCTTGGACGATTCCGCCAAGAGCCACTGGCCGGAGGGATGGACCCTCGGCGATCCCGAAGACGGCTGGGCACCCCTGATCCGAACCACCTGACCCCGGATGCGCCCCGTTCACCCGGAAGGGGTTTGCTTACCCCGTGAACTGGACCGCGTACGTGGACGGTTACTGCGAGCGCACCGCGCCCGGACTCTGGGGAGAGCCGCTCAACGACCTGGCCAACCTGGCCTTTCTCGTGGCCGCCGGGATGGTCTGGTGGCGGGCCGACGGGCAGCGCGCCGGGCGGGTGCTCGCTGCGCTGATCGGGTTGATCTTCGTTGCCAGCAGCGTGTTCCACCTCGTCGCCACGCGGTGGGGAGCGGTCGCCGACTCCGCGGCCATCCTGGTCTTCACCTTGTTCTACGCCGCGGCCTTTCCCCGGGTGTTCTTGCGGGCGAAAGCCAAGTGGTCCTGGCTCGGGGCACCGGCGTTCCTGGCCGTCACCGGTGCGTCGGCGGCACTCGGCGGCGGGTTGTATCTGCCCGCACTGGCAGGGCTCGCTGGGTTCGCGATCGCGTTGGCGGTAAAGCGCGAGCCGTACTGGCTGCACTTCACGATGGCCGCCGCGGTGTTCGCGTTGTCGTTGTCCTTCCGGACTGTCGACGGAGTGATCTGCGGAGACTTCCCGGCGGGCACGCATTTCCTGTGGCATTTGCTCAACGCGGTCGTCCTGTACGTCGTCGCGAAGGCGATGATCGGCAAAACAGAAGAGGCCTCCGCGCCGGAAACCGACGCGGAGGCCTCTGTCTAAAAAGGACTCAGTGCGCGCCGATCGGGCGCAGGTCCTTGTCGTGTTCGTCGGCGTGGTAGTCCTCGGGCGCGGTTTCGTCGTTGCCCGGGCTCCACTTCAGGGCCCGTGCGATGACCGAGACCACCGCGGCCACCACGATGTTCGCGATCAGGGCCACGAAACCGGGGTAGATCTGAACCACGGCGAGTGCGGTGCCGCTGAACGGGTGCCAGCCGAAGATCGACAGGTTGCCCATGGCCAGCGCGGAACCGCCGAAGTGGAGTTTTCCGTTGGTGGGGTTGGGGATTCCGTACAGCATAATCAGGCCCCAGCCCATGCCGACGATCCAGCCGGCGATGAGGCCCGCCTTGTGGAACCAGCGCGTGTACAGGGCGATCGCCACCGCGGGCAGGGTCTGCAGGATCAGCACGCCGCCGATCAGCTGCAGGTCGATCGAGAACTGCGGGTCGATCAGGATGATCACCAGCACCGCACCCAGCTTGACCACCAGCGACGCCAGTTTGGCCTGCTTCGCCTCCTGCTTCGGCGTCGCGTCCTTGCGGATGTACTCCTTGTAGATGTTGCGCGTCCACAGGTTCGCCGCGGCGATCGACATGATCGCGGCGGGGACCAGTGCGCCGATGCCGATCGCGGCGAAGGCGATGCCCGCGAACCAGTTCGCGAACTGCGAGTCGAACAGCAGCGGGACGATCGTGTTGCCGTCCGGCTTTCCGGTGGCGGCGTTCGTCAGCGGCTTGACGCCCGCCGAGATCGCGACGTAGCCCAGCAGCGCGAGCAGGCCCAGCACGAACGAGTAGGCAGGCAGCGCCACCATGTTCCGCTTGATCACGTTGCGGCCGCGCGAGGCGAGCACGCTCGTGAGCGAGTGCGGGTACAGGAACAGCGCGAGTGCCGAACCCAGCGCCAGCGTCGCGTACTGCAGCTGGTTGCTCGAGGTCAGCAGGATCGAACCGGACGGCTTGCCCGTCTTCGGATTCGGCTTGGCGAGCGTTTCCTTGGCGGTGTTGAAAATGTGGTCCCAGCCGCCGAGCTTCGAGGGCAGGTAGATGACCGCCACGATGATCACGATGTAGATCAGGATGTCCTTGACGAACGCGATCAGCGCGGGGGCCCGCAGGCCGGACTGATACGTGTAGAGCGCCAGGATCACGAACGCGATCAGCAGCGGCAGGTGCCCGACGATGCCGGAACCGTTGATGCCCATCGTGCGCAGCACGGCTTCCAGGCCGACCAGCTGCAACGCGATGTACGGCATGGTCGCGACGATGCCGGTGATCGCGACCAGCAGCGCCAGCGTCGGCGAACCGAAGCGGCCGCGGACGAAGTCGGCGGGGGTCACGTAGCCGCGCGAACGGCTGACCGACCACATGCGCAGCGCGGGCAGCAGGACGATCGGGTAGACGACGATCGTGTAGGGCAGCGCGTACAGGCCGAGCGCGCCGGCGCTGAACACGAGCGCGGGCACGGCGACGAAGGTGTACGCGGTGTAGAGGTCGCCGCCCAGCAGGAACCAGGTGATCCACGAACCGAACTTGCGGCCGCCGAGGCCCCATTCGTCGAGATGGTCGAGGCCGCCGCCGGCCTTCCACCGCGAGGCGACGAAGCCGAGCACGGTGACGACGACGAACAGGAACGCGAAGACGATGAGTTCGACCCACTGGATGTTGCTCATCGGGCGTCCCCCTCGTCCAGGTCGTCAACGCTCAGCTCGTCCCGGCCGCCGCCCCGCGGCTTGTTCTTGGTGGCCAGGTAGACGATGCCGGTGCACAGCACGCCCAGCACCACGAACGCCAGCTGGAACCAGTAAAAGAACGGAAGGCCGAACAGCCGCGGCCCGTCGAAGTTGAACAGCGGCGTGACCAGGATCAGCAACGGGATCAGCAACAGCAGGTTCCAGGCACTGAACTGGAACCCGCGCACCCGACCGCCCGGTTTGGCAGTGGACATCGAACCTCACCTAACACTCACGTGACACGCGACCGCCTGACCCTAGACCCCGGTCATCCCGCCGTCATACGAGTTCGATATCGATTCGATCAGCACTACGAACACGTTCCAGGGTGTGGACAACCTCGGGGACAACCCGCTTCCGCGCCGCCCCGGCGAACCGTTCGCTACCCCTATCGGCGGGACCAGGCCGCCCCGAATGCCCCAAGAGCTTGTGCCGGACGGCGGTTGTCCACGGGGTTCGGCAGCTTGTGCACAGAGTTATCCACAGGCAGTGGACAACTCTGTGGCTAAACTGAACGGCATGGTCCGCGTGCCCCTCACCGACGAAGAACGCTCCCGCGGCGAGCGGCTCGGCCTGGTGCTGCGCGCCGCCCGGGCCGGACGCAGCATGGTCGACGTGGCCGCGGAAGCGGGCATTTCGGTCGAAACCCTGCGCAAGATCGAGACCGGACGGATCCCGACGCCCGCGTTCTTCACCGTCGCCGCGATCGCTGACGCGGTGGGGATGCCGCTGGACCGGGTGCGCGTCGCGTGCGAGGGCGACGCGGCGGCGTTTTCGCAGGCCAGCTGAGTTTTTCCAGGCTGATCGGGCAGTACCGCGGGACGGTTGAGCGGGCACCCGTGGGCTGAGGGATTCCCCTGTGGACAAGTCCGGCAGCTCAGCTGACCGGCGACTCTTCGCGTAGCGCCACCGCGGCGCGGACGAGTGCGGCCACCTCGGGGGAGCGGCTGTTCGGCGGCCAGCCGATCACCGTGGTGACGTCCGGGGCGTCGACGACCGGCACCGCGACGTGTTCCGGCCACTGCCAAGCCCGGCTCGACGCGGGAATCACCAGCAGTGTCCGGCCGAGCGCGACGAGCTGGGCGAGCGTCGACTGGGTGCGCACCTCCGGGCCGGGGCCGTCCGGGTAGGTGCCGTCGAGGAGAGGCCAGCGGGCGATCGGCAGGTCCGGCACGTCGCTGACCTCGGCCAGGGTCAGGGTTTCCCGCGCGGCGAGCGGATGGGTGGCCGGGAGGATCGCGACCTGGCCCTCGACCTGGAGATCCTCGGTGTCGAAGCCAGCGAGGTCGTCGTACGGGCGGTGCATGATCGCCACGTCCGCCGAACCGTCGCGCAGGAGTCCGGCTTGCTCGCCGACCTCGCACAACAGGATCTCGACCGGCGGACCCGCGGCCAAGAGCCGCTGCAGGAGGTCGTGCGACGCTCCGGCTTTGGTCGCCAGCACCAGCGGATGATTCCCGGCTCGACGCGTGCGCCGGGCAGCGGCCGCGGCGGCGGCGAGGGCCAGCCGGGATTCGCGCAGCAGGACCCGGCCTGCCTCGGTCAACGCGACGCCGCGGCGGTTGCGTTCGAGGAGTTGCACTCCGAGCCGTCGCTCCAGCTGGGCGATCGCGCGCGAGAGCGGCGGCTGAGCGATCCCGAGCCGTTCGGCGGCGCGGCCGAAGTGCAGTTCTTCGGCGACCGCGGCGAAGTAGCGGAGTTCGCGGGTCTCGAGGTCGTCCACCAGCGCCAGCGTAATACCCCGCGGGTATCACAGCGGACTCACTTGATCTTGGACGCGACAGGAACCCGTGCCGACCATGGACGGAGTGAACAACACGAAGACCGCGCTGGTCACCGGCGCGAACAAGGGAATCGGCCTCGCCATCGCGCACGGCCTCGGCTCGATCGGCTTCACCGTCGCCGTGGGTGCGCGGGACGAAAACAACCGCGAGCAGGCCGTCAAAGAACTGCGCGGCGCGGGCATCGACGCGTTCGGGGTCGCGCTCGACGTCACCTCCGACGACAGCGTCGCCGCCGCGGCCAAGTCCATCGAACGGCTCGACGTCCTGGTCAACAACGCCGGCATCAGCGGCCCGTTCGACGGCGGCGCCCAGGATCCGACGACACTCGACCTCGACGTCCTCCGCACGGTCCTGGACACGAACGTCTTCGGCGTCGTCCGGGTCACGAACGCGATGCTGCCGCTGCTACGCCGCGCCGAGTCGCCGCGCATCGTCAACCTGTCCAGCAACATGGGTTCGCTGAAGCTGCGAACCGGACCGATCCTCGCCGCTTACGCGCCGTCGAAGACGATGCTCAACAGCATCACCGTGCAGTACGCCCGCGCGCTCGCCGACACGAACGTCATCATCAACGCCGCGTGTCCCGGTTACGTAGCAACGGATTTCAACGGCTACGCCGGAACCAGGACCCCCGAGCAGGGCGCGGCGATCGCGGTCAAACTCGCGACTCTGCCGGACGACGGGCCGCGCGGCGGGTTCTTCGACGACGCCGGGGAGGTCCCCTGGTGACGCCTCAGCCGCGCAGGTCGGCGAGGACCCGTTCCCGGTCGTTGAGGTAGCGGCAGTCGCGGACCGGCAGTTCGAACGAGTTCAGCAGCTTCTCGAAGTCCGCGTACTCGTCCGGGTTGAGCTGGATGCCGGTCACCTCGAAGTGCGCGGCCAGGGTGTCGGCCAACTCCTCCCATTCGCCGGACCACTGCAGATCGCGGTAGTGCTCGAGGTCTTCGGCAGGCATCCGGTCGGCGAGCAGGCGCAGGACGCTGTCGACGAAGTAGCTGATCCGGTTGCCCGCGCGGTCGTCGACGGTCGGGTTCGCCGGGTCTCGCGCGGCGTCCGCGTTCCGGACGACGCCGGGGCCCGGCAGCGGGTAACTGGTGTGCACGTTCCCGTCGCCGTTGACCAGGACGACCACGCGCACGCCGTAGCGTTCGCCGACGCAGCGCCAGCGGCCGTTGTACTGCTGCCGCCGGGGTTCGCCCGGATCGTTGGCGACGTCCTTGACCACCGCGATGATCTGCTCGTCGCTCCATCCGGGCGGGAACTCGCACGTCGCCCTGCGTCCGATGCCGGAAGCGTGTCCACCGCCCACGTTCGGCTCCTCTCGTCGGCACGGAGCCTAACCCGGACTACGCCGTTCAGCCGAGTTGTGCCAACACCAGGATTCCGACCGCCAGCAGGTCCGGACCGCGGAACAGTTGCCGCATAAGGTTTGCTGGCATCGGGCCAGCGGGGGTGTCGACGAAACCCGCGCTGCTGTAGTCGACCGGTTGCCGCGTGACGGTACGCAACACCGACAGCACCGCCAGGGCGACGGTCACCCACGAGAGCGGCGAAAATGCGGTGCCCAAAGCCAAAAGCGCCACTGAGAGCAGAACGCACCAGACCAGCGCGACCACCGTCAGCGCGACACCGTGGGCGATCACCAGCTCCTGCGACGACGAACCCAGCCACCGTCGCCGACCCGGATTCCGCCACAGCACGCCAAGACCGGCCCCGAAAGGAGTAAGCGCGACGTACGCGCCGATGCCGATGAGCACCGGTCCCGGCAAAGTGGGAACAGCAACATGTCCGACGGCTACCGCGAAAGCCACTAACAAAACCGCGCCCGCGTACCGGGAACGGCCGACGATCCCGACCCACGCGAGCCGGAACGCGGTGGGCGGGCGCAACGACCACGAACCGGCGGGCGCGGACTCCGGCAGCATCATCATCGGGTCGAGGAACGTCACCGCCATCGCGCGCAGGACCCGCGCGTTCCAGCCGTCCAGCAGCACCGCGCGACCGGCGCCGCTGACCGCTTCGCCGCCAAAAGCCAGCAATAGCCCGCATAACGCGAGCGCCGCACCGACGTACTGCACCGCCATCGCGTCGAGCCTCGCTGCGGCGATGACGACGCCAGCCACCGCAAGCAGCAGCGGTCCGGCGGCTTCGAAAATGAACGCGGTGCGCCGCGCGGTGGTGAACGCGAGGATCGTGCCGCCCGCGACGAGGGCCGCGGCGGCACGCCACCAGTCGACCGAACTGCCGCCGACCGCCAGCATCAGCGCGGCGAGATATCCGATCACCACCACGAATCCGGTGAGCACGCCGACCAGCCGGGTCGCCACGACGCGGCGACGGTCCACCTGCGCGAAATCCATCCAGGTCAGCTCGGCCGGTTCGGCCCAGACGAACCCGCGGCGCAGCAGGCTTCGCCAGCCCACGGCGGCGCACAACGCGACCAGGCCGAGCACCGCCGAATAGTCCACTGCGGACGGTCCAAAGAGGACTCGATGCCAGGCGTCGGTGCGGAAAAAGGCGGTGAACAGGAAGCCGACGCCGAAGATCAGCACGAACGTAGGACTGTCACCGCTGAAAATGCCGCCGAACCGCTTGCGGCCGGGCACACGCAACCGGGTCACCACAGTTCGAGCACGCTGTCTGCCGTGTCCAGCAACGGTTGATGGTGCGTGGCAACGACAACTGCCGCGCCTGCCGCGGTGGAGCGGCCGATCAGTTTGACCAGCCATTCCTTGCCCGCGGTGTCGAGCGCGCGTTCCGGCTCGTCCAGCAACAGCACGCGATGCGGCCGCGCGGTGACGCCGAGCAGCAGCAACCGGCGACGCTGTCCGGCCGAGAAATGCCCGGCGGTGACGCGGGCGCGTTCGGCGAGCCCCGCGTCCGCGAGCAGTTCGCCGTAATCGCCGAGGTCTTCGCCGAACGAGCCGGAGAGCAGTTCCAGGTGCTGCATCGGAGTCAGTTCGGCGAAGAAGTCCGAATCGTCGAAGAGCACGGAAACCTTGCGGCGGAAGGAAACACTGCGTTCGTCCGGTTTGGCTCCGTCGATCAGCACCCGGCCCCGCTGCGGTTCCTGCATTCCGTACAGACACCGCATCAAGGTGGATTTCCCGACGCCGTTAGGCCCGACGAGCACCGCGCATTCGCCGGGGTCGACGGAAAAATCGAGATCCTCCAGCAACCACAGGTCACCGGCCTTCACGCCGAGCCCGCGCGCGTCCACTATCGGCGACACAGCAGCTCCACCACCGGGGCCAGCACTTCGAGATTCGGCTCGAGGACAGTGAAATAGCTGAAACCGAACCGAGCGCGATGCGCGACCAGCTGCTCGGCGATTCCCTCGACGGTACCGACCAAGACAGTGGGCACTTCAGCCAATTCGTCCAGCGTGAGCGTGTCGCTGAGGCGCGCATGGATTTCGCGCAGCGCGCTTTCGCGATCATCAGTGATCTGGACGAATTGCACGAGCAGGTTGAATTCCGCGTCGCGGCCGGCGAGCCGCTCAGTGACAAACCGCGTGCGTTCTTCCACCGCGTCCGCCGTCGCCAGCATCAGCGGGGCACCGTCGCGCACCTTTGCCATGCCGCTGAAGGCAATCGTCGCCGCGTGTTCGGCGGCGAGCGAAAGCAACCGGTCGCCGCGGCCGCCGATCATCAACGGGGGACCGCCGGACTGCACGGGTTTCGGCGCGTATTCCGGATCCGCGTACAGCCGCGCGAGTTCCTTGATCGCGAGTTCGAGGTGATCGACCCGGGAGCCCGCACTGGGAAACGGCATTCCGGCCGCTTCGAACTCCGCTTTGACATAACCGGCACCGAGCCCGAGTTCGAGCCGTCCGGACACGAATTGGTCCGTGCCCGCGACGTCGCGCGCGAGCAGCACCGGGTTGTAGAACGGCGCGTTGAGCACGAAAGTGTTGAGCCGCACCCGTTCGGTGACCGCACCGGCCAGCACGAGCGCGGGAAACGGCGGCGCGATGCCGAGGTGGTCGGCCACGCTCAGCACGTCGTAGCCGAGTTCCTCGACCCGGCGGCATTTCGCGACCCACTCGTCACGCGGGCCCGGCCGCACCAGGTTCACGCCGAACCGGAAAGTCTTCTCCCCAACAGAGGCCATGCGGCCCACGCTACCGTTTCCGGGAACGAAGAAGGGGACGTCCGCGCCCGGTGCGAACGTCCCCTTCCTACGGCAGTGCGACGGCGTCAGCCCAGCCGCTGGGCCAGCGCGTCCAGCTCGTCGCGCAGCGAGGACGGCACCTCGCCGATCTTCGCGAACCACTCCTCGATGAGCGGCAGTTCCTCGCGCCACTCCTCGTTGCGCACCTCCAGCGCGGCCTGGATGTCCTCGACCGGCTCGGAAAGGCCCTCGAGGTCGAGGTCCTCGGCGTTCGGCACGAACCCGATCGGGGTCTCGACCGCGTTGCCCTTGCCCTCGACGCGCTCGAGCACCCACTTGAGCACGCGCGAGTTCTCGCTGAAGCCCGGCCACAGGAAGCGGCCGTCGTCGCCGCGGCGGAACCAGTTGACGTAGAAGATCTTCGGCAGCTTGTTCGCGTCGGCGTTCTTGCCCAGGTCCAGCCAGTGATTGAAGTAGTCGCCGGCGTGGTAGCCGAGGAACGGCAGCATCGCCATCGGGTCGCGGCGCACGTTGCCGACCGCGCCGACCGCCGCGGCGGTGGTCTCCGACGACATGGTCGCACCCATGAACACGCCGTGCTGCCAGTCGCGGGCCTGGTTCACCAGCGGCACCGTCGTCTTGCGTCGTCCGCCGAACAGGATCGCCGAGATCGGCACGCCCTTCGGGTCGTCCCACTCCGGCGCGAGGATCGGGCACTGCGACATCGGCACGCAGTACCGCGAGTTCGGGTGGGCGGCCTTCTCCTCCGAGTCGGGCGTCCAGTCCTGGTGCTTCCACGAGGTGGCGTGCGCGGGCTTGTTCTCCATGCCCTCCCACCACACGTCGCCGTCGTCGGTGAGCGCCACGTTCGTGAAGACCGTGTTGCCCTTCTCGATCGTGCGCATGGCGTTCGGGTTCGTGTGGTTGTCGGTGCCCGGCGCGACGCCGAAGAAGCCGTACTCCGGGTTGACCGCGTACAGGCGGCCGTCCTCGCCGAAGCGCATCCACGCGATGTCGTCGCCGAGGGTCTCCGCGCGCCAGCCCGGGATGGTCGGCTGCAGCATGGCGAGGTTGGTCTTGCCGCAGGCGCTCGGGAACGCCGCCGCGACGTAGTGGACCTTGTCCTCGGGCGAGATCAGCTTGAGGATCAGCATGTGCTCGGCGAGCCAGCCCTCGTCACGGGCGATGACCGAGCCGATGCGCAGCGAGTAGCACTTCTTGCCCAGCAACGAGTTGCCGCCGTAGCCAGAGCCGTAGCTCCAGATCAGCCGCTCCTCCGGGAAGTGCGAGATGTACTTGGTCTCGTTGCACGGCCAGGCGACGTCCTTCTCGCCCGGGGCCAGCGGCTTGCCGACCGAGTGCAGCGCGGGCACGAACTCGCGCTCCGAACCGTCCGGCGCGATGAACTTGTCCAGCGCGGCCTTGCCTGCCCGGGTCATCACGCGCATCGACGCGACGACGTAGGCGAAGTCGGTGATTTCGATGCCCAGCTTGGGGTTTTCGTCGCCGAGCGGGCCCATGCAGAACGGGATGACGTACATCGTGCGCCCGGCCATGCAGCCGCGGTACAGCTCCGTCATGGTGGCCTTCATCTCGGCCGGGTCGACCCAGTTGTTCGTCGGGCCCGCGTCCTTCTCTTCCTTCGAACAGATGAAGGTGCGGTTCTCGACCCGCGCGACGTCGTCGGGGTCCGAGGTGGCCCAGTAGGAGTTCGGCTTGGCGTCCAGCTTCACGAAGGTGCCGGCGTCGACCAGCTCCTGGTTGATCCGGGCGGCTTCCTCGTCAGACCCGTCGACCCACACCACGCGGTCCGGGGTGGTCAGCTCGGCGACCTCCCGGACCCAGGACAGCACGCCACTGTGCGTCGTCGGCGCGTTGTCCAGTCCGGGGATGGCGACTGCGGTCATCTCTACTCCTGACTTCCGACGACAAAAGAGCCCACACCGCGAACGACAGTGTTCTTGGTGCGGGCTTCGTTGCCGGCGACCGAATGGCTTCGCACACCGGCGGAAGACCGGTGTGCGGGTTTTGGGATTCCCCGACTGTAGCCGGATGGACGGCAGGTAACCGAGAGCTGACCTGTCGGTTCTCTCACAAGAACGATAAGGGAATCGATTCAGTTTCACCGGAACGGGCCAGCGCCGAAAATCTTTCCGCGTGGCCCGCGTCGCATTCGTGCCGGATGCCGGGAGAGGGGCTGCGCAGTTCCGATCTTGCGCGGACGCTGCCGGGCGCCGGTTCGCTGGAGCCGGGCGGATCGCGTCGGGATTTGGCGGCCCCGGAGACAGCGAAACGGGCCCGGCGCGCGGCCGGACCCGTTCGTGTGACGTCAGTTACCGAGGGCTCAGTTGGGGCTGATCCACTGCCCGGTTCCGCTGTCGATCTTCGCGACGCCGCTGAGCAGCTGGGCGCCCTCGCCGCCCCAGGCCGAGTCGCTGCCCGGGTCGGCCGCGGCCGCGTGGTTCGAGCCGCCGTCGGCCTCGGTCCACTGGCCCTGGCCGGTGTGCTCGAACGTGTGGGTGGAGCCGTCCGCACCGACCTGCACCGCGACGTCGGCCTGGCCGTCGCCGTTGGTGTCGGTGAACGCGATCGTGCCGCCGGACTTCGTCTCGACCACGGCGGTGTCGTTGTGCCCGTCGTGGTCGGTGTCGATGGTGGCGACCCCGGCGTCGACGTTGCCGTCCGGCAGGTCGGCGTGGATGTGCCCGGTGGTCGAGGTGTCCTGCGAGTGCGTGTCGGTGCCGTCGGAACCGGACTGGCCATGGCCGGATTCGACCCAGCTGCCGCTCTGCTCGTCGTAAACCGCCTGGTCCACGACGTGCCCGGTCGAATCGAGCACCGCGTAGTGGTCGGCGACGCCGTCGTGGTCGGTGTCGGCGAACGCCTGCGCGGAGCCGTCGTCGTGCTCGACGACCGCGGTGTCGGAGACCCCGTCGTGGTCGGTGTCGTAGTTGACCTCGGCCTGGTACTCCTGGCCGTCGACGTGGACGGTCAAGGCCTCCGGGCCGGTCGCGTCGGTGCCGCCGCTCTCGTCGACCCACATGGGTTGGTCCCCCTTAGTACGCCGGGTCTGCCGTTTCTCGCTCGGTATGACTCACGTTAGGCCGGTTCGGTTCCCGTCCACAAGCCGATCACGTGCTCACGGCGGCAGGTTGAGCGGAAGGCCGCCGCCGGTGACGAAAACGCACCAGGTCCCGGCTTCCTCGCGGTTCAGATCCAGCCGGGTGGTCGTCGCCGGATGGGCGTTCCGGGTGACCTCGACCTCGAAGAACGCGCCGTCGCCGGGGCCGGTGGTCGGCTTGCCGAGGCGGATCCGGACGTTGTCCTCGTCGAAGCTCTGGACCGACCGGGTCGCCGGGTACTCGGTGGAGGCGTGGCAGTCGACGTTCTGCAGGCCGATCGGGTCGCGCCTGTTGACCGCGTCGACGTACGCCTTGGCCACGACCTCGGGCCCGCCTGCCGGGCGGTGCACCTCGACGCTGTCGTCGGTCGCGACGATGAAGATGGCGACGCCGCCACCAGCAAGCAGCACTACGGCACCCAGGCAGATCCCGATGATCAGCCCGATCCGGCGGCGCTTCTTCGGCGGTTGCGGCGGTTGCCACTGTTGCGGCGGAGGGCCGCCCCACTGCGGTGGTTGCGGCGATCCAGGTCCGTACGTCACCCGCTGATCATGCCCGATCGCGGACCGTGCGAATGCGGGAAAGCAGAGTTTCGGCCCGGGTATGGCCCTCGGTCACGTCCTTGAGGCGTTTCGAGACGATCGCGATCTTCTTCGCCCGCTCCTGCGCGCTCATCTTGATCGTCTGGTCCACCTCTTTCAGCTCCGCCTCGATCGCCTCGATGCGGCGGCCGAGCGCCTCGTCGAGAGCGAGCGACAGTTGCTGCTCGGCCTCGATGAGCTGTTCGGCGATCAGCTGGTCGAGCGTTGAACGGGCGTCGGCGATCGCTTCGACCAGCCATTGCTTCAGATGTTGTTTGTCCGAGGCGTGTTTGCGGGTGCGCGCCATCCACCAGCCCGCGCCGAGGCCGATCACGATCGTCGCCGGGAGCACGACCGGGTTGAGGATCGCGACGCCCGCCAGCGGCAACGCGGCGATCTTCCCTGCGCCGACGCCGCCGGAAATGCCCATGAACACCAGCAGTTTGTCTTCGGCGGTCGGCGGTTTCTTGTCCGGCGGGCGCAGCACCACCGGCGGGCCGCCGGCGCGGGCGAACTGGGCGCGGATCACGTCGAGCTCCTCGGCGGAGAACAGCTCCGACAGCGCCGTGTTCGTCACCTGGTTCAGCCGCCTCGACAACTGCATCGACACCCGCTGCGACGCGGTCTGCAGCGCGATGTCGACTTCTTGCGGCAGCGCGGCCAGTTCGTCGCGTTTGGCCGCGTCGATGCGCTGGCGGAAATGCGCCTGCGCCTCGCGCATTTCGCGGCTGCTCTCGTGGCCGACCTCGACCCGCGTGCGCTGGATTTCGCCGCGCAGGCGCAGTTGCCAGCCGCGGGTGGAGGTGCGGCGCTGGGACTGCAGATCGTCGCGGCGGGCGCGGAGTTGTTCGGCTTCCGCTTCGCCCGCGGACAGAGCCCGGCTTTCGCCTTGCAGCTTCGCCTTGATCCCGGCCAGCGCGCTCGACAGCGAGCGGAGCGTGTTGGCTTCCTTGAGCATCATCGAGCGGCCGACCAGCAGTTCCTGCAGCGCGACCTGCACCGCGGCGATGCCGGACTTCTCCCGGAGCATCGCGGCGACCTGCGCGTTCGGTGCTTTCGCGGCGGTCTCGAACACGCGCGCCGACACCGGGTGGAAGACCGCGTCGGCGAAGCGCGGCGCGTGTTCGGCGAGCAGTTGCCGGTCGGCTTCCAGGATCTCGCGCCAGCCGCGGAAGGCGTCGGTTTTGGCCAGCACGAAGACCACCGTCTCGACGCGGTCCGCGACCTCGCGCAGGAACTGCAGCTCAGTGGAGGTGAAGGGGGCCGACGCGTCGACCACGAACACCAGCGCGGTCGCGCCCGCGGCGGCTTCCTTGGCCAGTTCGCCGTGCAGCGAATCGAGCCCGCCGACGCCAGGAGTGTCGACCAGCGTCAGCCGTTCCAGCAGCGGGACCGGGCCGGACACCTCGACGTAGCGCGGCGGCAGCTGTCCCGGCGGCAGCTCGTGCGCGGCGGACACCCAGTCGACCAGCTGCGTCAGGTCGAACGGCACCGACGCCAGCTGACCGGGGTAGCAGGCCTGCGCGCCCCACTGCTGCGCGTGCTCGAAAACGAGGTAGGTCGCGGTGGCCACGTCAGCGTCCACAGGGGACAGTCCCGGGGTCGCGAGCAGGGCGTTGACCAGCGAACTCTTTCCGCGGTTCGTCTCGCCGACGACCACCACGGACGGTTTCTCCGACCGGGCCTTGCGCTGGTCCTCGACCCATTTGGCGGCCTGCGGATCGGCCTCGCGGACAACGCCGAGCAGCTGTTCGCGAGCGGCCTGGACCTGAGCGGGAAGCGTCGGTGCGGTCACTGCGCCCGCTTCGCGTAGACGGTGACGATCGGCGCGCGCAACAGCCGGTCCTGGTCGGCGAACCCGACGACCTCGGTCTCCGCGACCACGCCTTCCAGCTCCGGATCGTCGGTGGGCACCGCGCCGCCGGCCTCGTGGCGAGACGGGTCGAAGCGTTCGCCCTCGGCGCGCAACGCGGTGACGCCGATGTCGGCGAGCCCGTGTTCGAGCCGTTCCACGACGCCGCTGCTGCGGGCGCGGTCCAGCGCGTACAGGCACAGCTGGATGAGCGCCTGCCGGTCGGAAAGCGCGCGTTCGAGGTCACCCGGGGCAGCTACGAGGTCCACATCGGGATCCGACGCATCCGCCGCGGCGGCGGTTCCGTCCGCCTCGGCGATGATGCGCGCGAGAGCGTCCGCGCTGATCTCGCCGGTCGGCGCTTCGGCCGCGTCGGCAGGTTCCTCGTGGCCGAACCACGCCATTGAGACCCTCCCCTGGTCGTCCGGGTGATTTCACCAGTTTGCGGCAATGCGGTGCGCGGCGGGGGCGGATCACTCAGACGGGCCGAGAATCCGGGTCAGCAACTGCCGCAGCACCGCCTGCTCGTGCTCGACGTCCAGGTCGGGGTCGAGGCTCGCACGGGAAAGCAGGGCATCGACCAGCGCGCCCACGGCTCCGCCGACGTACGTGAGGGGAACCCTCATTGACTCTGATTCCCTCAGGGTTCCCCTCACGTACGATTCCCACCCAGCCGGACCGGCGCAAGCGTGTGCGCGGCGATCAGGCGAGTTCGTGGATCAGCGAGCGCATCGCCTGGTCGAGGGCCGGAACGTCCGCGGCCAGCTGGGACGACACCAGCAGCTGGTGCTCCGCCGTCCGCAGCCACACCCGGCCCGCGACCGGGATCTCCAGCACCGACAGCCGGAACGGTCGCGCGCGGCGGCCAAGCTCCACCTCGGTTTCGCGGACGAGCCTGCCGATCCGTTCGCTCGCGAGGATCTGGCGGCGGTGGAAGCCGGACGAGACCGGGCGGCGGGCCGCGGCGAAGTGTTCGGCGGCGGCCGGGGCGAAGTGCTGGGCCGCGAGGTCGATCGCCGAACCGTCGCCGGGAGCAGGGCTTTTCCGGCGGGTGCGGGCAGAACCGCGTTCGCGGAGGAAGGTCAGCAGGCCGTTCCACCACGGTTCCCACTGCGCCTGCACCGCCGCGCGGTCGAGGGCGGGCGGGACGTGGACCGGGACGGCGGGTTCGACCGGCGGCAGCAGCTGGCCGTCGGCGATCGAGAGCGCGAGTACGTCCCGGAGGAACAACGCCACGTCGACGTCGTGGTCGCTCCCCCAGTTCACCCGCCACGAGGTGGTGTCCTCCAGCCGCACGACATTCAGCCTACGCGTCGCGGACGGGTTGTTTACTGTTCGCGAATCTGTTGCCAGATCAGGAAATAGGCGCGGTGCACGACGTGGGCCACGCGGCTTTGCGCCGGAGTCGCGCCGAACGATGCGAAAGACCGCCACCAGCCCGCGCGTTCCAGCGCGTGCGCCGCCAGCTCCGGTCGCGAGGCGCCGGGAAGGCCGAGTTGCGCGCCAAGGTCGGCGTTGCTGCCGACCCGGAGCACCTCTTCCGCCAGGTCTTCCGGCATCTCGACCGCGCCAGAGGCGACGAGCGTCAACGCTTCCAGCAGCCGCAGCTGATGCGCTTCCGGGCGGGCCAGCAGCACCTCGATCGCGTCGTGCACGCGCTGCCGTTCGCCCGGGTCGCCGGACGCGTGCGCCAGCGCGGTCACCGACGCCAGTGCGGCCGCGGCCTTGATCCCGTCCGCGCGCGCAGCGAAAACGATCGACAGCCGGCGGCGGACCGCGTCGAGTCCGGAGATGTCGAGAAGCTTGCGGCGCAACGCACCCGCGGTGATCTCCGGTTCCGCGCGGATCGCGTCGACCGCGCAGCGGATTCCGAAGAGATCGAGTTTCTCCAGCAGCCGCAACCGGATTCCGGTCGGGATGTCGCACTCCCAGCTGGTGAAGATGTCGGCCGCGATGAGCATGGTTTCGAGGACGTCGTCGTCGAGCGCGGCGAGCTGGCCGAGCGCTTCGGCGTCGGCGGAGGTGAACCCGCCGGACTCGGCCGATTCGGCGATCAGGCCGATCACCGGCAGCACGTCCGCGACACGCGGCTTCAGCGTCGCGGCCTGCTTCTCGGCAAGCAGCTGCGCGGCCTTCCAGACGTCTCCACCGGAGCCTTCGACAGTTTCCGCGACGACCGTGTCCGCCTTGTTCAACACGGCGATCGCGTTGACCGGCCCCGCGTCCCGGCTCGCGGTCGCGGCGGTGAACGCGGCCAGCGCCTGCTGATCGTCCGCGCGCACGCCCTGGGTCACCACGTAAAGCACGGCCTCCGCGCCCGCGACGGCGTTGCGCGAGGTGTCGTCGAGGTCGTCGGAACCCTCGTCCTGCTCGGCCGCGCCCAGCAGCTGTTCGGTCCGCGACACCGACGCGGCGTCCAGCGAGCCGAGGCCGGGGGTGTCGATCACCGTCATGTCCTGCAGCACCGCGTTGGTGAGGTACGCCTCGAGGTGCGAGACCTCGGCGATGTCGACGCCGAGCTCGGCCGGGATCGAACCGTCCGCGGCGAAGGGCAGCACCTGCTTGCGGCCGTCGAGGAACACCACCTCGACCCGGTCGACGGTGCCGTACTGGAACCGCGTGACCAGCCGCGTGCACTCGCCCACGTCGGTGGGCGCGACCAGCCGCCCGATCAACGCGTTGACCAGCGTCGACTTGCCCGACTTGATCCGCCCGGCGACCGCGACCTGCAACGGCGCGCCGAGCCGTCGCAGCACCTCGGCGAACCCGGCGGCGGTGCGCGGGGACACCTGGGACCGCAGCCGGTGGCACAGCTCCGCCACCGACGCGGACAGTGGGCCGGCGAGTCGTCCCCGTTCCGCCGCTGCCGTCACCGCCCCGGCCCCCTTCCGGCTCGTTCGCTCACCCGAGCAGGAATCGTCGCATGCCGGTCATCCTTCGGTCGCACCGAAGGTGCTACCCGGGACCGACGCGGCCGCCCGGGACGCGACCTACTGTTGAGTCGTGCGACGGCTCAGCCTCTGGATGCGTGCTCACCCGATGGTCGGGGACTCGCTGCTCGCGCTGTTCCTCGCGGCGTTCGACATCCTGGTGTTCGCCACCAACAGCCTCGACCCCGAACTGCCCGGCCCGAAGTGGTACCTCGCGATCCCGATCGACCTCGCCGTGGTCGCGCCGCTGGTCTTCCGCCGCAAACGGCCGGTCCTCGCCGCGTACATCGTGTACGTCATTTCGTACGCGCACGGCGCGCTGGACCTCGGAGTTTCCGGCCTGGCCGCGCTCGCGATCAGCCTCTACTCGGTCCAGGTCTACGTCGGACGCAAACAGGGCCTGCTCTACGGCGGCGCGTTCGTGGTGGCCATGATCGTCACCGCGATCGTCAAGCCCGAGCCGTCGATGCTGGCGCAGCTGGTGTTCAGCGCCTTCACCATCGCCTTCTGCTGGCTGCTCGGCGAATTCATGTACGCCCGCCGCGCCTACCAGCGCGAACTGGAGGCCCGGTTGCATCTGCTGGAGACCGAACGCGACCAGGCCGCGCGCATCGCGGTGGCCGAGGAGCGCGGGCGGATCGCCCGGGAACTGCACGACGTGGTCGCGCATTCGGTGAGCGTGATGGTCGTGCAGGCCGACGGTGCCGCGCTCGCCCTGAAGTCCAATCCGGAGCTGGCCGGACGCGCACTCGGGACGATCTCCGAAACCGGTCGCGGCGCGCTCGGCGAACTGCGCCGGCTGCTCGACGTGCTGCGCAACGACCGCGGCGACGACGAACCCCGGGTGCCGCAGCCGGACGCGACCGCGCTGGGCGACCTCGCCGAGCGGATGCGCGCCGCGGGCGTCCCGGTCGACCTCGCCCTCGGCGACGGACTGGACGAACTGCCCGCCGGGGTGTCGCTCGGGATCTACCGGATCGTCCAGGAATCGCTCACCAACACGCTCAAGCACGCGGGGGCGGGGGCGAGCGCCGCGGTCCGGGTGCACCGGACCGGCGACCAGGTCGAGGTGCTCGTGCGCGACGACGGCGCGGGCCGGGCGCGGCGGCTGGAACAGGTCGGCGCGAACGGAGCGACCGGGTCGGCGACGGCGGCGACGGTTCGGCAGCCTGCGCCGCGGCTGTCGGTCGCGGGCGGGAACGGGCTGATCGGGATGCGGGAGCGGGCGCACGTGTACGGCGGGACACTGGAGGTGGGCCCCGCCGCCGGCGGTGGCTGGCAGGTGCGAGCGGTGCTGCCGGTTAGGTTGAACTCGTGATCCGAGTGGTGGTCGTCGACGACCAGGAACTGATGCGCGTCGGGTTCCGGATGGTGCTGGGCGCGCAGGCCGACATCGACGTGGTCGGCGAGGCGGGCGACGGCGCGCAAGCCGTGCGGATGGCCGCCGAACTGCGGCCCGACGTCGTGTTGATGGACGTGCGGATGCCGGTGCTCGACGGCGTCGAGGCGACGAAACAGATCGTCGCGGCAGGCACCGCGCGGGTGCTCGTGATGACCACCTTCGACCTCGACGAGTACGTCTACGCCGCGCTGCAGGGCGGTGCGTCCGGCTTCCTGCTCAAGGACACCCAGCCGGACTACCTGGTGTCCGCGCTGCGTTCGGTCGCCGACGGCGACGCGGTGATGTCGCCGTCGGTCACGCGCAGGCTGCTCGACCGATTCGTCGGCTCGGGCGGTTCGGAAATGCGCGATCCGGCCGAACTCGACGTGCTGACCGACCGCGAACGCGAAGTGCTCGTACTGATCGCGAAAGGCATGTCGAACGTCGAAATCGCCGAAACCCTGTTCCTTTCCGAGGCTACGGTGAAAACCCACGTCGGGCGGATCCTGTCGAAGCTCGACCTGCGCGACCGCGTGCAGGCGGTCGTCCTCGCGTACGAGACCGGGCTCGCCCGGCCGGGGATCGGCTGACCGTCCCGTTCAGACACTGTCCACACCGGACCCCGCCGCGGATTTCGCAGCGGGGTCCGCGCGTACGGGGGAAAGTTCAGGGTCGGCTCAGGGGCATCCCCCATCGCGCTCCACCCTGCGACACGATTGAGTACTACTCAGGTCGGGTAGCCGGTTCGATCCACAGGATGACGCGAAAACGGCCGCGCTGAGACAGGATGAATTCCGTTAGCACCGCCGTAGAGGGAGCAGGGGATGATCGAGGCAACAGGTCTCACCAAGCGTTACGGGAGCACGCTCGCGGTGAACAACCTGTCGTTCAGCGTGGCAGCGGGGAAAGTCACCGGATTCCTCGGCCCGAACGGCGCCGGCAAGTCCACGACCATGCGCATGATCCTCGGCCTGGACAACCCGACCGCGGGCCAGGTCCGGATCGGCGGGAAGCTCTACCGCGAGCTGAAGGACCCGCTGCGCACGGTCGGCGCGCTGCTCGACGCGAAATGGGTGCACCCCAACCGCTCCGCGCGAGCCCACCTGCAGTGGATGGCCCGGTCCAACCGGATCCCGGCCTCGCGGGTGGAGGAGGTGCTCGACACCGTCGGCCTCACCAGCGTCGCGGGCAAGCGAGCGGGCGGGTTCTCGCTCGGCATGTCGCAGCGGCTCGGCATCGCCGCCGCGCTGCTCGGCGACCCGGAGGTGCTGCTGTTCGACGAGCCGGTGAACGGCCTCGACCCGGAGGGCATCCTCTGGATCCGCAAGTTCATGCAGCGCCTCGCCGCCGAGGGCCGGACCGTGTTCGTGTCGAGCCACCTGCTTTCGGAGATGGCGCTCACCGCGACCGACCTCGTGGTCATCGGCAAGGGCCAGCTGATCGCGCAGTCCACCACTGAGGAATTCGTGGCGCGGGCCGCGGAAAACACCGTGAAGGTGCGCTCGCCGCAGCTTCCGGCGTTGCGCCAGCAGCTGATCTCCGCCAGCGCACAGGTCACCGATTCCGGCGAAGCGCTCATCGTGTCCGGAATGGACAGTGCGAAGATCGGCGAGATCGCCGCTTCGGCGAACCTCGTGCTGCACGAGCTGAGCCCGCAGACCGGCTCGCTCGAACAAGCCTTCATGCAGATCACCGGCGACTCCGTCGAGTACCACACCGGGCTCGAAGCTGAGGCGCAGCAGGCCGCGGCCATCCGCTGACCACACTCTCGTTGGGAAAAGAAAAATCATGACTTTGCTCGCGGTCGAACGCATCAAGCTCTTCACCACCCGGTCGCCGTGGTGGTGCGCCCTCATCGCCGTCGCGCTCACCGTCGGCTTCGCCGGCCTCATGGCCACCGCGTTGCCGAGCGGGGAAACGATCTCGGTCGCCAACACCCAGGCCGGGCACCAGTTCGGCATCGCGGTGATCATGGTGCTGGCGGCGCTGTCGGTCACCACCGAGTATCGCTTCGGCACGATCCGCACCACGTTCCAGGCGGTGCCGCACCGCGGTTCGGTGCTCGTCGCCAAGGCCACCGTCGTCGCGCTGCTGTCGCTCGTGATCGGCGAGATCGCCGCCTTCGGCGCATGGGCGCTCGGCTACGCGATCCGCCCGTCGGACTCGGTGGCGCTGCACACCTCCGCGGACTGGATCAACGTCGCGGGAGTCGGCGTGGTGTTCGCCTTCGCCGCGGTCATCGCGGTCGCCGTCGGAACGCTGATCCGGCACAGTGCCGGCGCGCTCTCGCTGCTGCTGATCTACGTGCTGGCGGTGGAAAGCCTCGTGCAGCTGATCCCGACGATCGGCCCGAAGATCCACCAGTGGATGCCGTTCAACGTCGCGGAGCGCTTCCTCGGCGGTTCGGCTTCCTCGCGCGGACCGGGCATGCCGGACGCGGTCCTGTCGCAGTGGGGCTCGCTGGCCTACTTCGCCGGGGTGGCCGTGGTGCTGCTGGCCATCGCGATCGGCGTCGCGAAGAAGCGCGACGCGTAAAGACCCACAGGGGCGTTCGGGCGAGTCAGGCGGGGGCCGGCGGAGCCGAACAAGGGGAAAAAGGGAAAAGGGGAACAAGATCCGGGTCGCCATTCGGGGGGCGGCCCGGATCTTTCCGTTTCGGTAGAGTTCGGTGCCACGAGAAGGGGGACGGCGTGCTCGAAGCGACTGGACTCACCAAGTCCTACGGCGACACCGTCGCGGTGCGGGACCTGACATTCACCGCGGAGGCCGGTCGCGTCACCGGATTCCTCGGTCCGAACGGGGCAGGCAAATCCACCACGATGCGGCTGTTGCTCGGGCTCGACGCGCCCACCGCGGGCACCGCGCACATCGAGGGCAAGCCGTACCGGCAGCTGTCCGATCCGCTGCGCACGGTCGGTGCGCTGCTCGACGCGACGTGGCGGCATCCGGGCCGTTCCGCCCGGCAGCACCTGCGGTTCCTGGCCGCGACGAACGGGCTGCCGGACCGGCGTGCCGACGAGGTGCTGGAGCTCGTCGGGCTGTCCGCGGTGGCACGCAAACGCGCGGGCACCTTCTCGCTCGGCATGCTGCAGCGGCTCGGCATCGCGAGCGCACTGCTCGGCGACCCGCGGGTGCTGCTGTTCGACGAACCGGTCAACGGCCTCGACCCGGAAGGGGTGCACTGGGTCCGCCAGCTGCTGCACGGGCTCGCCGCGGAAGGCCGCACGGTGTTCGTGTCGAGCCATCTGCTGCCGGAAATGGAGCAGACCGCGCAGGATCTCGTGGTGATCGGCCGCGGCCGGCTGATCTATCAGGGCACGATGGCCGATTTCGTGGAGCGCGCCGGATCGCGCGGGGTCCGGGTGCGTACGCCGCACGCCGACGCGCTGCGCACCGCGCTCACCGAAGCGCGCGCGGTTTTCACCGAGGATTCCGGTGCGTTCCTGGTGTCCGAAATGGACAGTGACGCGATCGGCGAACTCGCTTTCGCCGCGCACGCCACGCTGCACGAGCTGAGCCCGCTAGCCGGTTCGCTCGAGCACGCCTACCTCGAATTGACCGGCCAGGCGGCCGAATTCACCAGTGGAGGTGCGCGGTGAATGTGCTGCGGGCGGAACGGATCAAACTTTTCAGCACTCGCGCGCCGTGGTGGTGCGCGCTCATCGCGGTGGCCGCGCCGATCGCGTTCACCGCGTTGTTCCTCGGACTTTCCGGGGCCGAAATCACCGCGGACGTGAGCAATACCCAGCTCGCCACGAGCACCGGCCGCACGGTCGCGCTGGTGCTCGCGGTGCTCGCCGCGACGGCCGACTTCAACTGGGGCACGCTGCGGCTCACCTTCCAGGCGGTGCCGACACGGACGCCCGCGCTGCTCGCCAAGGGCGCCGTGGCGTTCGCGACATGCGCGGCGCTGGGCCTGCTCGCCGGCGTCGGCTCGTGGGGCATGGCGCATCTCGTGCGCCCGGACGCCGACCTCAGCCTGCACTCCGGGGCGGACTGGCGCATCGTGTTCGGCCAGATCCTGACCTTCGCGCTCACCGGACTGCTCGGCGTCGGCGTCGGCCTGCTGCTGCGCAGTTCCGCGCTGACGCTGGCGATCGTGCTGGTGTGGACCCAGCTGGTCGAGGGCCTGGTGCTGCTGATCCCCAAGATCGGCAGCGATCTTTACCAGTGGATGCCGTTCTACGCGGCCTCGCAGTTCGCCGGTGGCGATTTCACCAGGACCACGCTGAAACTGTCGCCGCCTTTCGGACCGTGGGGTTATCTCGCGTATTTCGCGGCGATCAGCGTGGTGTTGTTCGCCGCGGGCGTGGCCACCGCGAATCGGCGCGACGCCTGACCTGCACGTGCACATTCCCGATTGCGCGGCGGGCAATCGGATTAAATTCGCGTAAACCGGTGTGGCTTCTCTCACAGGGAGCGGACATACTGTCGGAAAGCCACGGATATTCACAGCAGAGCCCCGTCTCAGCTCTCCGGAGGTGAACCGTGACGGTGGACGTTGATCAGAATCTCGTTTCCCGCGACGCTGCGGTACCAACCCCTCGGCTCGAGCCGATGCTGGACCTCGAATGGTCCCAGGCGATCGAACTGCCCCGGTTCGCGCTGCCCGCGACCCGGCCCGCCGAACTGCGCCAGGCGTGGGTGCACCGCGCACCCGAGGACGCGGTGCTCGGGCTGTACCGGCGGGCAAGCGGAGCCGACGACGCACTGCCCGCGCCGTGGTGGCTGCGCGCGGTCGCGAGCGGACGGCTCGAATCGCGCGAACTCGGCTTCCGCATCGAAGACCGGGTGGCGCAACTGCTCGGCAAGCGGATGGGCTGGGAGTTCGTCCCGTGGGCGGCCGACGGCGAATCCGGGTACTGGGAGTTCATGCCGTCCGAACGCGGCAAGTCCGGCCACTCCATCCCGACGACCGTGCTGAACACCGACCGGCACGACGGCTGGATCGACGTCTTGCCCGCGCACTCCGCCCGCGCACCGGAGCCGGTCGCGGTCGCCGGACTCGCCGGACTGCGCTCCCGGCTCGGGGAGTTCGAAGCGGTCCGCTGACGCGCCCGTATGTTGTCCGGGTGGAAAACGAGGACCAGCCACGGCTGCGCAGCGTGGTCAGCTACGTCAAACGCGGCGGGCGGATGACCGTCGGCCAGCAGCGAGCCTGGGAAGAACACTGGCCGCGACTCGGCCGGACGGTGTCGGAACTGCCTCCCGGACCAGTCGACTTCACGGCATGGTTCGGCCGCGAAGCGCCGGTCATGCTGGAGATCGGTTCCGGCATGGGCGAGACGACGTCGCAACTGGCCGCCGCCGCGCCGGAGCTGAACTACGTGGCCGCCGAGGTGTACGACCCCGGGCTCGGGCAGCTGATGCTGCGCGCGGAGAAGCTCGGAGTGACGAACCTGCGGCTCATGCACGGTGACGCGGTGGTCCTGCTGACGTCGCATGTCGCGCCCGACACGCTGTCCGGCGTGCGGCTGTTCTTCCCGGACCCGTGGCCGAAGAAGCGCCACCACAAGCGGCGGATCGTGCAGCCGGAATTCGTGGCGCTGATCGCGTCGCGGCTGGCTCCGGGTGGGACGTTCCACATGGCGACGGACTGGGAGCACTACGCGGAGCAGATGCTGGAGGTTTGCTCGGCGGAGCCCGCGCTGCGGAATCGGTATGCCGACGAGCCTGGCGGGTGGGCCCCTCGGCCGGAATGGCGGCCGGTGACGAAGTTCGAACAACGAGCGGACCGGGAGGGGCGGGTTTCGCACGACTTGATCTTTGAGAAGCGCTGAGCGCGGCCGCGCCAGGCAAAGCGAACGTACGTGGCGCAGCCGAAGCAGGAAGCGACGAAGGGCCGCCCCCGGGTTCCCATCCCCGGTGACGGCCCTTCGTTTCCTTCACCCCCGGTGCCGCCCCTCCCCCGACGAGGGGCGGCGGCCAGCTATTCGTCGGCCAGTGGCTCCGCTTGCACTCGCTTCAGCGCGGGCGTGCACACCGACGCACCGAGCAGAGCGACCCCGATCCCCAGCACCACCGGCGCGGCGATCCACGGACTGAACACGACCGAACCCCGTTCCATGGTTGCCATGAACAAGCCGAGTCCGACCGCGACGCCCACCACACCGGCGCCGATGGTCGCCACGAGCGCGGGCAAGGCGGCTTCCATTCGCAGCGCGCGGGACAGCACTCGCACCGGCGTACCAGCCGCCATCAGGGCGCCGAACGTCCGTCGGCGGTCCATGACCGAGCCCGCCGTCGCGACCGCGGCGCTGCAGCCGGCCAGGATGCCTGCTGCGATGAGGCCGATCACGGTGACCCGGCGCAGGTCGCTGAGCTGCACTTGCTGTCCGTAGAGGTGCTGCTCGCGGCTGCCGATCTCCGCCCCGACCGCGTTGGGCACCAGTGCGGTTCGCACGCTCTCGCGGTTGGTCTCGGCGGTCGGCACGACCAGGGTGACCTGGCTCGGTTTGACCCCGGCCGGCACCGCCGACGGGTCGATCACGTATTCGCCGAAGCTGTTGTGCCGTTCCGGGTGATACGTGCCCAGGTTGACCGCGCCGAGCGGGGTGCCCGTGCTGTCCTCGCCGCCGTACCGCGCGACTCGCAGGTTGTTCGTGTCCAGTTGGTATGGGGCGTACAGGCCGACGCCCGGTTTGCAGTCCTGCTCGGTGATCCCGAGCCGGGTCAGCTTGGCGGCGTCGGCGCAGGTCATGACGTACGCACGCTGCATCGACTGGTAGTTCCCCTCGCCCTGCATCACGTAGACGCTGGCCACCGGGATGACGCGTTCAGTCAGTCCCGCCTTCGAGAGCGTGGCGTTGGTCCGCTCGATCGCCTCGCGGGCCCGGTCCGCGGTGACGTCGACGTACAGCGCCGAGTCCACGTACTGGCGTCCGCCGCCGGCGAGGGATTCGATCGACGGCAGCAGGGTGAGCGCCATCGACCCGGTGAACACCGCGAGCACGATCCCGGCCGACGCGCGGTAGGAACCCTTCGGGTCATTGCGCAGCCGACGTCCGGCCAGCAGCGACGACGGCCGTCGCCAGATCCGGACGAACGTGCCGCCGACCGCCGAGGTCACCCACGGTCCGACCACCATCGCCGAGGCGACCACCAGCAGCAGGCCGAACAGCACCAGGTTGCCGCTGCCCCCGCTGCGTGCGCCGAAAACGGTGTAGAAGAAGAACAATCCGGCCGCGGGCAGTGCGAGCAGCCGCCACCAGCGCAACGGCTTCACCGTGTGCCCGCCGGTCGCGAACAGCGGCGTGCGCACCACCCGGCGCAGGCCGAGCACCCCGGCGAGCACCACGAGCAGCGGGACCAGCAGCACGGCGAGCACGGTCAGTCCCACCGGCAGGGCGAAGTCCGAGGCCAGCCAGGTTCCGCCGTCCCACGGCACGAACGTGGCCAAACCGCGCAGTGCCGGGCTCAGCAGCAGGCCGAGCAAGGCGCCGACGCCCGCGGACAGTCCGGTCTCGGCGGCAACCATCGCGGTCACCTGACCAGGGGTCGCACCGGCCAGGCGGATCGCGGCGAGCCGTTGTTCGCGGCGGGCCGCGGTGAGCCGGGCGGACGACGCGACAAGCACCAGGCTCGGCACGAGCAGCACGATGATGCCGACCCAGGACAACACCGTCAGCAGGCCGTCCGGATGCCCCTGCCCGGTCGGGAAGGCCGCGGCCGGGAAAGCGTCCTGGCCAGGCTGGTCCTTGTGCCCGTACGGGCGCATCTCCTGCGGGCCGTGCCCGACGAGCGCGACGAGCTGTTCCGGGTACCGCAGCGCCTCCTCGCCGAACGCGGCGACCGGTTTGCCGAAGCGGTTCCCGAGCTGGTCGGCCGGGGTGGTGTTGAGCAGTCTCCCGAGCGCGGGCGACACGATCGTCTCGCCGGGGCCAGGCAGCTGCGGGATGCCCGGCGGCAGGCGCAGCGAATCGGCTGGTCCGGTGACCGCGATGTCGACGCGGGCGACCTGCTTGCCCTCGAAGTAGTCCTTGGACGAGTTGACCAGCAGGGCGTTCTGCTGGCCGGAGTCGTAGCGGCCGCTGCTCTGCCACAGTGCCCGCTGCTCGCGCGCCTGGGTGGCGTACGGCAGGGTCGCCAGCAGCAGGACGAGCCCGGTCGCGACGGCGACGCCGACCGCGGTGAGGATCGCCGAGGTGCGGGTCCGCCGGTCGCCGCGCAGCACCCGCAGGGCGAGCTGGAACGGGTTCATGCCGCGAGCCTCGTCGCGATCAGGCCGTCGCGGATCGCCACGGTGCGCGGCATCGATTCGGCGAGTTCCCGGTCATGCGTCACCACGAGCACCGCGGCCCCGGACGCCTGCGCGGCGGCCAGCAGCGCGTCCATCGTCTCGCGGCCAGTGCGGGTGTCGAGCGCGCCGGTCGGCTCGTCGGCGAAGATCACCTTCGGCCGGTGGGTGAGCGCGCGGGCGATCGCCACGCGCTGGGCCTCGCCGCCGGAAAGCTCTCCGGGACGGCGCGCTTCCTTGCCGGCGAGCCCGAGTTTGCCGAGCCATTCCCGTGCCGCGGCAATGGCTTCGCCACGAGTTCCGCCGGCCAGCAGCGACGGAAGTGCGACATTCTCTTCGGCGGTCAGCTCGGACACGAGCATTCCGGACTGGAACACGAAACCGAATTCGGTGCGCCGCAGTTCGCTGCGCCGCTTTTCGCCGAACTGGTCGATCCGCTGTCCCTGCAACCAGATTTCGCCGCTGTCGGCGCGCAGGATGCCCGCCAGCACGTGCAGCAGTGACGTTTTGCCGGAGCCGGACGGGCCGACGATGGCGATCGCCTCGCCCGGCTGGACGTCGATGTCGATTCCGGCCAGCGCGTGCTGCTGCCCGTAGCGCTTCACCAGCCCGCGCCCCGACAACACCGGTCCGGCGCTCCACTGTGGATTCGTCATCCGCCAGCTCTCTCCCTGTCTCCGTCATGCGTCTTCGGCTGCGACGGAAAGCAGCTTCGCGGATCCGGGCGGGTGTCCACTTCGGGCAGACGGCCGGTACCCGAGGGCCTGCCATCGGCCGATCGGCCGATGGCGACGAACCACGTGGCCAAGGTGCGCGAGGCCGCGGATCATCTACCGTCACGGTGTGCCGCACACCCCGCCGTCGAAAACGTTCGCCGCGCGGGCGACCGAACTCGCCCGCCGCCTCGACATGTCCGTGCTCGTGTTGTTCGGCGCGCTGGCGTTCGACCTCGTGTTCGTGACCGACGCGGCACTCGACAACGTGGGACCGCGATTCGTCGACCTCGGTCTTTTCCCCGGCATTTTCGTGATGGCGGCGTGCGCGTTCTGGGCCCGCAAACGCGCGGCGGTCGCGGGCGTATTCGGTGCGCTGACGCTGATGTTCTGTACCTTCGCCATCCGCTATCTGCACATCCCGACCTACTCCAGCGTGCTCGCGAACCTCACCATCACCGAGGTCGTGGCCGGGGTCGAAATGGTCTACTTCCTCGCCCGCCGGGCCCGGCCCGGGGTCGCCTTCGCGGTGATCTGCGCGCTGGTGATGGGCGCGCTCACCGCGGTGTTCGGCCGCGAATACGACGGCAGGCTCTACGGCAGCGCCATCGTGCAGGCGCTGCTTTTCGGTTTCCTGTTCCTCGTCGCGGCGGTGCTCACCGGGGTGGTCGGCCGCCCGCGCCGCGAACGCGATCCGGCGACGGCGGAACGCCTGCGCAGCATGCACCGGTTCACCGAACTGGTGCGCGGCCAGTGGCCGTTGATCGGCATGCTCAGCATCGGCGTGCTGATCGAATTCGGCTACACCTACGAAAGCGGCAGCCGCGGGTTCCCGCTGCTGGCCTGCTCCATCGGCGCCGCCGCGGTGACCACGCTGTCGCCGCGCCGGCCACGCGATTCGATCCTGGTGGTGGCCGGGCTTCTGCTGCTTTCCGCGCTCGCGACGCCGTTCCTGCACCCCAGCCACAGCTACCAGCTCCTCGGCGGCATCCCGCCGACCCAGATCGTGGCCGCCTTCGGCGTCGTGGTGAACGTGGTGCGGGCGGTGCCGCTCGCGCGGGCCTGGCCGCGGATCGTGCTGCTGTCCGGCGTGGTCGCGGTCGGCGCGGTGCTGAACTTCAGCCAGTACCGCACCGGACGGCTGCTCACCGACCCGATCACGCTCGGGATGCTCGCCACCGTCGCGGTCCTGCTGCTCGGCATCGCCATCGCGATCGGCCTCTACCTGCGTTCGCGCGATTCCGAGCGCGCGCAGGTGGTGAAATCGGCGGTCACCGACGCGCAGACGTCCGAGCGGATGGCGCTGGCCAGGGAACTGCACGACGTCGTCGCGCACCACGTGACCGGCATCGTCGTGCAGGCGCAGGCCGCGCGGATGATGGGGGAGAAGAACCCGGAGCTCGCGCTGGAGGCGATGGGCCGGATCGAGAACGCGGGCGTCGAGGCGCTCGCCGCGATGCGCCGCCTGGTCCGCAGCATGCGCGGCGACGCACAGGCCGGATCCGGCGAGTTCAACGAGCAGGCGACCACGGACCTGGCCGCCGACCTGCGCAAACTCGTCGACGCGGGCAACCACGGCATCCCGACGCAGCTGCGGCTCGACCTTCCGGCGGACCTGCCGCACGAGGTCGGCCGGTCCGCGCTGCGGCTGATCCAGGAGTCGCTCACCAACGTCGGCAAGCACGCCTCGGACGCCACCGAGGCGCTCGTGCTGGCCGAGGTCGTCGACGGCGAACTGCACTTGCGGGTGACTGACAACGGCACCGGGCAGACTCACCGTCCGGCTGGCGGGTCGGGCGGATACGGTCTGGTCGGCATGCGCGAACGCGTCGCGTTGCTGCACGGCAGGCTTTCCGCAGGCCGCGAGCGCAGCGGCGGCTGGCGGGTCGAAGCGTGGCTGCCGCTCGAGGCGAACGGGGAGACAGACAGGTGATCCGGGTACTGATCGCGGACGACCAGGAAATGGTGCGGATGGGCTTCCGCATGATCCTGGACGCCCAGGACGACATCGAGGTGGTCGCGGACGTGCCGGACGGCGTCTCCGCGGTCGCCAAGGCGCGCGAACTGCGGCCGGACGTCTGCCTGCTGGACATCCGCATGCCGGGCCTGGACGGGCTGGAGGTCACCCGCCAGCTGGCCGGCCCGGACGTCGCCGACCCGCTGAAGGTCGTCGTGGTCACCACCTTCGACCTCGACGAATACGTGCACACCGCGCTGCGCAACGGCGCGAGCGGCTTCCTGCTCAAGGACGCCGGACCGGCCCTGCTGATCGAGGCGGTGCGCGCGGCCGACCGCGGCGACGCGCTGGTGTCTCCGCAGATCACCGTGCGGCTGCTGAAGCATTTCGACGGCGGGACCACCGCCAAGCGCGAGGCCCCGGCGCCGTCGGAGCCGCTGACCGCGCGCGAACTGGACGTGGTGAAGGCGGCCGCCCGCGGGCTCACCAACACCGAGATCGGCGCCGAGCTGTTCCTGTCGCTGTCGACGGTCAAGACGCATTTGGCTTCGGTGCAGGGCAAAGTCGGCGCGCGCAACCGAGTGGAAATCGCGGCTTGGGCCTGGCGTAGCGGCGTAGTCGATTAACCGCTACTGGGACGCCCGTACTATCTCGTTATGTCGCGTCGATTCCACGCCCCGGTTGTTCTGCCCGCCGACCCGTCCTGCTCGCTGCTCCGCGACGCCGTCGTCGATGTCGACGACGAGGGCCGGATTTCGTTCGTCGGACCGGCTTCGACCGCGCCGGAGTTCGCCGGCGAGGTGACCCGGCTGACCGGAATCCTGTTGCCCGGCTTGGTGAACTCGCACGCGCACAGCCCGATGACGCTGCTGCGCGGCATGGGCGGCGACCTGCCGCTGCTGCGCTGGCTGCGCGAGATCATCTGGCCGACCGAGGCGAAGCTGAAGCCCGCGGACGTGCGCACCGGCATGCTGCTCGGCTCGGTCGAAATGCTCCGGCACGGCGTGACGACCAGCGCGGAAATGTATTTCGAGGGCGAGCAGCTCGTCGACGCGGTGCTCACGACCGGCGGCCGGGTGCTCGTCGCGCCGCCGGTGATCGAACTGCCCGGGCTGGACTGGCGCACGACGCTCGCGGCGATCGACCGGTGGATCGACGCCGACGGGCTGCGGTTCGGTCCCGGCGAGCGGATCGAGCTGGGCTACGGGCCGCATTCGGCGTACATGCTGAACCCGGACGGCCTGCGCGCTACCGCGGAATCCGCGGCGGCCCGAGGGGCGCTGGTGCAGATTCACGTGGCCGAGGCGGCCGCGGAGGACCTGGAGCAGCGCAAGGAGCACGGGTCGGTGCCGAAGCTGCTGGATTCGCTGGGGATGTTCAACGGGCGGACGCTGGCGGCGCATTCGGTGCATTTGTCGGACGAGGACATCGCGATCTTCGCCGCCCGCGGCGTCGGGATGGCGCACTGCCCCGGGTCGAACGCGAAGCTGGCTTCGGGGATCGCGCGGATCAAGGATCTGCGGGCGGCCGGGGTCGCGATCGGCCTCGGCACCGACGGTCCGGCGTCCAACGACGACATCGACCTGTGGGAAGAGCTTCAGCTGACCGCGATGCTGGCCCGGCTGGCCAACGACGACTCGACCGTGGTGACCGCGAAGGACGTCTTCCTGATGGCCACCCGCGGCGGCGCCGAAGCGCTCGGCCGCCCCGACCTCGGCGCGCTGGAGCCGGGGCGCTGGGCCGACCTGGTGCACGTCGACCTCGACGACCCGGCCTTCGCCGCCGGTCTCGACGTGCCGGACGAGCAGTTGCTGGCGAACCTCGTGTGGGCGGCCGGGTCGCGCCGGGTGCGCGACGTGTGGGTCGCGGGCGAGCAGGTCGTCGCCGACGCCGAACCGACGCGGGTCGACCGCCGCGAGGTCCAGGCGGCGGTGGCCGACACCGCCGCCCGGCTGCGGGCCTGACCTCAGCGAGGACGGACCTGGATCTCGGTGAAGTGGGCTTCTGGGGTGGCGGTCACCGCGGTGAGCACGGCCGTCGCCACGGAGTCCGGGCGCAGGTACTTGTCGGCTTCGTACTCGCCGCCTTCCTGGGCGCGGGCCTCGCGTTGCATGTCGGTGTCGGTGCGCCCGGGGAACACCGACGTCACGCGCAGGTCCGGCTCTTCCGCGCGGAGTGAGTCGGTGAAGGCCCGGACGGCGAATTTGCTTGCCGCGTAAGGACCCCAGCCGGGGCGGGCGGTGTAACCCGCGCCGGAGTTGATCACCACGACGTGGCCGTTCGCGTTGCGGAGGGCGGGCAGCAGCAGACGGGTCAGCTCGGCGACCGCGATGACGTTGACCTCAAGGTTCGTGCGCCACACCGAGGACGGCGCGTCGGCGACCGTGCCGATCTTGCCGACGCCCGCGGAGTGGACCAGCACGTCGAGGCGGTCGATCTTGCTGGCCGCGGCTTCCAGGGAAGCGGCGTCGGTGAGGTCGACCGGCCATGGCTCGGCACCGGGCAGTTCCTCGGCCACTTTCGCGAGTGCGTCGGTGTCGCGGCCGCCGAGGAGAAGACGGTGCGTCGGGGAGAGCTGATGCGCGATAGCCGCGCCGATGCCCCGCGAGGCACCGGTGATCAGGGCGAGCGGAAGGTCGGTCATACCGGCCACGGTAGGCGTCCGCCGCTGAATCGCCAGCCCGGAGAGTCGGCGATCACTTCGCCGGGGCGCAGGAGACCGCGGCCCACGGGTCGCGCGGGTAGCGGATTTCCGTGCGATGCGGAGCGCCGGTGAGATTGTCGATAAACCGACTCCAAGTGAGCGGTTCGCGGGTGGAGGCCAGAACGTTCTGCACGTCGGGGCAGCGCAGCGCGACACGGGCGGCGTCGATTTCGGCGGGCTGGAACATCCGGATCTCGCCGTCGGTGGCGTAGTCGCCGTATCCGGCTTCGGCGATTTCCCAGGCCGCGACCAGCCACTTCGAGTGCCCGGGACGGCCATTGGGGATCGACGACGAGTGCGCGGCCAGGTCGCTGGCCAGGCCGTAGCCGTCGTGGATGCGCACGTCGAGCGACACGATGTTGCTGATCGCGCCCATGCTGTCGGCCGCCATGGTCACGTACGGCCGGGTGGTCGGGAAGCGGAACCACTGCTTCACGTCGCCGTAGCTGTAGACGAGCACGGCTGGCTGCTTCGTCGCCTGCACCGCGTCGACGGCGTGGCGGATGATGTCCTGGCCGAGGTAATCCGTCGCCAGCACCGGATGTTCGTGTCCAGTCGCCCAGGCCCAGTAGCCGCGTTCGTCGGTGACGCTCACCGCTTGGTGGGTGCCTTCGTACGGCACGCGCAGCCAGCCGCCCGCGGCTACCGACCACGCGGCGACCCCGGCGACGAACGCGATGGTCTTCCGGGTCAGCGGGACCGCCATGACCGGAAGCAGCAGCACGAACAACGCGGGCAGCAACATCCGGCCGTGCATGAAATCTCCGCCGACGCGCACGACGTACAGCGCGAGCAACAGCGCGGCGATCGACGGAGTCAGCAACAGGATCCGCGACCGGCGCACCAGTATCGCGGCAATCACCAGCAGCAGCAACGGAATCCACAGCACATACGGGCTGATCAGGTCAGCCAGATACGCGAAGCCGCGTGGCCAGTCGCTGTTGGCCGCTTCCTTCGCGAGCGCGGTGTTCGGCGTGAGCAGCCCGTAGTAGCCCATCCGAAACACTTGGTATGCCACCGGAATCGCGATTCCCGCGCCAAGCCAGCCCAGCGCGGCAAGCCATCGCGGGCGGAGCAGAAGCACCAGGGCGACGAAGCCGACCATGCTGAACAACGCCAGGTCCGGCCGGACGAGCGGGCCGAGTCCGAGCACGATCGCGGTGGCGACCGGCGTTTTGCCGCGCACCAGCAGCCACCAGCTCAGTCCGAGCCACAGCAACACCAGGCCGGTTTCCAGCCCGGAAGTCGCGAAGTCGCGGAACGGCGGCAGCGCGCACACGATCAGCGCACCGGCGGGAGCCACGGGTCCGGCGTAGAGCCGACGTGCCCCGTCCAGGCCGAAGAACAGGCCGCCGACGGCGCACAGCAGGCCGGTGATCACCGCGATCCATTCGAGCGGCGGTCCGGGAATCGTGCCGATTCCGGCGAGCAGCCAGGTCCACAACGGACTCGTGCTCGCCTCGACGCGCTCGCCGACGTTGAACACCGGACCGTTCCCGGCGAGGATCTGCCGGACGGTGCGGAGCACGAGCAGCCCGTCGTCGCTCATCCACCGGCGCTGCCAGGCGAGCACCGTGTACAGCACGAGAACCGCCCCGGCGGCGGCCCACGTCCAGGTCATCGGGCGGCGGTACCACGGGAGCGGGTCGGCGGCCGCGGTCATGATTGGTCCAGACCTCCCCGAGACGTGACGTGCAGCCACAGTCTCGCATCCGCCCACCGGCGACGCTCGGCGGTTCCGCGAACGTCCGTGAAGGACTCCTTGAGGGAATCAGATTCCCCTAAGGAGTCCTTCACAGACCGTCAGCGGTCGGCCGAGGCGGAGGCGGTCGGCATCGGCGGTCCGCTCGGCGCGGGCGGGACGGTCGGCGCCGGCGGGGCGAGGCCGATGTCCAGGTCCATCCGCTCGCGCTCCTTGCCGCCGAGGGTGAACGGCGAGGTGCAGCCGGTCGCCGGATCGACGGCCGAGTCCAGACCCGGTGCGCCCGCGCCGCGCTGGGTGACGGTGAGCCCGTCGGGCAGTTTCGAGATGTCGAAGCACACCTGGTAGGTGCCGTCCTTGCGCTGATCGAACAGGTAACTGCCGTCGGCGTTCGTGCGCGCGGTGGCGACGGTGCCGCCCGCGCCGTCCTTGAGCGTGACCGGCAGCTCCGGGAAGCCGGGTTCGTCCTCGTCCTGCGTGCCGTTGCGGTTCAGGTCTTTCCACGCGCGGTCGCCGATCTTGCCGACCGCGGGCTGCGGCGTGACGGTGACCGTCGCGGTGGCCTTCTGCTCGGCGAGCGGGCCGCCCGGACCGGTGCCGGTGACCTTCGCGGTGTTGACGTGCCCGTTGTCGTCCTCGGTGAGGTTCGGGTGGTCACAGGTGAGTTCCCGCGACGCGTTGGCGGCGAGGTCGAACGCGCCGGGGAGACCGGAGCACCACGGGTCCTTCACGAGCAATCCGGTGAGCGGCTGGGACCCGGTGTTGGAGACGGAAATGCGGAAGTGCGCGGCGTCGCCGGCCGGGATGGCAGCCGACGGGCCCCACGTTCCGTCCGCCGGATTCCGCACCTCCATCTTCACCGCGAACGCGGCGAGGGCCACGTGCACGCAGTCCCACAGCACCCAGTTGTGGTTGGTGCTGGCGAAAAACGAGACCGCCGCGGTGTCGTCCGGCGCGGTGAACGGCGGCAACTGCTGTTGCGCGAGCCTGCCGTCGGACGCGACGTCGTGCGTGACCGCGAGCGGTTTTTCCGCCAGTACGCGCCCAGTGCGGTCCGCGAAGCGCAGCCCGGTGGTCGCGCTCGCGCGCGAACCGAGGCCGGATTGCGCCGTCCCTGCCCACACCGACAGCGAGTATTGCCCGCCAGGCACGGCTTTCACCTGCTGGGCAGCCGAGCTGACCCGGCCGTCCGGCGTCTGGATCTGGGCGTTGACGTGCCCGTCGACCGCGTGTGCGGTGCTGGTGACGAGCTTCGGCACCCGGTCCGGCGGGGTGCTGCGCGGAACCGGCGCGGCGGGGCTGAACAAATACCCGCTCGGCGCTCCGCCGGGCGAACCGGCGTCCTCCACGCTCGGGTTGGCCGCGATGCCGCCGCACTCCGGGGCCCCCTCGGCGGGAGCCGACCCGGGAGTGACGACGGCGAGCGCGCCGACCAGCATCGCAGTGCCCGCCGCCGCGCCCGCCGTGCGTCCGATCGCGACTTTCCTTGCCCGCCTCACGCGGTGAAGCTAGACCCAGCAAGCCCGATCGGCGGTAAGAAACACCCCAAAGTGTTACCGGCGCCCGATCCGACCCGGCAATCCGAAGGAGCCCTTCTTCCAGACCGACACGATCGCGGGCCGCGGCTGGGAGCTTCCGCCGTCCGGCCAGTGCGAGGTCGGGTTCGCCGAACTCGGCGCGTCCTCGCCGGGGTGCTGCACCGCGACGAGCACGAGGTTCTCGGTGACGACCGGACCGCACGTCTCGGCGCCGACCGGCACGGACAGGAACTGCTTCACGTGCCCGCGCTCCGGTCCGGCCACCGGGACCGAGAAGAGGCCGTCGTTCGCGCCGAGGGTGTTGCCGTCGGTCGAGATCCACAGGTTGCCGTGCGGGTCGAAGGCCACGTTGTCGGGGCACGAGATCGGGCTGACCTGGTCCTTCGGGAAACCGCCGAAGTAGGTGTCGGCCGTGGCCGGGTCGCCGCAGACGAGCAGCAGCCGCCAGGAGAACCGGGTCGCGGCCGAGTCGCCGCGGTCCTCGTCCCATTCCAGGACGTGCCCGTTTTTGTTGCGGGTGCGCGGGTTCGCCTCGTCCGGACCCGCCTTGCCCGCCGCGCCGCGGTCGGAGTTGTTGGTGAGCGCGGCGTAGATCCGGCCGTTGACCGGGTTCGGCTCGATGTCCTCCGGACGGTCCATTTTGGTCGCCCCGGCGCGGTCGGCGGCCTGGCGGGTGAACACGTAGACCTCCTCCGCGGTGAATCCGTCCACAAAGGACTTGTCGCCGCTGGCAAGGGGGATCCACTCGCCGGTGCCGTCGAACTCGCCGTCGGCGGGCAGCTTGCCGGAACCGTCGATCTCGCCGGGGCTGTCGCCGGAGAACTTCGCGACGTACAGGGTTCCGTCGTCCAGCAGCGCCGAGTTGTGCCGCCGGGCGAGCGCGGAATGCCCCTTCTTGTACTTGCCCTTCGAGACGAACTTGTAGATGTACTCGAACCGCTCGTCGTCGCCGGAGTACACCGCGACCCGGCCGTCCGCGGTGATCTTGACGTTCGCCGCCTCGTGCTTGAACCGGCCGAGCGCGGTGTGCTTGACCGGCGTGGAATGCGGGTCGTTCGGGTCGATTTCCACGACCCAGCCGAACCGGTTGGGCTCGTTGGGCTCGCGCGAAACGTCCCAGCGCTGGTCGAAGCGCTCCCACTTGCGCGTGCTCTCGCCGGTGCCGATCGCGTACCGCTTGAGCCGCGCGGCCTGCGCCGGGTCGGACACCTTGTCCGCGTGCGCGAAGTACTGGTGGAAGTTCTCCTCGCCGGACAGCACGGTGCCCCACGGCGTGACGCCGCCGGAGCAGTTGTTCTGCGTGCCGCGCACGCGCTTGCCGGACGGGTCGGCCGACGTCTTGAGGTACTTCGAACCGGCCGCCGGACCGCGCACCTCGAAAATCGTGTCGAGCGTGATCCGCCGGTTGAGCGGGCTCGGAACGGTGCGCAGCGCGCCGCCGATCGGGTCGCGCAGGGTCTGCAGCACCGACAGTCCGTGCGCCGCCCAGGCGATCTTCACCTGCTCCTCGGTGGGGTTGGCCGGGTCGTACTGATCGGCCGGGAAGAGGTGCACCTCGGTGGTGTACTCGTGGTTGACCACGAGCAGATTGCGCAGGCCGAGCGGGTCCTGCGGAATCAAGCCGACGAAGTCGTTGTTGTAGCCGAACTGCTTGGCTTGCGCGGCCGCGGTCTGCTTGCGGAAATCGAACTTCGGCGCGCCGGGGACCACCGGGTCGCCCCAGCGGATCACCACGTGCTGGGCGTACCCGTCGGGGATGCTGACGGCGTCGAGCTTGTTCGGCGGCACCGGCGTGAAGTCGGTGCCGGGCACGGTGCGGCCCTTCGCCAGCGGTGCCGGGGCCTGGGCCGGCGTGGCCGCGGCGGCGGTGCCGGACAGCGCGGCGAACCCGCCCGCGGCCGCGGCCATCACCGCGCCGGCCTTGAACACGCCGCGCCGCGAGACGCCCTTGGCGATGTCGCCGAAGTATTCGTTGCCGGTCGGGTTCGGGGCCTCGTGCGCGCACGCGTTGCCGCAGCGGTATTCGCAGGTGATCGGTGACCGGCCGCCGGAATGCGCGGTGAACAAGGGCAGCAGTCGTCCAGGCTCCAGGGACACGGGGCCTCCAGGGTCGCTTCTCGGTGGGAACCCGGCGACCGTATGCGGCGAAAACCCCCTGAATCAGACTAAAAGGTTAACGGCGGATGTATTCGCGCAAAGACGGCGATCGCCCCCGAACAGACAGTCCGGGGGCGATCGCCGAGTGTCGCGAAACGGCTCAGAACTCCTCGTCGCCGACGAGCGCGGCCTCCTTCGGCACGGTGTGCGGGTCGGCCTTCTTCTCGCGCTGCGAAAGCAGCACGGCGGCGATCACGCAGAGCACGGCGGCGACCAGGAACGGACCCTGCTCCCAGCCCATCCACTCGGCGACGTGCCCGACGAGCGTCGCCGCGATCGCGCCGCCGAACCAGCGGCAGAAGTTGTACCCGGCGCTCGCGACCGGCCGCGGCGCGTCGCTGATCGACATCGCGGTCCCGGTGAAGAGCGTGTTCAGCAGCCCGGAAACCAGCCCGGACACGATGATCCCGACGACCACCACCGGCTTGCTCGGGATGGCGAGCACCAGCATCAGCACCGTGTACCCGGTCACCGCCAGCGCGGCCGCGTGCCGTTCGCCGAAGCGGGCGGCCATCTTCGGCGCGAGCACCACGCCGGCGATCGCCACGCACAGGCCCCAGCCGCAGAAGATCAGGCCGACCGCGATCGCGTTCCAGCCGAGCACGAACGGGGACCAGGCGAGCACCGCGAAGAAGGCGGCGGTGTAGAGCGCCGAGGCGATCGACGTCCGCAGCAGACCGGGGTGCTTGAGCGCGCGGATCGGGTCGAGCAGCTTGATCGGTTCGCGTTTCTCGTGCGAGTCGCTCTTCAGGAAGATCGAGCACAGCACCAGCGCGGCGATCATCAGCACTGCGGTGCCGAGGAACGGACCGCGCCACGAGATCGTGCCCAGCAGCGCGCCGAGCAGCGGGCCGACCGCGAGACCGACGCCGAGCGCGGCCTCGTAAAGCAGGATCGCGCCGGACTGGCCGCCGGTCGCCGCGCCGACGATCACCGACAGCGCGGTGGCGATGAAGAAAGCGTTGCCCAGCCCCCACACCGCACGCAGGCCGACGAGCTGTTCGATCGAACCCGCCGCGGCGCACAGCGCGGTCGCGGCGACGATCAGGGTCAGCCCGACCAGCACGGTCCGCTTGGCCCCGAACCGGGCGGACATCGCGCCAGTGAAGAGCATCGCGATCACCTGCACGCCGAGATACGACGTGAACAGCAGCGTGACCTGGGACGGCGAAGCGTTCAGCCCCTTGGCGATGGACAGCAGGATCGGGTCGACGAGGCCGATGCCCATGAACGCGATGACCGCGGCGAACGCGGTGATCCACACCTGTTTGGGCTGGCCCTTGACCGCGTCCAGCAGGCTCGAGTGGTGCTCAGCGCTCATCGCGGATCAGTTCCTCCTTCAGACATAACAGCGAGTTCCGCGGCGGGGTCGTCACGGTGGAAGTCGGCGATCAGCTTGGTGAGCGCGGGGAGCGCGGCGTCGATGGCGGCGCGCTCGTCCGGGTCGAGCCGGTCGAGCCGCGCCCGCAGCTCCGCCTCCCGGCCCGCGATCATCTCGGCGTAGAACCGCTCGCCTTCCGGGGTGGCTTCCACGAGCACGGCGCGCCCGTCGTCGGGATCGGGACGGCGGGTCACCATGCCGAGCCGTTCGAGCCTGCGCACGACGTCGGTCATCGACGGCATCCGCACGCGCTCGAGGCTCGAGAGCCTGCTCATCCGGCTCGGCCCCCGGCCGACCAGCTCCGACAGCACCGACCCCTGAGTCAGGGTCAGCAGCTGCGCGGATTCGCGGCGCACCAGGTAGTACAGCCGGAACACCACCGGCCGCAGCCGGTGCGCCAGATCGCCCATCGAGGAAGTCACTTAGCCACGCTAACAAAAATTAGTTAGCGTGGCGAAGTAATTCGGCTCACAAGGTGGTCCAGTCCAGGACCCTTAGGCTGGACCAGTGGATGCGGTGATCTTCGACCTCGACGGCGTACTGGTGGACTCCGAGACGACGTGGGACGAGGTGCGCCGCGCGGTAGTCGCCGAGCACGGCGGGACCTGGCGGCCCGAGGCGACCCGCGCCCAGCAGGGGATGAGCACGCCGGAATGGGCGAACTACCTGGTGGAAACGCTGGGCGCGCGGCTCACCCCGGACGAAATCGCGCGCACGGTGATCGACGAGATGGCCGCCCGCTACGCCGACCGGCCGCCGGTGATCGACGGCGCGGACCAGGTCGTGCGCGAGATCTCCCGGCACTGGCCGGTCGCGATCGCCAGCTCGTCGCCGCCGGTGCTGATCCACTCGTTCCTGACCGCGTGCGACCTGACGTCGCTGGTCCCGGTCGCGGTGTCGAGCGAGGAAGTGGCCGCGGGCAAGCCGGCGCCGGACGTCTACCTGCGCGCGGCGATGCTGCTGAACGTCGAAGCGTCCCGCTGCGCCGCGGTCGAGGACTCGACCAACGGCCTGCGCGCGGCGTTCGCGGCGGACATGAAGGTGTTCGCGGTGCCGAACCCGCATTTCCCGCCGGACCCGGAGGCACTGCGGGACGCCACGGTGCTGCCGAATCTGGCCGCGCTGCCCGCCGCGCTCCGTGAGTGACGCAGCCCACAGCGGCAAATAACCCCAAATCGGTCGCAGCCGGTATCCGCCCGGTCGCGCAGTGCCATCCTGAACGCCTGCCAACAAGATCGGCACAAGGGGTGGACATGGCTGCACCGGACCAGGATTGGGACATCGTCAGCAGCGTCGGACTGACCGCGCTCGGGGTCGCGGCGGGCCGGGCGATCGCGACGGTGTCCCCGGATCCGCTGATCGAAGACCCGTATGCGGCGGAGTTCGTCCGCGCCGCGAATCCGCCGCGGCCGATGCCGGTCGAACCGGTCGACGACGCTCTCTGGACGGCGATGGCCGCGTACCTCGCGGTGCGGTCCCGGTTCTTCGACGAGGTGGTCACCGGCACGGACGCACCGCAGGTCGTGATCCTCGCGGCCGGGCTCGACGCCCGCGCCTACCGGCTGGACCTGTCCGGCCGCGACGTCTTCGAGGTGGACCAGCCGCGAGTGCTCGCGTTCAAACAGGACGTCCTGGACGGACTCGGCGCGGCCCCGCGCTGCCGTCGCCACGCGATCGGAGCCGACCTGCGCGAGGACTGGCCCGCCGCCTTGGAAAACGCCGGATTCGACCGCGGCCGCCCCGCGGTGTGGATCGCCGAGGGATTGCTGCCGTACCTGCCCCCGCGGGCGGAGGAGCTGCTGTTCGACCTCGTGCACGCTCGCAGCGCGCCGGGCAGCCGGATCGGCATCGAGCACATCCCCGACCTCGGCAGCACCGACATCCTCGACACCATCCGGTCGTCGGACGCGGGAGCGCGGCTGGGCCTCGACGTGAACGACGTGCTTTCGACCGAACCGCGCCGCAACCCGGTCGAATGGCTCGTCCGGCAAGGCTGGCAGACGACCGTCGACCGCGCGGGCGATCTCGCCGCCAGTTACGGCAGACACCTGCCCGACCCGCTCGGCGACGCCATGACCAAAACCGAACTGGTCACCGCCGACCTGCCCTAAACGCCGTGAAGGACTCCCTGCAGGCGTTCCCGCAAGGAGTCCTTCACGGACGGTCAGGCTGGGATCAGCGCTCGACTTCACCGCGGATGAAGGCGTCGACCGCGTCGCGGGCGGTCGAGTCGTCGTACTGCTCCGGCGGCGACTTCATGAAGTAGGACGAGGCGGACAGGATCGGGCCGCCGATGCCGCGGTCCTTGGCGATCTTCGCCGCGCGCACCGCGTCGATGATGATGCCCGCCGAGTTGGGGGAGTCCCACACCTCGAGCTTGTACTCCAGGTTCAGCGGCACGTCGCCGAACGCGCGGCCCTCGAGGCGGACGTAGGCCCACTTGCGGTCGTCGAGCCACTGCACGTAGTCCGACGGTCCGATGTGGACATTGCCCTTGCCGAGCTCGCGGTCCACCTGCGACGTGACCGACTGGGTCTTCGAGATCTTCTTCGACTCGAGCCGCTCGAGCTCCTTCATGTTCAGGAAGTCCATGTTCCCGCCCACGTTGAGCTGCATCGTGCGGTCGAGCTGCACGCCGCGGTCCTCGAACAGCTTCGCCAGCACGCGGTGCGTGATGGTGGCGCCGACCTGGGACTTGATGTCGTCGCCGACGATCGGGACGCCCGCGTCCTCGAACTTCTTCGCCCACTCCGGGTCGGAGGCGATGAACACCGGCAGCGCGTTGACGAACGCGACGTTCGCGTCGATCGCGGCCTGCGCGTAGAACTTGTCGGCCTCTTCGGACCCGACGGGAAGGTAGGAGACGAGCACGTCGACCTGCGCGTCGCGCAGCGCGGCGACCATGTCGACCGGAGCCTCGTCGGACTCCTCGATGGTCTCGCGGTAGAAGCGGCCGAGGCCGTCGAAGGTGTGCCCGCGCTGGACGGTGACGCCGAGCGGCGGCACGTCGGCGATCTTGATCGTGTTGTTCTCGCTGGCGGAGATAGCCTCCGAGAGGTCCCGGCCGACCTTCTTCGCGTCGACGTCGAACGCGGCGACGAACTCGATGTCGCGCACGTGGTAGTCGCCGAACTGGACGTGCATCAAACCGGGGACGCGCGCACCGGGATCCGCGTCGCGGTAGTACTGCACACCCTGGACCAGCGACGAGGCGCAGTTGCCGACGCCCACGATGGCCACCCGAACGCGGCGGTTCTCGCCCATGCCGGTTTCTCCTTCAATCTCATTCACTTGCATCTGCAGGTCTGCCGCCCCGTTGCGGCCCGCCGCTCAACTCGGTCCCGGCTGCTCCGGGCCGCGCTGCTCGGCTTGTTCGTGCGCGATCAGCTCGTTGAGCCAGCGCACCTCCCGCTCGCTCGACTCCAGCCCCAGCCGGTGCAGCTCGCGGGTGTAGCGGTCGATCTTCTCCTCGGCCCTGGCCAGCGCGTCCCGCAAGCCTTCGCGCCGCTCCTCGACGCGGCGGCGGCGGCCTTCCAGGATTCGCATCCTGACGTCGGCCGGTGTCCGCGAGAAGAACGCCAGGTGGACGCCGAATCCCTCGTCGTCCCACGTCTGCGGTCCCGCGTCGCCGAGCAGTTCGGCGAAGCGTTCCTTGCCCTCGGCGGTGAGCTTGTAGACGCGGCGGCCGCGCCGGGACCACGCCCGGTCGTCCGCCTCGTCGAACTCCTCGACGAGGTAACCGGCCCGCAGCAGCCGGCGCAAGGTCGGATACAGCGAGCCGTACGAGAACGTCCGGAACATCCCGAGCGTCTCGTGCAAACGTTTGCGCAGCACGTACCCGTGCATGGGCGCCTCGTGCAGCAATCCGAGGATCGCGAGTTCGAGCACACCACACCCCATTCCGGGAATACGCCGCGGCCAGCCTCGTTGATCACCGGGACCGGCTCAGCCAACCTACTCGCCGATTATATCGCGCCGATACATCGAAGTGGCGGAAGTAACCCGCGACCAGCATCCGCCCGCCGATCCGTGACCAGAGCGTTATCTAACTTTCGGCGTGTCCGAACGGTCGCCCAGGGTGCGGGAAAGCAGGGGGCACCGCGGACACAGCAAGAGCCCGTACTCTGTCCTCGTGCGAAACCAGCGGCAGGTTGTGGATTACGCCTTGCAGCGCCGTGCGCTGCTGGCCGGCGTCCGCTCCGGGCGCGTCGGAGACCACGAGGTCTGCGACGCGAGCCCGTACCTGCTCCGCGCGGCGAAATTCCACGGCAGACCCGAGGACCGGGCCTGTCCGATGTGCCGCCGGGCTCCGCTGCACCTCGTCTCCTGGGTGTACGGCGACGAGTTGAAGCACGTCTCGGGATCGGCACGCACCCCCGCCGAACTCGCCCGGATGTCGGGGATTTTCGGGGAGTTCACCGTCTATGACGTAGAGGTGTGCCGGACGTGCCATTGGAACCATCTGGTCCTGTCCTATGTCCTCGGCACGGGAGAGCCCCAGCCGACCCGGCCGCGAAGGACTGCCGGGCAGTGACGAGTACCACAACCGCTGCAGAACGCGGGGCGGCGCCAGTGCAGACAGTGCTGCCTTCGGAGGCCCATTCGTGAACGACGACCGCAACCGCTCCTGGCCGAGCCAGGAGCCAGATGCACCTCGCCGTGCCCGGCGACCGCAGGAGGACCCCGGTCCCGCCTGGCCAGCCGACGACGCGCCCCGGCGCCCCGCACCGCCCCGCCGTCCTCCCGCGGGCGGCCCCCGCCCGCCGCGCGCCCCGCGAGCCGAAGCCGGTCCCGAATGGCCGAGCGGCGACGAAGGCGGTCCGCAGTGGCCCGCCGACGAACCGCGCCGCCCGCAGCGCCCGCCGCAGAACCGCGCGCCGCAAGGCCGTCCGCCCCAGGGCCCCGGCCCGCAGGACCGCGGTTCGGGCACCCGTGCGTCGCAGATCCTCGACGGACAGGGCGCGCCGCCGCCGCGTCGCCAGCCTCCTCGCGGACGCCCCGGTCCCGGCGGCGGCCCGAACGGCGGTCCCAACGGGAACGCCACCCAGGGCTTCCGGCAGCCGCCGCCCGGCGGACGGCCGCCCCAAGGCCGCCGGGTCCCGCCGCCGCCTCCGCCGTCCTATCCGGAAGCGGAGCGCGAACCGGACCTGATCACGCACGCCGCGCACAACGGCTACGCCCCCTACGACGACCGGTACGACGACGACCGCTACGACCCGTACGACGAGGAAACCCGCCTCGCGCAGTACTCGGACGACGCGGACTTCGAGGACGACCCGGAAGGCGAGGAGGACGGCAAGAAGTCCAAGATCCCGCTCTCGCCGATGCAGCGCCGCAAACGCCGGTGGAAGATCGTCCGGCGCGTGCTGTACGCGATGTTCGGCCTGTTCGTCGTAGTGCCCGCGATCGCGTTCGTGATCACCTATTTCACCGTCGACGTGCCCTCCCCGCAGGAAGTGCTCGCGAAGCAGAGCCAGCCGATCACCTTCTATTACGCCGACAAATCGGTGATGGGCCGGGTAGTCCCGGAGGGCGGCGACCGCGAGCTGCTGCAGCCCAACCAGGTGCCCGAGGTCGTCAAGCACGCCGTGTACGCGGCGGAGGACGCGACCTTCGAGACCAACTCCGGCTTCAACGTGATGGCGATCCTGCGATCGGTCTTCAACCAGGCGACCGGCGGCACCGGCGGCGGTTCGACCATTTCGCAGCAGTACATCAAGCAGGCGACCAAGAACGACGCCCCGACGCTGACGCGTAAGTGGACCGAGCTGGCGAAGTCGTTCAAGCTCAACAACGAGACGTCCAAATCGGACATCATCACCGGCTACCTGAACATCGTCTTCTTCGGCCGCGGCTCGAACGGCATCGCCGCCGCGTCGAAGGCGTACTTCGGCAAGGACGTCAGCCAGCTCAACGCTTCCGAGGCGGCGCTGCTCGCCGGGATGATCCAGGGCCCGAGCCGCGACCGCGACACCGCGTACGTCCAGAAGCGGTGGAGCTACGTGATGGACCAGATGGTGGCCAACCACTGGCTCTCGCCCGCCGACCGCAAGGCCGCGCAGCTTCCCACGATGATCCCGCGCGATTCGCAGAAAAAGGAGAACGCGGGGACGCTGGACTACTTCATCCGGCAGCGCATCGTGCAGGAGCTGGAAGCCAAGGGCTACGACGAGGACAAGCTGTACTCCACCGGCGCGAAGATCTACACCACAATCGACCCGAACGCGCAGAAGATCGCGGTGCAGTCCGTCCAGGACAACATGGAGGGCCAGACCGACGAGAACCTCCGGGGAGCGCTGGTCGCCGTCGACCCGAGAACCGGGGGCGTGCTCGCCTATTACGGCGGGCCGACCACGGTGAAGAACGACGCGGGCAAGGACGTGCTCGCCACCGACTGGGCGAACACCCCGCAGAACCCCGGCTCGTCGATGAAGGCCTACGACCTCACTGCCTGGCTCAAAATGGGCAAGGGGCTCGGCGAAACCTTCGACGGCACCAACAACCGCGAACTCGGCGGGCGCGTGGTCCGCAACGCGGGCGAAAGCGCCAGCTGCGGTCCGCAGTGCACGGTCAAGAAGGCCATGGAGGTCTCGGCGAACACCGTGTTCTACGACATGGTGCTGAACTGGACGAAACCGGCCAGGGTCGCGGAAGCCGCGAAGGAGGCGGGTGTGATTCCCGCCCCCAAGGGCAAGGCCAAGCTCGGCACGAGCGACGCCAACATCGCCCTCGGCGGTGGTGCCACCGCGGTCACCCCGGAGGACATGGCCGCCGGCTACTCGTCGTTCGCCTCCGGCGGCCAGCGCCGTGACCAGCACTTCGTCGCGAAGCTCACCAACTCCCAGGACGAGGTCATCTTCGACGACACCAACGGGCAGGGAAAGCCCGCGTTCGACGACAGCGCGGACAAGAGCAAGCAGATCGCGGGCAACGTGACCGACGCGCTCATCCCGGTCATCGCCGAATCGCACCTCAAGTGCCCGAGCGGCCACGAGTGCGCGGGCAAGACCGGCACCCAGCAGTACGACCCGAAGGACAGCGACCCGAGTTCGTACAAGGACCGCAACGCCCAGACCTGGATGGTCGGGTACACGCCGTCGGTGTCGGCCGCGGTCTGGGTCGGCGGCGACGGCAACAAGCCGCTGCACGACAAGAACGGCAAGCCGATCTACGGCAAGACGATCGCGGGTCCGAGCTGGCAGGACTTCATGACGAACTATCTGAAGGACAAGCCGGGCGAGAAGTTCGACAAGGTGCAGCCGATCGGCAAGGACGCGGACGAGGTCGTCACCTCGAGCAAGGCGCCCCCGCCGCCGCGCGAGACGTCCAGCGAGCAGGCGCCGCCGCCGTCCACGACGTCCTCGTCGTCGGCACCGCCGACCAGCTCGTCGCATCCGCCGTCCTCGACGACGACCAGCCCGACCCGGCCGGGCGGCATCTTCGGCGGCGGCACCGAAGGCGGCAACCCCGGAGCCGGCGGCGGTCCCGTGGTGAACGGCGAACCGCCGCGGCGCACCGGCTGACCCGCGCCCGAACCCCGACTGTGCCGATCGTTACTAGTCCGGTCAGCCACGGCCGAATGACTTCGCTGCAACGGTTACGTGCCGCTGCGGGGTCGGCCTACTTTTGGTCGGATTAGTAAAAGAGGCTCCTCTCCACCGCGGAGAGGAGCCTCTTTTTGCCGGTACCGCCCGGCTGGGGGTGCGGTAGGTTCACCGACGGTCTCCTCCCCCGCGAAGGGGATCGGCCAGGAGAGTGAACCTCGACCGGGGTTGCCGCGTCTGGTCATCAGAGGGCCTTCTGCGTCCGCAGGCTGCCCGTGTCCGAGAAGAGGATCCGCAGTGAACGACGACCGCAGCCGCTCCTGGCCCGACCGGGATCCCGACCCGCGGCGTCAACCACCTCCGTCCCAGCCCGGACCGCCGCCGTGGGCGCGCGGCCCGCAGCGTCCCGCCGCCGGCCCGACCGGCCCGGCGGGTTCACCGCCGCCGCCCGGCCGCCGTCCGCCGCCTCCCGGCCGCCGCCCGGTTCCGCCGCCGCAGCGCGAGCCGGAGCTGATGACCCATCGGATGATCGAGGACGATTACCGCGATCCGGGCTACCGCAACGACGGCTACCGGGACGCGGAGTACCGCGACGAGGGTCCGCTCGACCCGGACGACGGGTATCCGGCGGAAGACCTGGACAAGAAGGGCCGCACGCCCGCGCAGCGCAAAAAGAGACGCTGGAAGATCATCCGGCGCTGTGCGTACGCGTTCGTCGGCATCTTCATCGTGATCCCGGCGATCGCCTTCGTGATCACCTACTTCATGGTCGACGTGCCCTCGCCGCAGAGCATCGCGCAGGGCCAGAACCAGGCCGTCACCTACCTCTACGCCGATGGCAGCCCGATGGGCAAGGACGTGCCCTCCGGCGGCAACCGGCAGATCCTCACCCCGGCGCAGATCCCGGACGTGGTGAAGCACGCGGTGATCGCGACCGAGGACTCGACGTTCGAGACCAACTCCGGCTTCGACGTCACCGGTCTGCTCCGCGCGGCGTTCAACCAGCTCACCGGCAAGGCGGGCGGCGGGTCCACGATCTCGCAGCAGTACATCAAGAAGGCCACCGACAACGACGCCCCGACGCTCACCCGTAAATGGACCGAGCTGGCGAAGTCCTTCAAGATGAACCAGACGTACGAGAAACAGGACATCATCACCGCGTACCTGAACATCATTTACTTCGGGCGCGGGGCGTACGGCATCGGCGCGGCGTCGCAGGCCTTCTTCCACAAGGACGTTTCCAAGCTGGACTACTCCGAGGCGGCGCTGCTCGCCGGGCTGATCCAGCAGCCGGGCCGTTCGGAGAACCCGAAGGTGGCCCAAGGCCGCTGGAACACCGCGCTCGACCGGATGCTCGAGAACAAGTACATCACCGCGCAGCAGCGGCAGTCGGCGAAGTTCCCGGACGTGATCCCGCTGGAGGAATCGAAGGACGAAACGAACGCCCCGTACCGGTTCATCCGCGACCAGGTGAAGGCCGAGCTGGCACAGCACGGCATCGACGACGACAAGTACTTCGCGGGCGGATACACGGTCCAGACCACCATCGACAAGCACGCCCAGGAGGTCGCGACCCAGGCCGCGACGGACGCGTTGAAGGACCAGTCCGACGACCGGCTGCTCGATTCGCTGGTGGCGGTCGATCCGAAGACCGGCGGGGTGCTCGCGTACTACGGCGGGCCGGGGCTGGTCGACGTGAACGGGAAGAAGCAGGCCGCTCGCGACTGGGCGAACACGCCGCAGAACCCCGGTTCGTCGATGAAGGCGTTCGACCTCACCGCCTTCCTGAAGATGGGCAAGGGCATCAACTCGACCTTCGACGGCAGCAACAACCGGGTCTTCGACGGCCGCGTCGTGCGCAACGCGGGTCCCAGCTCCAGTTGCTCCGGGCAGTGCACGGTCGCCGAGGCGATGAAACGGTCGGCGAACACGGTGTTCTACGACATGGTGCTGAACGAGACGCATCCGGGCCCGGTCGGGCAGGCCGCGCAGGAAGCGGGCGTCAAGACCAAGGACAACGGCGGCCAGTCGCTGATCTCCACCGCGGACGCCAACATCGCGCTCGGCGGCGGGAACACCCAGATCACGCCCGCGGACATGGCCAGCGCGTACGCGACGTTCGCCGCCAACGGCATCCAGCGCGACCGGCACTTCGTGCTGAAGGTGACCAACTCCCAGAAGGAGGTCGCCTACGAGGCGCAGCCGAGCGCGGGCAAGCCGGCGTTCGACAGCAGCGCGGACAAAGCCAAGCAGATCGCGGGCAACGTGACCATGGCGCTGGGTCCGGTGATCGACTTCTCGCACCTGAAGTGCCCGTCCGGCCACGAATGCGCCGGCAAGACCGGTACCCAGCAGCACACGAAGCGAGCCGGCGAACCGGCGTGGGCAGCGAACGCGAACGCGCAGACCTGGATGGTCGGCTACACGCCGTCGGTCTCGGTCGCCGCGTGGGTCGGCGCGGACGGCGACCAGGCCTTGCACGGCAAGGGGACGTCGCCGATCTACGGTTCGACGATCGCGGGTCCGATGTGGCAGAAGTTCCTCGACGGATATCTGAAGGGCAAGCCGGCGGAGAAGTTCGACCAGGTGCAGCTGATCGGCGCGCAGGCCCCGCCGCCGCAGGGGGACGAGAACGCGGGTGACGAGCATCCGCCGCAGCAGACCACCGGCAACGAACCGGAGGACCCCGGCGACGGCAACGACCACGGCGGGCCGATCACCGGCGGGCCCAGCCAGCCGCATTGGCCGAGCGGGCTCCCGCACTGGCCGTCGGGCAAGCCGTCGTCGACGCACAACCCGCCGACCGGCGGACCGTCGACCGGTGAGGATCCGCCGCAGGAGTAAGGAAAAGGCCGTGGCCGCGACGGTGGGGGGAGGCCGTCGCGGCCACGGCCGTTCGGAGGGCGGCCTCAGCCGCCGAGTGTGATCACGCGTCCTTCGGCGCCCGAGCGGTGCGCGGCTTCGATCACGCGCAAGGTCTCGACCGCGCTCGCCGGATCCACCGGGAAGCCCGCCTCGCCGCGCAGCGCGTCCCGGACCTGGGCGTAAAACGCTTCGTAGCAACCGGTTTCGGTCGGCACCGCTTCGGTGTCGTCGTTCACTCCGAGCAGGCCGGCGTCGCTTTCCGGCTCCACGCCCCAGCCGTCGTCGCCGGGGCGGAGACCGGCCTTGATCTGCGGTTCCTGGACGTCGAGGCCGTATTTCGTGAACGTCGCCTGATCGCCAAGCACGCGAAAACGCGGGTTGCGAGTGCCCGCGAGCGCGGACGACCACAGGTGCGACCGCACGCCGTTCGCGTGGTGCAGAGCCACGAACACGTCGTCGTCCACGTGGACGCCGGGGCGGCGGCGATCCACCTCCGCGTACACCTGGGCGACCGGGCCGAACAGCTGCAGCGCCTGGTCGACGATGTGCGCGCCGAGGTCGTAAAGCAGACCGCCCGCCTCGGCCGGGTCGCCGAACTCGCGCCAGTTGTCCTTGATCTTCGGCACCCAGCGGTCGTAGCGGGATTCGAAGCGGAAGACGGTGCCGAGGCGGCCGGATTCGAGCACCTTGCCAACGGTCCGGAAGTCCGAGTCCCAGCGACGGTTCTGGAAGACCGTGAGGCCGACGTTCTTGGCTTTCGCCGCGTCGACGACCTGCTGTGCTTCCGCCGCGGTCGGCGCGAACGGCTTGTCCACGACCACCGGAAGCCCGGCCTCGATCGCGCGGAGGGCGAGCGGCACGTGCGTGCGGTTCGGCGTGGTCACCACGACCAGGTCGAGATCACCCGCGCGGGCGAAAAGTTCGTCCGCGTCCGGGACCACCTCGGCGCCCGGGTAGTCGGCGCGCGCCTGGGCGGCCCGGTCCGGGTTCGCGGTCACCAGCACGGCCGGGACCAGGCCGGGGGTCGCCGCGACCAGCGGCGCGTGGAAAACCCGGCCGCCGATCCCGTATCCGAGGATGCCGACCCGCGCGTCATCAGCCATGGCCCCTATTAAACAACACTGTTGCGTAATAGGCCACCCGTCCGCGATGATCGGCCGATGGCGGAAACCGGCGTCAACCTGCGCGGGCTGCGACGCCACAACCGCGCGCTGCTGCTCGGGCACATCCTGCGCGCGGGCGGGCTGAGCCGGGTCGAACTGGCGCAGCGGTCCAGGCTGACCCAGCAGGCGGTGTCGAAAATCGTGTCCGACCTGCTTCCGGAAGGGCTGCTGGACGTCGAACGCGCGCCCGCGTCCGGGGTCGGCAAACCGCGCACGATGCTGCGGCTGCGCGCGGAAGCCCGCTGCGCACTCGGCGCGCAGCTCGACCGGGACGGCTTTCTCGTGCTGCGCACCGGCCTGACCGGCGAGGTCGAGGAAATCGTGGAGGGCCCGCTGCCAATCGGTTTCGGCCCGGAAGCCGCGGTGACCGCGATCGCGGACGGCGTCCGCAAACTGGTCACCGACGTCGATCCGGCGCGCGTGCTCGGGCTCGGCGTCGGCGCGGTGGGACCGCTCGACCACCACGCGGGCCGCGTCCGCGACGCCACCAACATGCCCGGCTGGCACGACGTTCCGCTGCGCGATCTGCTCGCCGAACGCACCGGTCTGCAGGTCACGCTGGACAAAAACACCAACTCCGCCGCCTTCGCGCACGCTTGGCCGGAGGAAACCTCGGCCGCGACCGCGGTGGTCCTGGTCGGCACCGGAATCGGGGTCGGCCTGCTGATCGACGGACGCGTCTATCGGGGCCCGCGCACCAACGCTGGTGAGTTCGGACACACCACCATCGCCTACGCCGGACCGCGCTGCGCCTGCGGACGTCGCGGCTGTGTCGAGGTCATGCACCGCGCCGCCGGAACCCCGCACGACGCCGCCCGGCTGCTCGGCATCGGGCTCGCCGACCTGGTGCAGGTGCTCGATTTGGAACGGATCGTCCTGTTCGGACGGACGGTCCGCGGCGCGCCCGAGGTCTACCGCGAAACGGTCTCGCACCAGCTGCGCGACCTGCTGCCGGTGCCGTACTGGCAGCGCATCGACGTCGAATTGAGCGACCTCGACGAGGAGGCGGTGGCCCTCGGCGCCGCTTTCGAGGTGCTTGCCGGGTTTTACGAGGATCCGAAATGACCGGCACCCCACCCGCGGACCGATAGCATCCCGACGTGTCCCGCGTCTCCCAGCCCGCCGCCGCCGAAGAGCCGGATTCGGCTCCCCGCACGCTGACCCCGGCGGAGCGGATCGCCCCCAGCCGGCACGACCCGCTGGTGGCCGCGGCGACGAGACCCGTCGGCGGTCCGCTCGGCGAGCACGCGGCAGTCGGCAGGCAGTGGTTCTGGTCGCCGCAGCGCGTCGGGCTCGCGATGGCCGTGCTCGCGCTCGTGGTGTGCTGGTTCGGCAAAGCGTCGTGCATTCAGCAGTACAGCGACTCCAACGGCGTGCATCAGCTCGACTGGCGCTCCGGCCGCCCGTTCGTCGCCATGTGCTACTCCGACATCGTCCCGCTCTACAGCTCGGAAAAGCTCGACGACGCGCGCACCTTCCCCTACGTCACGTCGTGGCAGGAGGATTCGCAGACCGCGGAGAACCAGACCCGGTACATGGAATACCCGGTGGTCACCGGCCTGTTCCAGTGGATCAACGCGAAACTCGCGGCGGGCTGGACCTCGGTCGCGAACGCGGGCTGGCTGCCCGGCGCGCTGCCGGTGGCGATCTACTTCAACATCTCCGCGTTCTGGCTCGCGCTCGCCTGGCTGGTCACCGTGTGGGCCACCGGGCGGACGACGAAACGCAGGCCGTGGGACGCGGTGCTCGTCGCCATCTCGCCGCTCGTGCTGGTCCATACCTTCACGAACTTCGACGCGCTCGCCACCGCGGCCACCGCCGCCGGGATCCTGGCGTGGTCGCGAAAACGCCCGGAGGTCGCCGGAGTCCTGTTCGGACTCGGCGTCGCCACCAAGCTGTATCCGCTGCTGCTGCTCGGCGTGCTGTTCCTGTTGTGCCTGCGCGCCGGGAAACTGCGTGCGTGGAGCCGGACCGCGGCGTTCACCGTGCTGGCCTGGCTGGTGGTGAACGTCCCGTTCATCGTGGCCGCGCCGCGCGGCTGGTGGGAGTTCTTCCGGCTCAACACGTTGCGCCCGATGGACCCGGATTCGCTCTACAACGTGGTCTCCTACGCCACCGGCTGGGCGGGCTTCGACGGCGTGCTCCAAAAAGGACAGTCGCCGACCGTGCTGAACATCGTGGTCGCGGTGCTGTTCCTGGCTTGCTGCGCGGGAATCGCGTACGTCGCGCTCACCGCGCCGCGCCGGCCGCGGTTCGGGCAGCTGGCTTTCCTTGTCGTGGCGGCGTTCCTGCTGACGAACAAGGTGTGGAGCCCGCAGTACTCGCTGTGGCTCGTCCCGCTGGCGGTGCTGGCGATCCCGCGCTGGCGGCCGCTGCTGGCGTGGATGGTCATCGACGCGGCGGTGTGGGCGCCCCGGATGTTCTATTACCTCGGCGTCGACCACAAAGGACTGCCCGCAGGCTGGTTCCTCGGCGGCGTGGTCATCCGCGACCTCGCCGTCGTCGGGCTGTGCGTGCTGGTTCTCCGCGAGATCTACCGGCCGCGCACCGACCTGGTCCGGCTCTCCGGCGACGACGACCCGGCGGGCGGCGTGCTGGAACGGGCCCGCGACAAGGTCACCTTCGCGTCCTTCCGCCGCTCCCGCGCCGAGCAACCCGTCTCCTGAAGTCCGTGAAGGACTCCTTCCGGGAACCTGATTCCCTCAAGGAGCCCTTCACGGCCGCTCAGGCGAGTTGTTTGCGCAGGTACGCGATGTCGGCGGCCTGGCCTTCGCCCGGCGTTTCGACGACCACCGGCGCACCCGCCTGGCGCACGACCTCGGCGAGCAGTTCCGGTTCGATCGTGCCGTCGCCGTCGACCACCGACGCGTGCCGGTCGCGGTTGGAACCGTGCTCGTCGCGCGAGTTGTTGCAGTGCACCAGGTCGATCCGGCCGGTGATGGCCTTGACCTTCTCCACCGCGGTCGCGAGATCCCAGCCCGCCGCGTAGGCGTGGCAGGTGTCGAGGCAGAAACCCGCCCCGAACTCGCCGACCTTGTCCCACAGCCGGGCGATCACGTCGAGTTCGCGGGTCATCGCGTTGTCGCCGCCCGCAGTGTTCTCGATCAGGATCGGCACCGCGAAGCCGCCCTTTTCCGCTTCGCGCTCGAAGAGCTTGCGCCAGTTGACCAATCCCTCCTCGACGTCGTCGCCCGCGCCGACGTGCCCGCCGTGCACGATCAGGCCCTTCGCGCCGATCGCGGCGGCCCCGTCGGCGTGCTGGGTGACGTTCTTGCGGGAGGGGATGCGGATCCGGTTGTTCTTGGACGCGACGTTGATCAGGTACGGCGCGTGGATGAACACCTCGACCGGGGAGGCCTTGATCTCCTCGCCGTGCGGATGCGGTTTCGGTGCCTTCCACCCCTGCGGGTCGGAGAGGAAGAACTGGACGACGTCGGCTTCTCGCTCGGCGACGGCGGCCAGCGGATCGTCGTCGCGGACATGGGCGCCAATCTGCATGCCCTGACGCTACTACCGGGCGAATCTCCCCCTTCGGCCCGAGTTGGTGACGCTCGTGGAGTACCGTGAGCGCGTTCCGTGATCCAGTCGGGGGAGGAAAGACATGCGGAAACGCGCTGGACGGACGATTTCGCTGGGAGTCGCGCTCGCGGCGCCGCTGCTGTCGGCGGTCCTGGCCTTTCCCGCCGCCGCGTCCGCGGACCCGAGCCCGACGGTGACCGGCGACTGCGAATCCACCCTGCAGAACGGCAAGGACGGCACCGGCCTCGCGCTCGACGCGGGCGCCCCGCTCAACGCGCCGAACCGGCTGACCGTCGGCCTCGATTCGAAGGCGAAGCAGACCGACGGCAACAACACGTTGCTCAACCTCCCGGTCGGCGACACCGTCCGCACCCTGGGCGTCGGCGAGGTCCCCGTCGTTGGCGAGACGGCCGCGAAGGACACCTGCCCGTTCGTGCAGGCCGCGGGGAACGGCGTCGGCAACGCGACCCAGGCACTGGTTGGCGGAGTACCGCCGCTCATTCCGTCGCCGACGCCGAAGCCACCGCCGGGCCCCACGCCCAACCCGCCTTCGCCTCCTGCCCCTGGCCCCGGCGGCCCGGGCCAGCCCGCCCCTGGCGGCGACACGCTCGGCCAGGTGACGTCGGTCGGCGGCGACCTGTCCGGCCTCGACTCGGTGTCCGGCATCTTCACCGGAGCCGCGATGCTCCCGGCGAGTTTCGTGCAGGCCCCGATCGTCACCCAGATCGTGCCCGGCCAGCTGCCGCAGGACCAGGTGCCGACCGTCGACGCGAAGAAGTCCGGCACCGCCGAGGCCCTGCCCGCGGCCAATCCGCCCGCCCGGCTGCCGCTGCTGATCGCCGTGCTCGCGCTCGCGCTGGTGGCCGCCGCGCTGGTGCGCGCATGGCTGCGACGCAAGCCCGCCTGACTCTTACCCTGAGTAGCGCCCGCTTCCACCCGAATGCCTGACCTCGGAGGGGAGGCGGGCGTTACTCGTCTTCGTTACCGTCGTTGTCCACAGCAAGGCAGGTACAACGGACGCGGCGAAAGGGTCGACGGCCATGCAGCAGCACCGGGCACGGAGGGCCACCGCGGTGGGCGCCGCCGCTTTCGTCCTGGCCGGCTCGGCCGCGCTCGCCGCACCAGGAACCGCGTCGGCGGACACTCTGACCACGCCATGCGGTTCCACCATCACGGCCAAACCCGGCGACCACGTCCAGGGCACCCTTCTCGGGCTCCCGCTCGACCTCGGCATCGTCGGCCAGGTCTCGGGCGTGCTCACCAGCACCGTCAACGCTCTCTGCAAGGTCACGGTGAACGTGGTCAACACCGTCGTCTCGCCGGTCCCGGTGGTCGGCGCGCCCGTCGCGAGCGCGGTCAACGGCGCGGTCGCGGGCGGCACCAACGCGGTGCAGCAGGGCGTCGCCACAGCTGGTCAGGCCCTTACCGGCAGCCAGCCGGGCAAGCAGAACCCGGGCCCGAACCCGCAGCAACCGCCGTCGTCCGGCGGAAACAGCGGAAGCCCGCAGCAGGGCGGGTCGCCAGGTCAGCAGTCCCAGATGCCGGGCTCGACCAGCCCGGTGCTCGGCGATTACGGCGGAGCGGGCGGCGGGGCCGCGCCGTTCTCGGCCTTCCTGCCGAACTTCAGCGATTTGTCGTACGGCTACAACACCGGATACGCGCCGATGCGCGATTACAGCGGCATCCCGATGGCGATGGCCGGATTGTTCAGCCCGTCGCCGTCGCTGCGCTACGGCAGCCAAATCCCGGGTTACGCGCCGCAATACGGCATTTCCAACCCGGACGGCTCGAACGGCGGCGACCGCACCATCCAGAACGCGGGTAACGCCCAGGCATTGCCGGGCACCGGCGGCAACCACACGAACGGGTTGGACTGGCCAGTTCTGGTGGCAGTTTTGGCACTCTCCGGAGTCAGCGCGGGCCTGGTCCGCACCTGGGTGCTCCGCCGAATGGCCGCTGCAGGTTAGGCCAACTCACCAGTATCTTTACCGGAGTCCATTCGTTGTTCCTGATGCGACGAACCATGCCCGCGGACCCCGGAGGATAGTGCTCGTGCGGAAAATCCCCACCTGGAAGCGAACCCGTCGAGCACTCACCGTCACCGCCCTCGCCGCCCTCTTCACCGGCGGCGCGTTCCTGGGCACCGGCACCGCGTCCGCGGCGACCACGCTCGCGAACCAGTGCAAGGGCTCGGTCACCGGCGGCATGGGCGATGCGGTCGTCGTGCCCGGTTCCGCGGTCAAGGAGATCGTCCGCCAGTCGGCCAAGGACCAGGTCAACTTCTGGCGGCTGCTCACCGTGTGGCCGGATTCGCTGGCGAACGCCATCGCGAACAAGGGCAACCTGCAGGTCGGCGCGATCCCGAACGCCTCGGGCGGCACGATCAGCGGCGACGCGATCGGCCAGGTCGTCTCGAACGCGCTGAAGGACGAGTGGGGCCTCGGCGTGCTGCCGGACACCAAGACCAAGGTGCTGAACGGGATCCGCAGCGGCGTCGCGTCCGCGTGCGGGCTCACCACGGTGGCGAACAACTACCAGGCACCGTCGTCCCCGAGCTCGCCGTCGCACGGCGGCACCCAGCCGAACGGCAACGCGCCCGCGCAGAACGGCGGCGGCAACCCGCTCGGCGACTACCAGCCGGGCTCGACCGGGATCGCCCCGCCGCGCGACTACGGCAACATCCCGACCGCGACCCCGGGCAACCCGGGCGTGCTGGGCACCGCGATCGCGCCCGGCGCGCGGTACGGCTCGCTGCCCGGTTCGGGCGCGCTGCCGCAGCAGCCGTCGGCCGGACAGGACCCGCAGGGCCAGCAGGGCCCGGACATCCGCAACGCGGGCAACGCCGAGGCGCTGGCGAGCCAGGGCGGCGCGTCGGACGTCCAGCTGCCGATGCTGCTCGCGGTGATCGTGCTGGCCGGCGTCACCGCCGGGCTCGTCCGCACCTGGGTGCTGCGCCGCGTCAGCTGACCCGCCGCACCGGACTGTCGGACCCGCCGGGTACGCTTACCTGGACAAACCCTCCTGTCACGGATCCGCCGTGACCGCGAGCCCATAGGAGGTGAGTGGTTATGTCACGCCATTACGAGGTAATGGTCATCCTGGACCCGACGCTCGACGAGCGTACGGTCGCGCCCACGCTGGACAACTTCCTCAACGTGATCCGCACTTCGGGCGGAAGCGTCGAGAAGGTCGACGTGTGGGGCCGCCGTCGCTTGGCGTACGAGATCAAGAAGAACGCCGAGGGCATCTACGCGCTGCTGGACCTGAACTCGACGGCCGAGGCCGTCAAGGAACTGGACCGCCAGCTGTCGCTGCAGGAAACCGTGCTGCGCACCAAGGTCATGCGCCGCGAGGTCAAGGCCGCGGCCAAGCCCGCGCCCGCCAAGGCCTGATCCGAGCCCGATCCGAAGGGACGCCATCCGTGGCTGGAGACACCGTCATCACCGTGGTCGGGAACCTGACGTCCGACCCGGAGCTGCGCTTCACCCCGTCCGGTGCGGCGGTCGCGAACTTCACCGTCGCGTCCACCCCGCGCACCCTCGACCGCCAGAGCGGCGAGTGGAAGGACGGCGAGGCGCTGTTCCTGCGCTGCAACATCTGGCGGCAGGCGGCGGAGAACGTCGCCGAGTCGCTCACGCGGGGCGCCCGCGTGGTGGTGCAGGGGCGGCTGAAGCAGCGGTCTTTCGAGACCAAGGAAGGCGAGAAGCGCACCGTCGTAGAGCTCGAGGTCGACGAGATCGGCCCCTCGCTGCGCTACGCGACGGCGAAGGTCAACAAGGTCAGCCGCGGTGGCGGCGGCGGTGGTGACTTCGGCGGCGGAGGCGGCGGCTTCAACGGAGGCGGCAATCGCGGCGGCGGCGGCAACAGCGCGCCCGCCGACGACCCGTGGGGCTCGGCCCCGCCCGCGGGCGGTGGCGGCGGAGGCTTCTCCGACGAACCCCCGTTCTGATCTCATCTCTTTCTAGAATTCCAGGAGTACAACAGTGGCCAAGCCACCCATTCGCAAGCCCAAGAAGAAGGTCTGCGTGTTCTGCAAGGCCGAGAAGAAGGGCCGCCCGGAAACGATCGACTACAAGGACACCAACCTGCTGCGGAAGTACATTTCCGACCGCGGCAAGATCCGTGCCCGTCGCGTCACCGGCAACTGCAGCCAGCACCAGCGCGACATCGCCATCGCGGTGAAGAACTCGCGCGAGATGGCTCTGCTGCCCTACACGTCCACCGCGCGCTGAGGGGAGCACTAGTCATGGCGAAGATCATTCTCACCACGGACGTGGCGAACCTCGGCGGCCCCGGCGACATCGTCGAGGTCAAGGACGGCTACGCCCGCAACTACCTGCTGCCGCGCGGTTACGCGATCGTGGCCAGCAAGGGCGCGGAGAAGAACGTGCGCACGATCCAGCGCGCACAGGAATCCCGCCGCATCCGCGACCTCGACCACGCCAAGGAAATCAAGGCGACCCTCGAGGGCCTCGGCGCGATCCAGCTGACCGGCAAGGCCGCGGCGGGCTCGAAGAAGCTCTTCGGCTCGATCACCGCCGGCGAGATCGTCGACGCGATCAAGGCCCAGGGCGGCCCGCTGCTCGACAAGCGCGTCCTCGACCTGCGCGACCACATCAAGACGGTCGGCAAGCACTCGGTCAACGCCCGCCTGCACCCAAACGTCAAGGTGGACCTCCGCCTCGAGGTCAAGGCTGTGGCCGCGAACTGACGGCTTTTCCGCGAAACCGCCCCCGGGGGATCCTCCCGGGGGCGGTTTCGTTTCTGGCCGCGGCGGCCGCCCGGCGACCGCGAAACCACCGCAGGTCCCCAGCTCAGAAGCCCTCCGGTGAACTTGCCAACAGCGAGCGGGAACCAACTCGCGTGCGTTAACATCCAAGATGCTGATCTCGCCGGGGAAGAGCGAGGCATGGGTTATAAGGGGGCTAGCGAGATGCCTGAAGGAACTCCCGCATCCGGTGCGAACACGGGGGTTCAGGTGCCCCCTGTCCCGCCGATCATGGTGGGCAGCTACGGCAAGGCCGGCGGCTACAAGTTCACCGAGGACGAGGTCGACTCAGTCATCAAGCAGTGGCAGGACCTGCTCGGCGACCTGTCAAAAGACCGCCAGTACGCCGACCTCATCGCGCACGTAACCCCGCCTGCCGACGAAGTAGCCAGCCATACCTTCGTCAACCAGGGTGCCAACCCGTCGGGGCAGAGCCTGCTGGACGAGCACGAGAAGATGGTCACCTACACCAAGAACTTCATCGACGCGCTCACCGCTGCGAAGAAGAAGATCACCGTTGCCGAGCTGCATAACGCCGACGAGATGAAGAAGCAGGGACAGAGTGCGGTCTGATCAGCACATGCCAAAACACATCGCCTGGATCGCTGCCGGCACCGTCGTCGCGCTCAGTTCGCTGACCGCCTGCAGCGGCGGGACCGGCGGCACTGCTGAGCCGCCCGCGTCGAGCAATCCGGGTCCGGCAAGTTCCAGCAACTCGTCGAGCACAACCAACGGCGCGCCGAAAGTCCCCGCGCCGCTCCCGACTGAGAAGCTGATCGCCAATCCGTGCTCGGCCCTCACCGACGACGACGCCAAAGCAGTCGGGCTCGCGGCACCTGGGAAGCTCAACAACATCACGCCACGCGGGTGCGACTGGCAGTCCGCGGACCCGGAGCTCAAGGCGAACGGGGTCACTATCGCGCCGATCACCCAGAACACGAACGGCCTCGCAGACACTTACTCGATGAAATCGAAGCAGGCCTACTTCGAGGAGACCCAGGTCGCTGGCTACCCCGGAGTTTTCGCTGCTGAGCGCGACTCTCGCAAAACCGGCGTGTGCGATCTCGTAGTCGGCGTCACTGATCAGCTGTCCGTCGTCATCGTCGCCTCGATCGTGAGGGGCAAGAACGTCGAAACCCCGTGCACTCCGGTCGCCAAGATCGGCACCGCGATGATCAACCACCTCAAGACAGAGTCTTGATCGCTACACGGCTGTAGCAGGCCCGGAAGGAAGATTCTCATTATGGGGAATGAGGACAGCACAGGCAGCACCCTGAAGAACACTGCCAAGGGTGCGGTGATCGGAGCGACCTACGGTGCCGTGCTCGGGCCGGAAGGCGCAGTCGTCGGAGGCGTGGTCGGCGGCCTGGTCGGTGCGGCAACCAGCATCTTCAGCGGCGGGCCGCACGCCGAACACGCCCAAGCGAATGTCGGCGGCGGGTCGATCGACGCGTACACGATCTACGACAAGATCAGCAAGGGCAACACCAGTTCGCTCGACGGGGGCAGGAGCGCAGCCGACACGCTTAAGCAACTGCACTCCGCTCGCTCCAAGCAGATCGATGCGCTGAACAACAAGATGAACAGCGCTTGGCAGGGCAACAGCGCGGGCGCGGCCCAGTCCGGCGCGAACGCGCTCAAGATCTGGCACGACGACTCCGCCAACAATCTTGGCAAGAGCCAGACCTTCATGACCAACCAGGTCGACGCGTTCCACGACGTGCACGGCAAGGTCCAGGAACTGCCCAAAGACCCGCCTGAAATGAAGTGGTACGACCACCAGCCGTTCAGCGACAAAGACGACGAGATCGACAAGTACAACCAGAACAGCCAGACGAACGTCCAGGCTTACACCGCGTACTACGGCTCTAGTTCCCAGAACGCCGGCGGGATGCCGCAGTACAACGTGTGGCAGGGCAACAACATTTCCGACGGCAACACCGACCCCGGCAAGTACGGCGGCGGTCCTGGCACCGGTCCCGGTGGCAGCGGCGGGTTCAGCGGCGGGCCGGGCGGTGTCGGCGGCGGCGGCTTCACCCCGCCGAAAACGAACCCCCCGAAGTTCACCCCGCCGGGCGGTCCCGGTGGGGGCGGCAACTACAAGCCGCCGAAGGTTGATCCGCCCAAGTTCACCCCGCCTGGCGGTCCCGGCGGGCCCGGTCAATTCACCCCGCCTGGCGACGGCACGACGACCTCGGGCTGGACGCCGCCGACGACTGACCCGGCGAAGTTCGACCCGAGCACCTTCGGCCCGACCGGCGGCGGCAGCGGGTACGGCGGTGGAAGCGGCGGCGGCAGCGGTGCCGGTGGCGCTTTCGGACCCGGCGGATTCGGCGGTGCGGGCTTCGGGCCCGGCGGCAGCGGTTCCGGTGCGGCGGCAGGCGGCGCCGGTGCAGGCGCTGGCGGCGCAGGTGCCATGGGCGGCATGCGTGGCGCAGGCGCAGCGGGCAAGGCCGGTGCGGCAGGCATGGGCGGCATGGGCGGCGGAGCCAAGGGCGGCAAGGGCCAGGAGGACGAGGAGCACCAGACCAAGTACCTGCTGGAAGAAGACGGCAACGACATCTTCGGTTCCGACCAGATGACCGTTCCGCCGGTCATCGGTGAATGAGGCTTGGCGACGTGATCACCCTCGACCGGCCCGTGACCTTCACCGCCTACACGCTGTGCAACCTGATCCGGCGACGAGGCGCGGAGCCGCACAAGGTCATCGGCGAGACAGCCGCGTTCTACGTGCCCGAGGACCAGCGCAAGCTGGACGAGCAGGTCAATGCGGGCCTGCAGCAGGCAGGATTGATGGGACCGCGGGGGATCGACCGCGACCTGCTCGCGTTGATCGACTCCATCTCGCGGCCGCATTTGGAGTACTACGGCTGGTTTGACGGCCAGTTCGAAGACGGCAGCCCGGCCAACTTCTCCGCACTGGTCGGCAGCGGCAACGGCGGCGGATTCGGCCTGGTCCGGGTCGGCCGCCAGCCGACGCTCGCTGTCACCCGGCAACGGCCGGAACTGCTCCTCGAGACCTTCCTGGACATCGTTCCGGCCGCCCGAACGCCCCCTGGGCAAGCCCTGCTCGTCGACCGCAAGGAATTCGAGACCGGGCGAGCCAATGACTCCGGCGAACCGCGGAGTTCGATCATGGTCGGCGACCAGAGCCGGAAGCACCAAGCATCGCCGCTGAAGGAAATTCAGCGGATCATGCAGGCGCCGCGGACCGGCAACGGCACGTTGTACGTCGCTGCCCGGACGGCAAACGGCGCACGCAAGCGAATCCCCAAGCCGATCAACTTCGTGGACATCGACGAAGGGCGCTGGCTGATGGAGGAGCGGCCGGGCCGCGAATCCATCGTGGTGTACACGCCGTGGTCCAGGCAGACCGTCTCCGAGCGGCTCCGCCAGGCTCAAAGCGCCTTGGGCTGAGCACCTGAGCGTTACTCCGGGTGGGGTTCCCGGCACGGCACCGTGCGGTGTCTTGCCGGTGAACCTCACCCGGTTTCGCGTTTGCACGCGGTTAACCTGCGCTTTTGCCGGATCGCTCACTGTGCGCAGCCATCGGCTGGGCCGCGTGGGGAATTCTCCTTCGTTCAGCCTATCGAGGCAGTGATCTACCGTGCGTAGCAACCATCCACAGGGCGGTGGACCAACGCGGGGGCGACACGCCGAAGAACCAGTTCGACACGACACGCCGGACGAGTTTTCGCGAAGTTCTCCACAGTCTCTGCACAGGCCTTGACCTGCGGGTTCAGTGAAGCCGATCTGCACTGTCCCCACTTTGTCCACAGGCTCGCGGGTACCTGTGATTCGTTGCCCCCAGTCATCCACAGGTTGTCCACAGCACGGTCAACAACCGGAATTGCGCTCGTCCTTCCGGGGGATCTAGCGTGCGTTCGCGCCCGGTACTCCCGGTGGCTCCGCGTGGCGGTCACCGGTGCGGGGAACCGCCCGGTCCATCATCGAAGGGGGCCGGACGGGCGGGTGGGAAAGCCGGGCCGATTCCGGCATACTCGAACAGGTGTTCGCCTGGGCTGACCGTCACGGGCGGCGGCGGGCGGGTGCGGTTCGGCACAGGACAGGCGCACGCGAGACGACGGGGACGGCCGGTACGACGGCTGGGCGAGGGGAGGTGTCCGGGCAGTGGCGGTGACCGATGACCGCAGTCCGGCGTACGCGGAGTCCGATCCGGGTCCGAGCGACCCCGGCCCCGGCGGGTTCGACCGCCAGCCGCCGCAGGACATCGCGGCGGAGCAGTCGGTGCTCGGCGGCATGCTGCTGTCGAAGGACGCGGTCGCCGACGTCATCGAGGCGCTCGGCCCCGGCGATTTCTACCGGCCCGCGCACCAGGCCGTCTACGACTGCATCCTCGACCTCTACGGACGCGGCGAACCGGCCGACCCGATCACCGTGGCGGCCGAACTCGAGCGGCGCGGCGAACTCGGCCGCGTCGGCGGCGCGCCGTACCTGCACACCCTCATCGCGACCGTGCCCACCGCGGCCAACGCGGGCTACTACGCCGAGATCGTGTCCGAGAAGGCGGTGCTGCGCCGTCTCGTGGAGGCGGGCACGCGCATCGTGCAGTACGGCTACGGCGCGGCCGCGGCGGACGGCGCGAACATCGACGAGGTCGTCGACCGCGCACAGGCCGCGATCTACGACGTCACCGAACGCCGCACGAGCGAGGACTACGTCGCGCTGGAGGACCTGCTCCAGCCGACCATGGACGAGATCGACGCGATCGCCTCGCGCGGCGGCCAGTCCCAGGGCATCCCGACCGGGTTCGCCGACTTCGACGAGCTGACCAACGGCCTGCACCCCGGCCAGATGATCATCGTCGCGGCCCGTCCCGGTGTCGGCAAGTCGACTCTCGGCCTGGACTTCGTCCGCTCCGCCTCCATCAAACACGGCCTGACCAGCGTCATCTTCTCGCTGGAAATGAGCCGGACCGAGATCGTGATGCGCATGCTGTCGGCCGAGGCGAAAATCCGCCTCGCCGACATGCGCGGCGGCAAGATGTCCGACGACGACTGGACGCGGCTGGCCCGGCGGATGAGCGAGGTGTCGGAAGCCCCGCTGTTCGTCGACGACTCGCCGAACATGACGATGATGGAGATCCGCGCGAAGGCCCGCCGGCTCAAGCAGCGGCACGACCTCAAGCTCGTGGTCGTCGACTATCTGCAGCTGATGACCTCCGGCAAGCGCGTCGAATCGCGGCAGCAGGAAGTCTCGGAATTCTCCCGTCAGCTCAAGCTGCTGGCGAAGGAGATCGAGGTGCCGGTGATCGCGATCTCCCAGCTGAACCGTGGTCCGGAACAGCGCACCGACAAGAAGCCGATGCTGTCGGACCTGCGTGAATCCGGCTCACTGGAGCAGGACGCGGACATCGTCATCCTGATCAACCGCCCGGACGCCTGGGAACGCGACGACCCGCGCGCAGGCGAGGCCGACCTGATCCTGGCGAAGCACCGTGCCGGTCCGACGAGCACGATCGTGGTCGCGCACCAGCTGCACTACAGCCGCTTCGCCGACCTGGCCCACGACTGACCCGAGCCGGGCCTGCCGGTCGTTCAGGAGCGACCGCCGGGAGCCCAGTCGTGCACCTCGATCGCGGCGTAGTGCTCCGCGGTGAGGAGTCCGCGGGCTGTGTCGGCATCGGCGGCTTGCACCAGGGCTGCCGTGCCGAGCCAGGCGGTGCCGTCGTCGGACCACAGGGGGCCGTAGGCGATCAGGGACTCCGTGGCGGACGGTTCGAGGTCGACGGCGGGTCCGGATCCCAAGCCCAACACCAAATACAGGTTCGCCGCCTCCGGATCGCCGGGGAATTCCCACATCGTGCGGTCAAGAGCGTTGTCCCAGCGGCGGATCAGGACGTCCCGATAGGCCCCGGCCTGGTAATTCGGTTCCGCGAAAGCGAATTCGCGGACCGCGGCGGCGTCCGGGAGATCGACGATGTGCACGCTGCCGGTCGGCACTTCGCCGTCCAAGGTCGGGCCGCGGGCGATCAGTTCGGCGGCGAAACCGTCCATATAGGACCAATGCGCTTCGACCAGTTCGGCGCGCAACGCGGCGGAGCCTGGGCGGTCCCGGTGGTAGCAGAAGAACTTCACCGGTCGATTCTGGCGCACGGAGGCGGCCGCCGAGGACGAATTCGCCAAGTCCGCGAACCAGGCGTACCGTAGTAGTTGAAGTTTCAAACACTTGGAGGCAGTCATGGCGACCCGCACCCCGGTCCTGTACCTGAGCCACGGTGCGCCGCCGCTCGCCGACGACGCGACGTGGACCCGCCAGCTCGCGGAATGGTCCGCTGACCTGGCGAAACCTCGCGCGATCCTGGTCGTTTCGGCGCATTGGGAGGAGGCACCGCTGACGCTCGGGGCCACCACGACGGTCCCGCTCGTCTACGACTTCTGGGGCTTCCCCGAGCACTACTACCAGGTCAAATACGCCGCGCCAGGTGCGCCTGAGCTGGCCGCGCGGGTCCGCAAGCTGCTGCATTCGACCGCGACCCCGGTGCACGACGCCCCGGACCGCGGTCTCGACCACGGCGCGTACGTCCCGCTCGTGGAGATGTTCCCCGAAGCCGACGTCCCGGTGCTGCAGATCTCCATGCCCTCGCTCGACCCTCAGGCGCTCTACGACCTCGGCCGCAAGCTCGCGCCGCTGCGCGACGAGGGCGTGCTGATCATCGGCAGCGGATTCTTCACCCACAACCTCCGCGCGATGCGGGAGGTCGACGGCAGCGACGGAACCCCGCCGGGATGGTCCGCGGAATTCGACCACTGGGGCGACGAGATGCTGCGCGCCCGCGACCTCGACGCGTTGCTCGACTTCCAGCACAAGGCCCCCGCCGCCGCGATGGCGCACCCGCGGATCGAGCACTTCGCGCCGCTGTTCGTCTCGCTCGGCGCCAGCTCGGCCGAAGGCGAGGGCCGCACGGTGATCGACGGTTTCTGGCACGGACTGGCGAAGCGGTCGCTCGAATTCTCCTGACCCAGCACAAAAAACGGGCCCGGAAGCACGTGGCTTCCGGGCCCGCCCGGGTTATCCCCGGCTCGCTTCAGGCGAAGCGATTCACTTCTTGAAGATGCTGGTCACCTTCGCGGCCAGCTTCTGGAACGCACCCAGCGGACCGGTCGCGTCACCGATCGCCGGCACGGCCGGAGCGGTCGGCATCGTGGTCGGCAGGGTCGTCGGCGCACCCGGCACGGCCGGCAGCGCGGCGACGGCCGGCAGCTGGTTCAGCGTCGGCAGCGACGTCTTCACCGGCAGCTGAGCGGGCAGAGCCGGAACGTCCGCACGCTGCGCGGCGGCACCCGGCAGGGCCGGAACGCCGGGCAGAGCCGGAACGGCCGGGGCCGACGGCAGGTGGATGCCGTTCTGCAGCCCGGAGACCTGCGGCAGCGCCGAAGCACCCTTCAGCTGGTTCAGCTGACCCAGCGCGGACAGGCCGCTGACCTGCGGCACGTCGGCGCGCTCGGCACCCGGCAGCGCCGGGGCGGGGAGCGTGGTGGCGGTGGGCAGACCCGACAGGCCCGGCAGCGCCGGAGCCGACGGCAGCGACGGCGCGGCCGAGGAACCGCCCGGCAGACCCGGCACGGCCGGCAGCGCGGGGAGCTGGTCAGCGCCCATCTCGCCGCCGAACGGCACGTCGATGGCCGGCTCGGGGTCGACCGTGGTCGAGTTGGGAGCCTCGGCGGTGGCCACGCCGATGACCTCCAGCGGCACGCCGAAGATCTGCACCAGCGCACCCAGCGGGTGGTAGTAGTCGAAGCCGGACAGCGCCGAGCCCGTGCCGTCGGTGCTGGTGGCGTCGTCGCCGTCGGTCACGGTGGTGACGTTGTCGCCGACCGCGTGCGCCACGCCGCCCACCGCGACCGCGTCGCCGAAGACCTGCGCGACGACCGGCACCGGGAAGTCGAGGATGTCGCCCGAGATGGAGCCTTCCATGCCCGACGTGGTGTCCTTGCCGGCGTCGGTGACGACGGTGTTGTTCATGGCGTCGCCCGAGGACACACCCGCGACCGAAACCGCGTCGCCGAAGACCTGCGCGACCGGCGCCGGGTCCACGCCGACGATGTCGCCGGCGACCGCGCCGCCGTCACCGTTGGTGGTGGCGTCGCCGCCCGCGGTCGAGGTGATGTCGTTGGTGGCGGTGCCGTGCCCGATCGCGCCCCCGGCGAGCCCGTCGCCGAAGATCGTGCCCGCACCGGCGACCGGAGCCTTGACGATGTTGCCGGCGAGCGCGCCGTCCTTGCCGTCGGCCGTGGCGTCGCCGCCCGCGGTCGAGTCGGTCAGGTTGTCCGACATGCCGGTGCCGATGCCGGCCACCGAACCGCCGACGCCGTGGCCCTGCACCGGCAGCGAGACCGGGGCCTCGACGAGGTTGCCCGCGCCCGCGCCGCCCGCGCCGGTCGCGTGCACGTCCTGGCCCGCGGTGGAGGTGGTGTCGTTGCTGGCCTTGCCGTGGCCCTGGCCGACGAACGAGCCGCCGATGCCGAACAGCTGCACCGGGGTCGACACCGGGACGGTGCCGAGGTTCGAGCTGAGGAAGCCGTTGTCGTCAGCGGTGTTGCCGCCGCCGCCCGCCTTCACGACCTTGGTCTCGGAGCCGTCGCCCGAGCCCTGCCCGATGAACGAGCCGCCCACGCCGAACACCTCGGCCGGCGCGGCCACCGGGACCTGCACGATGTTGCCCGAGCCGGACGAGTCGTTGCCCTGGGTTCCGTCGTAGTTGCCCGCGGTGACGGTCTTGGTCTCGGTCGAGGTGCCCGAGGCGTTGCCGATGTGGCTGCCGCCGATGCCGTGCACCTCGGGGGCGCCCGCGACCTGGGTGTTGACGATGTTGCCGGTCAGCGTCGAGCCGTTGCCGGTGGTGTAGCTGCCGTCGCCGGAGGTCGCGGTGGTGGTGTTGTCGCAGTTCGCGACCGCGCGGCCGATGTAGGTGCCGCCCACGCCGCACGCCTCGACCGGGAGCGCCACTGCCGGGTCGACCACGTTGGCCGAGCCGGCGGCGTCGTTGCCGTTCGTCTTCACGAAGCCGCCGGAGGTGGCGGTGGTCTCGTGGGTGGAGGAGGACGCCTGGCGGTCGAGCGCCTGGCCGGTGGTGGCGTTGCCGATCCACGAGCCGGCGACGGACGCGACGTTCGCGACCGGGCTGGCCTGCGCGGCGGCGGCGTTGCCGGACAGGAACGACTGGTCGCCGTCGGTCTCGATGTAGGTCGGGATGCCCTTCAGGCTGCCCGGACGGGTGTCGCCCGCCTTGGCGTCGGCCGAGGAGCTCGAGGTGGAGTCCGCGTCCGAGCCCCACACGCCGCCGGCGTTGCCGTTGAACTTGACCGGCAGCGCGATCGGAGCGCCGACCACGTTGCCGCTGCCCGCGGCGCCCTTGCCGTTGGACTTCATCGAACCGCCGGAGGTGGCGGTGGTGTCGGCGTTGTAGCCGCCGCTGTAGGCGTTGCCGAGGATCCAGGACGCGGCGTTGCCGGTCACCTGGACCGGGGTCGCGAACTGGCCGCCGACGACGTTGCCGGACAGGCCGGAGCCCTCGCCGGTGGTGTCGATGTTGCCGGTCTCGCTGGTGCTCTGGTGCGCCGAACCGCCGTGGACCGCGCCGCTGCCGCCGGCAAGGCCGACGCCGTTGCCCGCGATCTGCACCGGGAGCGCGTAGTCGAGCGCCACGACGTTGCCCGCGATGCCGGAGTACTTGCCGTCGGTCGCGACGTCCTGGTTGTGGCTGTAGGTCTGGTCGTGGTCGCCGCCCTGCACGTGGGCGTCGCCGATGACACCGACCGCGTTGTCGACGATCTGGATCGGGACGACGACGTCGCCGTTGACCTTGTTGCCCTTGAACGCGTCGTGGGTCGGCGTGAGCTGACGGGGCGCGTCCGCCTTCGGGAGGCTGTCGGTCAGGCTGCCCGCGGAGCCGCCGGGCGTCTTCGCCGAGGCGAGCGCTCCCTTGACGGCGGAGGTGACGGGCTTGGTGCTGATCTCGTTGTGGTGCGCCGGGAGGTCGACCTGCCCGAGCGGGGTGCCGATCGCGTTGTTGGCTTCGTCGATCGGGACGGTGACGTTGAGATCAAGCGGGGAGGCCGGGGTGTCCGGGTTGACGTTCTCGTCGGCCGAGGCGATGCCGGTGCCCAGCATCAGCAACCCACCCGTGACCAACGCGGTCTGGAGTCCGCGCTTTGCCCAGGTCTGCATGGGATTTTTCTCCTTCATATCGGGGTCCCTTGCGGGTTTGTGGAGGTGCGCCCTGTTTCGTGAGGGAATGCACCGGGAATGCGTGCGCGGAAATTGCGCAGCGCGCGAAAAACCCGCGGGAGATGTGTCGATGACGGTGACGGCACACGAAGATGTGCGCGTGGGTGCGTCAACGACCCCGCGGGTGAAGTGGATCAGTCAGGAGTGACGCCGGGCTGCTCGCCCGGGGTGCGCGGCGTGTGCGCGAGGCCGGTGCGGGTCGAACCCGCCACGGCGTTGTCGACGGCGGCGGCGACCCAGGAGGGAACGCCGAAGTTCAAACCGTCGAGGTGTCCACCGGGCGCGGTGCTGCCACCGGCCGGGGAGTTCGGGATGGAAAGCGGCGCGGCGGGAAGCTGCGCCGGGGAGAACGGGGCACCGGGCAGGCCGCGGTCGCCGTGGTGGCGCTGCGGCAGTTCGGCGCCCTGCACCGGATCGACGGACTGCGCGTCCATCGCCGGGAAGACCGACTGCAACGCGTCGGACGTGCTCATCGCGGCCGCGCCGAGGTTTTGCTCCGCCTCGGCGGGCTGCTCGGGAATGCCGGGCGCCGGCGTCTGCTCGGATTCCGGAGCGGGCGCGGTCGGCAGTTTCGGCAGGTCGACCAGGTTCGAGGGAGCGCTCGGGTCGAGCAGATCCCACAGCTTCCGGCCGAAATCCTGTGCGGCGGGCGGCGGGGTGGTCGCGTCGGCGATCACCTGGCGGGCGTCCTCCGGCTTGCGCGCGATGTGCTCGAGCGAGCCGAGCGTGCGCTCCACCGGCTTGACGACCGCGTGCTGGCCGAGGTCGCTCACCGCGTCGCTGACCTTTCCGGCGGCCTGCTGGCCTCCGGCGAGGTCGTCGCGGTGCGCGCCGCCGAGCTGGCCGAGCGAGCAGGTGGGCCGCGACGTGCCTGGTTCAGACCACGTGGTGGCTCCCTGGCCGCACGACGAAAGCCCTTGCACCGCACCGGTGACGTCGCCCGCGAACCGGGCCGCGCCGTCGGTGACGTCGCCGATTCCGGCGGCCGTCGCGTCGGTGACCGGCGTGACGCTCGCGTCGACCGGGTCCGCCGAAGCGGCGGAGGAGGAGACGGTCCACGCGGCCGCGGTGGCCGCGAGCGCGCCGCCGACGACGAACAACGCACGCGACGCGAGACGGCCGAAGCGCGTCGCGCCCCGCCTCTCGTGCACAGCGTCGTCCGTCACAGGTGATTTCTCCTCGGGTAAAAAATGATTTCGGTTTTTGCCGGGAACGACACAGTTCCGCGGTGGTGCAAAACCGAGACAACCAAATTTAGGGGTCGCCGCGCATCCTTGACACGGCTTGATGCCACCATCGTGTGAACAACACAGAGTGTGGCCGGGTCTCACGATGGGTCATCCCCGGAGAAGACGGCCGGTTACTCCGGAGTCGGTTCGCGCGGCCCGGCGAAACGGTGATTCGCGCCCCGCACCGGGCGATCCGCCCGGTTTCGGTCGACGGGGCCGATACGGTTGACCCCGTGAGCCAGCCAGGGCGCGGACAACGCGAACAACCGTCCCTTTCCGAACCAGTCGCCGACGTCACCGGCTTCATCCCGCGCGGACTGCGCGTATCCGCCGCCCTGTCGTGGCGGTTCATCGTGGTCGTCGCCGCCCTGTACGCCGTGGTGTGGCTGCTGGGCTACCTCGCCTCGGTCGTGGTGCCGGTGTCGATCGCGCTGCTGCTTTCGGCGCTGCTCGCCCCCGCGGTGTCGCGGCTCGTGCAGATCCGCTTCCCGCGCGGACTGGCCACGGCGATCGTGCTCGTGGCCGGGCTCGCGGTGCTCGGCGGGCTGCTGACCTTCGTGATCACCCAGTTCTCCAGCGGCCTCCCGGAACTGCAGCAGCAACTGACCACGAGCCTCAACCAGATCAAGGACTGGCTCATCAACGGTCCGCTGCACCTGCGCCAGGAGCAGATCCAGGACTTCATCAACCAGGCCATCGGCTTCCTGCAGAACAACCAGGCCTCGATCACCACCACCGCGCTGACCACCGCGGGCACCGTCGGCGAGATCCTCACCGGCTTCGTGCTGACGCTCTTCGTCACGATCTTCTTCCTCGCCGGCGGCGACGGCATCTGGTCGTTCCTGGTGCGCGGCGTGCCGACGCGGGTGCGCAATCGCGTGGACGTGGCGGGGCGGCGCGGCTTCGCGTCGCTCGTCAGCTACATCCGCGCGACCGCCGCGGTGGCCGTGGTCGACGCGGTCGGCATCGGCATCGGGCTGTGGATCGTCGGCGTGCCGCTGGTGATCCCGCTGGCGACGCTGGTGTTCCTCGGCGCGTTCATCCCGATCATCGGCGCGCTGATCACCGGCGGCGTCGCGGTGCTGATCGCGCTCGTGTCGAAGGGCGTCATCGGCGCGGTGGTCGTGCTGGCCATCGTCGTCGGCGTGATGCAGCTGGAAAGCCATGTGCTGCAGCCGTTGCTGCTCGGCCGCGCGGTGCGGCTGCACCCGCTCGCGGTGGTGCTGGCGATCGCCATCGGCCTGGTCGCCGCGGGGATCGCGGGCGCGCTGCTCGCGGTGCCGCTGCTGGCCGTGCTCAACGCCGGGGTCCGGTCCCTGCTGCACGAACACGATCCGGATCCGGCGACCGTCGACGCGCTGCACAGCCAAGCCGCCAACCCGAACGACGATCCGGAAGAGGGCGCGGACGACAAGGAGTCCGGCTCCGGCAAAGACACAGAAAGCACAGAAGACAAGAAGTGACTGTTCGACCTTCCCGAGATCCGGCGGCACCGCTGTGGCGCGGTGTCGTGGTGCTGCGCGTCGTCACGTGGTTGTTCGCGCTGGCAGTGGCGATCGCGCACCACAACGGCTTCCAGCGGCCGTGGCTGGGATGGGTCGTCATCGGAGTGATGGCCGTGTGGTCGGTCGTGTCGAGTCTGGCGTACGTGCGCGAGAACGGACGGCGCCGCTGGCTGGTGATCTTCGACCTCGTCCTCACCACAGCGCTCCTGCTCACGTCGCCGTGGATCCTGTCGGAGGCGCAGTTCGACAACGCGACCACGCCGTTGATCACCACGGTCTGGGCGGCAGTAGCACCGATCGCGGTGGCAACGCGTTTCGGCGCGCGCTTTGGCGTATCGGCGGGCCTCGTCGTGGCAGTAAGCACTGGTGTCGCGCGCGCGAACGTCGACATCGACGTCATCCGTGACGGAGTGCTGTTGTGCGCGAGCGGTCTCCTTGTCGGCATGGCGGCGACGCTCGCGCGTAGCTCCGCCGAAGCGCTCGCGCGCGCACTTCGCACCGAAGCAGCGACAGCCGAGCGCGAACGGCTCGCGCGCTCGATTCACGACAGCGTGCTTCAGGTACTCGCGCGCGTACGGCGTCGCGGTCTCGAAGCAGGCGGTGAAGCAGCGGAGCTGGCGAGGCTCGCGGGCGAGCAGGAGGTCGCGTTGCGCGCGTTGGTGAGCACCGAGCCGACGCGGTCCGGCGACACTGTGGACCTCCGTTCGGCGTTGCAGTTGCTGTCGACCACATCGGTGCAGGTCTCGACGCCGGCCGGAACCGTGGACCTGCCCGCGCACGTCACCGAGGAACTCGTCGCGATCACCCGCGAAGCACTGGCCAACGTGGAGAAACACGCTGGTCCGGACGCGCACGCCTGGGTCCTGCTCGAAGACCTCGGCGACGAGGTCGTGGTGAGCGTCCGCGACGACGGCCCGGGGATCGCGGGCGGCAGGCTCGAACAGGCGGCGGCCGAGGGCAGGCTCGGGGTGGTGAAGTCGATTCGCGGCCGGGTGGACGACCTCGGCGGGACCGCGGTGCTGGACAGCGCTCCCGGACGCGGCACGGAGTGGGAAGTGCGGGTGCCAACCACGATGAGGGACGGGCGATGACGGAACGGACGATCTCCGTGATGGTGGTCGACGACCACCCGATGTGGCGCGACGGCGTGGCCCGCGACCTCAGCGAGAACGGGTTCGAGGTGGCCGCGACCGCCCCGGACGCCCCGGCGGCGATCCGGATCGCGCGCGCGGTGCGGCCGGACGTGGTGCTGATGGACCTGAACCTCGGCGGCACGTCCGGCGTCGAAGCGACCCGCGAGATCACCGCGGCCGCGCCGGACACGCGGGTGCTGGTGCTCTCGGCCAGCGGCGAACACAACGACGTGCTGGAAGCGGTGAAGGCGGGCGCGTCGGGTTACCTGGTGAAATCGGCGTCCGCGGCGGAGCTGGTGGACGCGGTGCGCCGCACGGCCGACGGCGACCCGGTGTTCACCGCCGGACTGGCCGGACTGGTGCTCGGCGAGTACCGGCGGATGGCCGACGTCCCGGACGGCGCGCCGGAGCCGCCGCGGCTCACCGACCGGGAGACCGACGTGCTCCGGCTGGTCGCGAAGGGACTGACCGCGCGGCAGATCGCGGAGCGGCTGGTGCTGTCGCACCGGACGGTGGAAAACCACGTGCAGTCGACGTTGCGGAAGCTCCAGCTGCACAACCGGGTCGAGCTGGCGCGCTACGCGATCGAGCACGGCCTCGACGAGGACTGACCTCAGGAGGTCGCGACCCCGGCCGCCTGCTGTGCCGCGGCGAGTTTCGCCTTCCCCAGTCGCCAGGCCGGTTCTCCTGGATGCCACGCCGCGACCGCCCCGTCGTCGATGACCAGGTCGCCGGCTTCCGTCCAATCCAGACCGGAATGCTTCAGGTTCTCCGTCGAATACGGCATCGAGGGAGCCTGCTGCCAGCTGCCGTCGCGCAGGTTCAGCAGCCACAGGTCCCGGGTCTGCGTACCGGTTCCGGGGAACGACGGGGTGCCGAAATCGACCGCGGCGACATCGCCGCCCCGGCTCGGCAGGACGTACGGGTTGGGCGCGGGCACCGGCAGGGCCACCGGTTTCCGCGCTCCGCTGCGCAAATCGAGCACGGTCAGGTCGGTCAGCCCGCCAAGGACGAGCCGATCACCGGCGGCGGCGAGAATGCGCGGCGACTGCTGCACGGACCGCCCGGTGGCCGGGTCGATCAGGACGTCGACGGTTTCGGCGGTGCCGCTGCCGACGGTGATCAGCAACCCGTGCGAGGTCTCCACCCGGACGAGCGTGTGGCACGACGCCACGGTGCCCCGGCCGAACGAAGTGCCGGTGAGCGCGACGTGCTCCAACCGGCAGAGGTCCGGACCGTCCTCGCGGATCAGCCACACGCTGGTGCCGTCCGCGCCGGGAGCCGCGCTCACCGCTTTGCCGAGCGACCGCGGGGTCGAAAGTCCCAGGTAGACGTACACCTCGGCCGGGTCGCAGGAGGACTGCTGGCAGGTCGGCGCGGTCAGCACGACCGGGGTGTGGCCGACGCGCAGCACGGACACCGTCCGCTGCCCGCCAGGGACGCCAGGCAGGGTTGCGCGCACACCCGAATCGGCGTCGAACACCGTCGGCGGCGACGTGGCCAGCAGCAACTCCACGCCGATGCCGCCGGTGGCGACGAGCCCGTCGAGGCCGGTCGGCGGAGGGGTGGTCGGAGCGGGCCGCGCAGAACTCACCGGGGCGGGCGCGGGAGCCTCGCTCGTACACGAGGTCAGCAGACAGCAGGCCGCGGCAAGGGCGACCATCGCGCGAAGTACGGGTCCGTTCAGGGTTTTTCCCCGATCTGCCAGCGGAAATCGAGTTCTACCATCGATGCCATGGCCGAGGAAGAGACGATCGCCGCGCAGCCCGCGACCGAGACCAAGCCGTTGACCGCGCGCGACATCCGGGTGTCCGACGACGAACGCGAGCACGTCGTGGGCGTGCTGCAGAAAGCCATCGGACAGGGGATGCTCACCCTCGACGAGTTCACCGAACGCACCGACCAGGCGCTCGCGGCCCGCACCCGGGGCGACCTCAACGCGGTCCTCGCCGACCTGCCCGGGCTGGTGCACCCCGGCGCGGCTCCGCAGTACGCGCCGACGCCCGAACCGCCCGGCTACGGGCCCAACTACGGGCTGGGCCAGCGGCTCGAGCTCAACGCCAAGTACTCGTCACTGCAGCGCAGCGGCCCGTGGCAGGTCCCGGCCGCGATGGTGGTGCGCAACAAGTACGGCAGCACCAAACTCGACTTCACCGAGGCCCGCGTCGCCACCCCGGTGGTGCAGATCGAACTCGACTCGAAGTGGGGTTCGGTCGAGCTGATCATCCCGCAGCACGCGGCGGTGGACTACAACTCGATCACCGAGATCAAGTTCGGCTCGCTCGACGACAAGACCGGCAGCAACGGCCGCGCGGGCACCCCGCGCTACGTGCTGACCGGGCGCATCCACGGAGGCTCGCTGGTCATCCGCCACCCTCGGCGGGGCATCTTCGGCTGACCAGCGCCCGGCGCCGGATCCGGTTACCCCATCTCTCACCCGGATCCGGCGTCCCTCGGCTAGGAAAGAGCGTCCGCGACGGCCTTGCGCGCCGCGGCCGGATCGGCGGTGGCGAGCGCCGCCGCCGCGACCTCGCGGGACTTCTCCCTCGACACCGTCGCCAGGCTCGCGCCGACCGCGCGGACCGCCGGTGCGTTCATCGACAGGCTCGTCAGGCCGAGCCCGGCCAGCACCAGCGCGAGCCGCGGGTCGGCCGCTGCCTCGCCGCACACGCCCGCCGGTTTGCCGGTCGCTTCCGCCGCGTCGCCGATCAGCTTCAGCAGGCGCAGCAAACCGGGCTGCCACGGGTCGTTCAGTTTTGCCACCGCGCCGAGCTGGCGGTCGGCGGCGAAGGTGTACTGGGCCAGGTCGTTCGTGCCGACGGACACGAAATCGACCACGCCGAGGATCTCCCGCGCCAGCAGCGCGGCGGCGGGGATCTCGATCATCACGCCCGCGCGCGCGATCCCGGCGGCGCGCACGCGTTCGGCGAACCACGCGGCTTCCTCGACGGTGCCGACCATCGGGGCCATCACCGAAACTTCCGCGCCGGAGTCCTCCGCCGCGCCCGCGATGGCTTCGAGCTGCCGGTCGAGCACCTCCGGCCGGTCGAACGCGATCCGCACGCCGCGCACGCCGAGCGCCGGGTTGGGTTCGTCGTCCGGGGACAGGAACGCGAGCGGCTTGTCCGCGCCCGCGTCCAGCGTGCGCACGATGACCGGCTTGCCGCGGAATGGCGAAAGCACTGCGGCATAAGCTTTTCGCTGCTCTTCGACGGACGGCTCGGCCGGTGCGTCGAGGTAGCAGAATTCGGTGCGGAACAGCCCGACGCCCTCGGCGCCCGCGTCCGCGGCGGCCTGCGCGTCGGCCGGGGAACCGACGTTGCCGTACACCTTCACCCGATGCCCGTCGGACAGTTCGCCGACGCCGTTCCACTCGGCCGGCCCAGACGCGGCGGCGGTGACGATCGGCGCGGACGGGTCGACCGCCTCGATCACGCCGGTGTCGCCGTCGACCGACAGCGCCTTGGCGTCGGAAGCCAGCAGCCCGCGCACCGCGACGACCGCCGGAATCCCCAGCGCCCGCGCGAGAATCGCGGTGTGGCTCGTCGGACCGCCCTCCTCGGTGACCAGCGCGAGCACCTTCGCCGGGTCGAGCCCCGCGGTGTCGGCGGGGGCGAGGTCGCGGGCGACGAGAACGCTCGGCGACGTCAGTTCGGGCACCCCGGGCGGGGCGATGCCGAGCAGTTCGGCGACGAGCCGGTCGCGCACGTCCCGGACGTCGCGGACCCGCTCAGCCATGTACCCGCCCGCGGCCGCCAACGCGTCGGCGAATCCTTCGGCGGCCTGGTAGACGGCGCGGGCCGCGGGTAGGTTCCGCGCCGTCACCAGCTGTTGGGCCTGAGACGCGAGCGCCGGGTCGGCGGCCATCGCGGCGGTCGTGACGAGGATCGTCGCGGCTTCCCCGGTCGCGGCCTCGGCCTGCGCTTCGAGCCGCGCGGCGACCGCCTGCGCGGCGGGTTCGATCCGGGCCGCCTCCGCCGCCGGATCGTCCGGCGCGGGCGTGCTGGCGGGTTCCCCGAGCGGCTCGGCGACCCGGACGACGGGTCCGCTCGCGCGTCCGGGGCTCACCGCGACCCCGGTCAGCGAGGAACCGGCAGCGGACTCGGCCGGAGCGGCAGCACTCTCAGACATGGTCTAGACCATAGCTCACGTAGACCGCGATCTCTCGCGGCGCCGCGACTGATTCCCGATTTCGCACCCGTTCGACCACCGGACGCACCTCCTCGTGCCACCACGCGCAGGCCAGTTCCGCGCGATCGCGCAGCACCCGGCCCCGCAAAGTCTGCCGGAAACCCCAGGCCTCCGCCGAGTCCGCGAGCCGGAACCAGTCCGCCGGGTCGTCCAGCCACAGGTCGGTCCGGTCGGCGTCGGCGAGCGGGACCCGCTCCAGGAACATCCGTTCGGCCCGCTTCGACGGCAGGTCCGCCAGTGTCAGGCAGCGCATCGCGAACGCGACCGTGCAGACCGACCGCACCTCGGCGAGCACCGCCTCCGCCCCGCGCGCCCTGGCCAGCGCGATCCGATGGTGCCCGTCCTCCACGAAGTACATGTCGCCCAGCCGCACGAGCCGCACCGGCGGAAGCTCCCCGACCGCGTCGGCGATCGCGCGCCAACGGTCCCGCAGCGCACGGTTGCGGGGCCGGAACAGCCGGTCGAAATCCTCGGCGCGCGCGAGGGAGCCCACTACGCCGTCGACCGGGACTTTGCGCAGGCCCTCGTAGGTTTCCGCGGTGCGGCCCAGCGCGGCGAGCGTCTCGTCGAGCGGCATCAACGCCAGCGGATCACGCGCTGCCGCGATCCTCCGCAACCGGGTCGCGTACCCCTGCCACCACGCCGAACCGAACGAATCGCCCACGTGACCTGCAACACGGCCCAGACGTGGCTCATTCCAGCTCGGCCGCCGTCGGATACGACGGCTGGGCGCCATGCCGGGTCACGGTCACCGCAGCGACTTTCACTGCCCGATGGGCGGCTTCGACCAGGTCAGCGCCATCGGCGAGAGCCGCCGCCAGGGCACCCGCGAACGCGTCGCCCGCGCCCGTCGTGTCGACCGCTTCCACCTTGGGCGACTCGACGGTTGTCGACTTGTCGCCTTCGAGCACCGCCGCACCCTTGGCCCCGAGCGTGACCACGGCCGCGCGCGGGCCGAGCTCGAGCAGCTTGCGCGGGTCAGCGTCGTCCGAACCGAGCAGGTAGGCGGCCTCGTGCTCGTTGACCAGCAGGACGTCCAGCGCGGCCAGCGTTTCCGGCGACACCTCGGCCGCCGGCGAGAGGTTCAGCAGCACCCGCACGCCGTTTTCCCGCGCCCGCACCACGGCGCGTTCGATCGTCGGCAGCGGCACTTCCAACGAGGCGACGAGCACCCGTACGCCGTCCAGTGCTTCGTCGGTGATGTCGCCGGGCTCCAGCGCGGAGTTCGCGCCGGGGGAGACGAGGATTGAGTTTTCCCCGTCCGGAGTCACGGTGATGTAAGCGATTCCGGTAGGCCGATCGACAGTCCGAACGAATTGCGTATCGACACCCGCATTCGACAACGAATCCCGCAGCAATCGACCGTAGGGGTCGTCGCCGACCGCACCGAGCAACGCGACGTCCGCGCCGAGTTTTCCCGCCGCGACCGCGGTATTCGCGCCCTTGCCGCCGGGGGACAACGCGGTGTCGCCGCCCAGCACCGTCTCGCCGCCGCCGGGACGACGGTCGACCGGGACCACCAAATCGGCATTCGCGGACCCGACTACCAGCACCGCAGCACTCATGCCGCCACTCTGCCATGGCCCTTCCTTTCCGCCGTCGGTGCCCGAAAGTGAAAGCGTTTGTAACTTTCTTGGCGCTCAGTGCGACAATCAGGCGGAACAGCGGCTGTCCGTCACTCGATCGGGGGATCCGTATCCCCCAGGCGTCACTTCTGCGACGGGCTTCGCTCTTCTTCGAGCGTCACCGGACTTGAGCCGATGACGTTGCCCCGACCGGAAGCGCACCGGAGAGGGCATCGGGTCGCCGGCGCCGATCACGTAGCCCCCCGAGTGATCGGCGTCGGCGGCGCCCCGGTTCTCCCGCCAAGTGCCGAAATCGGTGTCCAGACCACCTAGACTGCCCAGATGAGCAGCCCCACACGCAGGGGTCGCGCGCGAGCGGCTACCGAATCCGACATCCGCCGGACCGCGCGGAACCTGCTGGTAGGCCAGGGCCCGGAAGCCGTCACGCTGCGGGCCATCGCCCGGGAGCTGGGGATCACCGCACCGGCTCTCTACCGCTACTACGAATCCCGCGACGACCTGCTGGAAAGCCTCCGCCTCGACGTCTGCACCGACCTCGCCGCCGAGATCGCCGAGGACATCGCGGAACTGCAGGACGAGGGCCTGCTGCAGCTGTTCCAGATCTGCAAGGGGTTCCGCCGCTGGGCGCTGACCCACACCAAGGAATTCACCCTGGTGTTCGCGTCGCCGACCGGGGCCACCGGGACCGCGACCGGCAGCGCGCTGCGCAGGCTCGACGAGCCGTTCGGGAAGATCTTCCTCGCCGCGGCGGGCCACGTGCTCGCCCAGCACGACCTGGTCATGCCGCCGAACGACGTGGTCCCGCCCGAACTCCGCGACGACCTCACCGCGTTCCAGCAGGATCTGCTGACGGTGCTCAAGGAGTCCGGGCGGGAAATCCCGCCGGAGAAGCTGGACCTCGGGCTCACCTACCTGATGATCACCTTCTGGGCGCGGCTCTACGGCCACGTGACCCTCGAGGTGTTCGGCAACTACCCGATCCCGGTGTCCAAACCGGACGTCCTGTTCGAGGCCATGCTCACCGACCTAGCCCGCGACGTCGGCCTCTACCGCGATTAGGCCGCGTGCCCGCCGTCGACCGACAGGGTCGCGGCGGTGATGTAGGCGCTGTCCGGCGACGCCAGGAAGGCCACCGCGTCCGCGACTTCCGCCGGATTGCCGTACCGGCCGGCCGCGGTCATCGATGCCTGGTCCGCCGCGTACGGGCCGTCGGCCGGGTTCATTTCCGTGTCGGTCGGCCCCGGGTGCACCAGGTTCACCGTCACGCCGTTCGCCGCCAGTTCGCGGGCCAGCGCCTTGGTCAGCCCGACCATCGCGGACTTGCTGACCGCGTACAGCACCATCCCCGGACCCGGCACGCGATCGGTCACGCAGCTGCCGATCGTGATCACCCGGCCGCCTTCGCGCAGGTGCTTGGCCGCCGCCTTGGTCGCGGCCAGCACGCCGCGCACGTTCACCGCCAGCACGCGGTCGACGTCGTCCATCCCGGTCTGCTCCAGCGGACCGACGAAACCAACGCCCGCGTTGTTGACCAGCACGTCCAGCCGCCCGAACTCGGCGACCGCCGCTTCCACCGCGGCTTCGACCGCCGCCGCGTCCGCGTTGTCCGCACCGACCGCGAGCGCACGCCTGCCGAGCGCCTTGATCCGGTCGACCACGGTCGCGGCCTGCTCGGCGTTCACCGCGTAGGTGAGCACTACGTCCGCCCCGGCCTCGGCGAGCCGCAGTGCCGTCGCCGCACCGATTCCGCGGCTCCCGCCAGTCACCAGCGCCACTTTGCCGTCGAGGTTCATGCCCGTCCCTTCCGTTTGTTTCGCTTTCAACCATCGAAGCGCGAGCCGACGGGCGAAGCTGGCGTCTTTCGGTCGTGACGGTTCGATTCCGCACCCGGGCGGCCACAGCGTGTGACAGACTCCAGCCAGCGAAAAGGGGGAGGGGGACGGGTTGCTGCACGTACAAGAGCTGGTGAAGGTCTACATCGGCGAACTGCCGCCGAGGGCGCCCAGCAACTCGGGATTCTTCTCGAACTGCGAACAGTCGCCGGGGAACAGCTTCGGCCTGCTCGTGATGACCGGCAGCGTGTCGTAAGCGATCGAATCCGCCGGCAGCCGCGGCGCGGGTTTCCCCGGCGGCGGAGCGGGCGCGACGGCGCACCCCGACAGCAAGGCCGCGGCAGCTATCGCGGTGATCGCTCGGTTACGCACGGAAAGCACAGTACCGGCCCGGGATCGCCTCCCGGGCCGGAACTCGCTTTTTCACAGCACGATGTTGACCAGCCGGCCCGGCACCACGATCACCTTGCGCGGCGTCTTGTCGCCGACCAGCGCGGCGATCTTCTCGTCCGCCAGCGCGGTCGCCTGCACCGCGTCGTTCTTCGCGTCCGCGGCCACGGTGATCCGCGAGCGGACCTTGCCGTTGACCTGGATCGGGTACTCGACCGAGTCCTCGACCAGGTACTTCTCGTCCACGACCGGGAACGGCCCGTGTACCAGCGAATCGGCGTGGCCCATCCGGTGCCACAGCTCCTCGGCCACGTGCGGGGCCAGCGGAGCCAGCAGCAGCACCAGCGGTTCGGCCAGTTCGCGCGGGGTCGCCGCGGCCGAGCCGTACGCCTTGGTCAGGTGGTTGTTCAGCTCGATCAGCTTCGCGCCCGCGGTGTTGAACCGCATCTCCGCGTAGTCCTCGCGGACCCCGGCGATGGTGCGGTGCAACAGTTTCCGGTCCGCCTCGGTCGCCTCGTCCGCGGAAACCCGCAGCTCGCCGGTCTGCTCGTCGACCACCAGCCGCCACAGCCGCTGCAGGAACCGGTGCGCGCCGACGACGTCCTTGGTCGCCCACGGCCGCGACATGTCCAGCGGGCCCATCGACATCTCGTACAGCCGGAAGGTGTCCGCGCCGTAGGTGTCCGACATTTCGTCCGGAGTCACGGCGTTCTTCAGGCTCTTGCCCATCTTGCCGTATTCCTGCTTGACCTCTTCGTCGCCGAAGAAGAACTTGCCGTCGCGCTCGACGACGTCCTCAGCAGGCACGTACACGCCGCGCTTGTCGGTGTAGGCGAACGCCTCGATGTAGCCCTGGTTGAACAGGCGGCGGTACGGCTCCTTCGAGGACACGTGGCCCAGGTCGTACAGCACCTTGTGCCAGAAGCGGGAGTACAGCAGGTGCAGCACCGCGTGCTCGACGCCGCCGACGTACAGGTCGACGCCACCCGGGTCGTCCACGCCGTGCTCGGCCGGGCGCGGGCCCAGCCAGTACGCCTCGTTCTCCGGCGCGCAGAACACGTCCTGGCTCGCCGGGTCGACGTAACGCAGCTGGTACCAGCAGGAACCAGCCCACTGCGGCATGACGTTGGTGTCGCGGCGGTACTTCTTCGGCCCGTCGCCCAGATCCAGGGTGACCTCGACCCAGTCCTTCGCACGCGACAGCGGCGGCGACGGCTCGGAGTCGGCGTCGTCCGGGTCGAAGGTCTTCGGCGAGTAGTCGTCGACCTCCGGCAGCACGACCGGCAGCTGGTCCTCGGGCAGCGCGATCGGCAGGTTGTTCTCGTCGTAGACGATCGGGAACGGCTCGCCCCAGTAGCGCTGGCGGGCGAACAGCCAGTCGCGCAGCTTGTACTGCACGGTGCCCTCGCCCGCGCCGCGGTCCTCCAGCCAGGCGATGATCGTCTTCTTGGCGTCGGCGACGCCCATGCCGTTCAGGTCGACGGTGTCGTTGGCGGAGTTGATCGCCGGGCCGTCGCCGGTGAACGCCTCGCCCTCGAAGCCCTCGCCGGGGTCGACCGTGCGGACGATCTCCAGCTCGAACTTCTTCGCGAAGTCGTAGTCGCGCTGGTCCTGCGCGGGCACCGCCATGATCGCGCCGGTGCCGTAGCCCATCAGCACGTAGTCGCCGACGAAGACCGGGATTTCCTTGTCGTTGACCGGGTTCACCGCGTAGGTGCCGGTGAAGACGCCGGTCTTCTCCTTGTTCTCCTGCCGGTCCAGATCGGACTTGCGGGAGGCGGCGGCCCGGTACGCGGCGACGGCCTCGGCGGGCGTCTTCGCGCCGCCGGTCCAGCTTTCCGGGTGCTCGCCCGGCCACTGCGCCGCGGTCAGCTTCTCGACCAGCGGGTGCTCCGGCGCGATCACCATGTAGGTGGCGCCGAACAGGGTGTCCGGACGGGTCGTGAAGACCTCGATCTTCTCGCCGCCCGCGGCGAACGAGACCTTCGCGCCCTGCGACCGGCCGACCCAGTTGCGCTGCATGGACTTGACCTTCTCCGGCCAGTCCAGCAGCTCCAGGTCGTCGACCAGGCGGTCGGCGTACGCAGTGATCCGCATCATCCACTGGCGCAGGCTCTTGCGAAACACCGGGAAGTTGCCGCGGTCGCTGCGGCCGTCCGCGGTCACCTCCTCGTTCGCCACGACAGTGCCCAGGCCGGGGGCCCAGTTCACCGGAGCCTCGGAGATGTAGACCAGCCGGTGGTCGTCGATGATCTTGCGCTGCTCGACGGTGCTCAGCTCAGCCCACGGACGGCCGTCCGGCGTCGTGCGCTCATCCGCCGCGTAGGCCTTCTCCAGCTCCTCGATCGGACGCGCCTTGCGGGCGTCCTCGTCGTAGTAGGAGTTGAAGATCTGCAGGAAGATCCACTGGGTCCACTTGTAGTAGTCCGGGTCGATCGTCTCGATCGAGCGGCGCTCGTCGTGGCCCAGCCCCAGCCGCTTCAGCTGGCGGCGCATCGTGGCGATGTTCTGCTCGGTCGTGGTGCGCGGATGCGTGCCGGTCTGCACCGCGTACTGCTCGGCCGGCAGGCCGAACGCGTCGTAGCCCAGCGTGTGCAGCACGTTCCGGCCGATCATCCGGTGGTACCGCGCGTAGACGTCGGTGCCGATGTAGCCCAGCGGGTGCCCGACGTGCAGGCCGGAACCGGACGGGTACGGGAACATGTCCTGCACGAACAGCTTGTCCGAGGGCACCGGCTCGCCCGCTTCCGCGAGCGGGCCGACCGGGTTCGGCGCGTGGTAGGTGCCGTGGTCGGACCAGTGGTCCTGCCAGCGCTGCTCGATCTGCCCGGCCAGCTCCGCGGTGTAGCGGAACGGCGGGGCGTGCTCAGCGTCCGCAGCACTCTTCGCCGCGGCCCCGGTGGCCTCGTCAGACCCTGTCATCGCCGTCTTCCTCCGTGTCGAGCCACTCCCAGAAACAACTCGACCCCCCAAGCCAGAAGGCATGAGGGGTCGCCGCGCCGAGCCGGTCATCGGACCAGGTCAGCGCGGCAGGCCAAGGAGCAGCCGAGCCGTGTTCATGCACTCATCGTAACGCGCTGGTCAAAGCCGTTCCGACGGGACCGCCAAAGCGACGACCTGGGTGACTTGCGACGCGGAGAAGTTGTTGTCGCTCACGAGCACGAGCGTGCGTTCCCCGGACGGCAGCGCCGGGCCCCAGGTCATCCCCTCGATGTTGTCCACAGTGGAGAGCGGCAGGTCGGAGAGGTCGGCGAGCAGCTTCTTTTTCACCGGCTTGACGTGCTTCGCAGCGGTCAGGGACGGGGTGTGGAGGACGTTCGTCGCGCCGGTGGTGTCGATCTCGAAGATGCGCACCTTGTTGCCGACGCCGGTGACGAAGGACCGCTCCATCATCAGGAACTTCGTCGGGTCGGCCTGGTTCACCGCGAGCATCGAGGAAACCCCGGTGTCGGCGAACCCGGTGGCGGGCTTGGGCTCGGCGAAAAGCTTCTCCTGCGGGTACGCGTACTGCGCGAGCACGGGCCCGAAGCGGCTCTGCAGGGTGATCCGCGACAACGCACCCGACGTCGGCGTGGGTGGCGGCCCGTCCTGCAGCAGCGGGGCCTCGACCTCGCTGGCCAGCAACGTGCCGAACCCGGTGTAGGCGAGGCCTTCGAGAACGTAATTGCGGCGCGGACCGGCATCCGGCGTCATCCGCTCGTTGGCGGGCAACGGCAGGTCACGGACGTAGTGCCCGTCACGGGTGGCCTCGCGGATCGACGGCTGGATCAGGTGCTGGTCGGCGAGCCGATCGCCTTCCTGCGACCAGACGTAATGCCCGGTCCACGGGTCGACGCGCAATTCCTCGGGGTCGATCGTCTGCTCGTTCTGGGGAGCGGCCGGGTCGTTCTTCGCGAGCGGCGGATACGGCGTGCCGTCCGGGCGCAGCAGCGGATGCGTGCCGGTGAAGGTGACCGGACCCACACCGTCGGCGCCGACGTCGAACTTCGCGGTGTAGAAGCGGGCCGGGTTGATCGCGGACCGGTCGTCGCTGATGAAGGCGTAACCGCCGGTGCGCGGATCGAAGTCGACGGACGACAATCCGCCGACCGTGGTGCCCTGGAACTGCAGATTGTGCGGCACACGCTGCTCGCCGAGCAGGCGGACCGGCCGCTGCGCGGCAGCAGCGGCAGTCCCGGTTCCGGGGACGAGCAAGGACAAGGTGACGATCCCGGCGGCAGCCAGCAGCCGGTGTCGCGTGGACGAAGACATGGCCCGTAGCACAGCCGACGAGGGTATCCGGGACATTGCCGCGAGGTCACGCTTATCCTCAGAGGGTGTTCGCTATCGCGCTCGTTCCGATCGTCCTTGGTGTCGTCGTCGGCTGGGGTGGCTTCCTCGGCGTGCGCGGACGGCTGAGCAGGGCGAGCGGGGCCGGAGTCCGGACCGAAGCCTCGATGCGCAGCGAAGAGGCGTTCAAGCTCGCCAACCGGGTGGCCGGCATCCCGACCCTGGCCGGAGGCGCGGCCGCGGTCGTCTGCGGACTCGCCGGTCTCGCGATCCCCGCCACCGCGGGCCTGGTCGCCGCCGCGATCGTCGGACTGCTCGGCCTGCTGGTGATGGTCGTCGCCGGAGCCCGGATGGGCGCGCGAGCGGCCCTGACCGTGCCCGCCCCGTCGCCGGCCCCGGCCGGCTGCAGCGGCTGCGCGTGCGGCGCCGGCGGCTGCGGAGTCCTGCAGAAGTCCAGCGAGGCCTAGTTCCGCTGCAAATCGCCAGGGTGGGTGGCCAGCAACGCGAGCGGCACCCCCTGGCGGCGCAGCACCTGACCCCACAGGTCACGGCTGGGCGGCGCGAGAATGTCGCTCGGCAACGCGGGGACGATCACCCAGTCCTCGCGCTCGATCTCGCCCGCGAGCTGCCCTGAATCCCACCCGGCATAGCCCGCGAACACGCGCACGCCCCGCACCTTCGGCACGAGCACCTCGGGATCGCTGTCCAGATCGACCAGCGCGACCGGCCCCCGCACGGCAACCACGCCCGGAACGCTGGAAGCGGTCTCCCCAGTCCGCAACGCGGCGAGACAAAGCGCGGTCTTCTTGTCGACCGGCCCGCCGACGAACACCGACTGCGGCTCCGCGACATGCGCGCCCCACCCCGGCAGGACGTCATTCACCGGAACATCGGACGGCCGGTTCAAGACCACCCCGAGCGTGCCCTCCGCCCGATGATCGATCACGAACACCACTGTCCGCTTGAAGTTCGGGTCGAACATCGTGGGTGCGGCGACCAGGAGCGTTCCCGGTTCAACCTCGGCGTCCGCTGGCACGCCACCCATGATCCCATCACCCGCCGAGGGAAATCCTCCCGGCACGGGAACACCAGCACCACCCGCCCCGTTGAGAACAATGAGCCGGCGCACTCGTGTCCCCCGGGCTCACTGAAGAACCGCCTTTGTGGAATACCGGTCCGGCCGGAGCCACACTGCGCCAAGCCGCCGAGAGGCGAAACGAGTGCGCCGGTGTTCTCGAGTCCTGTTCGGTGCTTCGCACCTTCCCCATCCACCGGCGCCGTGTACCCGGGGGGCCGAGCCCCCCGGACCCCCGCGGTGCCTTTGGCTGCGGTTTTCGGGGTGGGCGGGGGCGGAGCCCCCTTTGTTTTGGCAACCGTTGCTGGTCAGGTTTGTTGCTTCCGGGGTGTGGCTAGGACCGTTCGTTGGTCGGCGAGCTGGCTCGGGTGCGGCGGTGGCTTTTCCGGTGGTGAGATGCCGTGGCTCGCTCCGGGGCTCCGGCTCGACTTGGCTGGATGTGGGTTGGCTTTGTTGTCTCGGGCCGTTGCAGGCTGGGCAGGCCAACTCGCCGCCCAATGACCTCTCCCACCAATGTGGGTGGGCCTTTGTTTCTGCGGGGCCGCTCCTGGCTGGACAACCTCGCCCCACCAATGTGGGTGGGGCTCTGTGCTTCGAGGCCGTTGGTGGCTGGGCAGGCCAACTCGCCGCCCAGCGACCTCGACCCAGCCAATGTGGGGGAGCCTCTGTGCTGTGGGTCCGCTGCTGGCTGGACAGGCCAGCTCGCCGCCTCGTGACCTGACCCAGCCAATGTGGGTCGTCGTTGTTTCGGGGCGTTGTTGGCTCGCCGGGCCAACTCGCTGCCTGGCGGTCTGATTCGGTCAGGTGCGGGTGGGCTTTTGTTGCCTCGGGCTGCTGCGGGCTCGCTGGGCCAGCTCGTCGCCCAGCGATCTGGCTCGGGTGGGCCTGGGTGGGCCTTGTTGCTCGGGGCCGCTGTTGGCTGGGCAGGCCAGCTCGCCGTCCGGCGGTCTGATTCGGTCAGGTGCGGGTGGGCCTTTGCTGCCTCGGGGCCGCTGCAGGCTTGCCGGGTCAACTTGTCGCCCGGCGATCTGGCTCGGGAGGGCGTGGTTGGGCTTTGTTGCGTCGGGGTGGCGTTGGCTCGCCGTCCAGCGGCTTGGGTCGAGCGAGTGCGGGTTGGGCGTTTGCTTCGGGGGCGCTGTCGGCTGGGCTAGTTCGGGAGCCAGGGGTGACGCGCCGCGATCTGCCCCTAGCCAGCCCTGCGCGCTTGACTGTCGATTTGTCGTCTTTTTGGGGTACTGGGGTGGTCAGTAGGGTTGTGTGGTGCGGGTGGGGGAGTGGGTCGTTCGGGAGCCGTTGTTTCGGCGGTTGTTGTTTACGCGGTTCGCGGCTCAGTGGGGGGACGGGGTCTTTCGGGCTGGGCTGGCTGGGGCCGTCCTGTTCAATCCGGAGCGGGCGGCTGATCCGTTGGCCATCGCGGAGGGGTTCGCTGCTCTGCTGCTGCCGTATTCGCTGGTGGGGCCGTTTGCTGGGGCGTTGCTCGATCGGTGGGACCGGCGGCGGGTGCTGGTGTTCGCCAATCTGGTGCGGGCCGTGGCGATCTTGGCGTCCGTTGTTGCGGTGGGGGCTGGGGTCGGCGGGATCGGGTTGTTTTCGCTCGCGTTGCTTGCGGAGGGGATCAGCCGGTTTATCGGGTCTGGGTTGTCTGCTGCGTTGCCGCATGTAGTGGAGCCGTCGGCGGTGGTTTCGGCTAATGCGGTCGCGGCGACGCTCGGGTCGGCGATCGCGGTCGTCGGTGGCGGGTGTGCGATCGGGTTGCGGACGGTGTTCGGGGCCGGGGATGTCGGGTCGGCGGAGACCACTGCGTTTGCTGCGGTCGGGGCGTTGGTGTCCGCCGTGCTCGCGCATCGGTTCGCGAAGGGTGTGCTCGGGCCGACTGTGGTTGACGAGCCGACTAATCCGGTGGTGGCGGTCGCGCGCGGGCTGGCTGATGGGGCTCGACATGCGTGGCGGGCGCCTCGGGTTACGGCTGGGTTTGTCGCGTTGTTCGCGCATCGCGCGGCGTATGGGATTTCGTTGCTGCTCAGCGTGTTGCTGATGCGCAATTACTTCGCTGACGACGGGATCTTTCGCTCGGGACTGCCCGGGCTCGGCCAGATGGTCGCTTGCGCGGGGGCGGGAATTCTCGTCGCGGGGCTGGTGACGGCGCGGCTGATTCGGTCGCTCGGGCGGACATGGGCGGTGCTCGGGTCGCTGCTCGTTTCGGCGGTCGCGCAGGCCGCGTTCGGGTTGCCGATGTTGCTGCCGTTGGCGTTGATCGCGTCGTTCCTGATCATGGGGACCGGTCAGGTCGTGAAGCTGTCCGTCGACTCGTCGGTGCAGCTGGATGTCGCGGACGAGGCTCGCGGGCGGGTCTTCGCGCTGTACGACACGCTGTTCAACATCACCCAGGTGGTGGCGGTTTCGCTCGCGGCGCTCTTCGTCAAGGACAACGGGTACTCGCCCGAGCTCATGGTGGTCGCGACCGCGCTCTATCTGCTGGGCGGGGGCGGATACCTGCTGGCCCGTCGGCGGCGCGGCGATTCGCTGCCGCAAACCGTTGAACCCAAACGGGGGTAGTAACTCACCGTTGGGCATTAGGGTGACTTGTGACCCGGTCGAGTTAATCTCGGCACGCGCAACCGACACGGGGGGCCACCGTGAGCACCATCGGCGACGACCGTGCCCGTCTCGACGCCGCGCCGGCTGTCCTGACCTCGCCCGACGGGCTCGTCCGCGCGACCGCGGGACCGGCCGGCACGCTCGGCAGGCTTGAGTTCGCCCCGGACGCCTTCGAGCGGACGACTCCCGCGCAGCTCGCGTCGACCGTCCAGGCTCTCGTGCAGCACCTGGCCGACGCACCCGAACCGCAGCACAGCTCCTCGATGCCCGCCCCGCGGCCGACCCCGCGTCGTGTCCGTCCGCGCGGAACCGTTCCGCAGAACCGCCGTCGCGGGTCCTGATGTCGTCCGCTCCGGACGCAATGATTCACGTGGAACCAACGGGTACCGGTCAGCAGGTGCTCGTCGAGATCGGTCGGCTGATCAAGGCGCACCGGGCCGATCCGGACGCGCTGGCCGGCATCGGATTCGCCCAGCTCGGCGACCATTACGAGGTGCAGGCCCGCAACACCGTCGCCACTACCGAGATGGTCCAGCGGCTCACCGACTTGCGCGCCGAGATGTACCAAGCGGGCCGCGGCACCTGGGTTCAGGCGCGCTACGTGCTCACCCCGGACGGCGCGTTCGACTTCGACTACTTCACCGACGACGAGCCCCCATGGACGACGCCACCCGATTCGTCCGCCTACCTCGCCGAACTCACCACCTTTCCCCGCGACGACGAGCACCTTCCCGACTGGTGGCGGCTGCACGTCGGGCTCCCGCTCGGAGTCGTCTTCCGGCATGCCACCGCCGGAACCGGCGAACCGTTGTCGCAGGAAGAGCTGCCGCTCGTGCTGCGGTACCTCGAACGCGAGGCCGCGGTCGGAGAGAGGCACCGCACTGACGGCACCTGGATTTGGCCGGTCGAGGTGGCCGAGCGCTTGAGAGAACACGGCACAGCTCCCGAGCCCGAACTGCTCCAGCACATCCGTGACCTGGGCTTTCACCCGCCGTACGTCGACCATCTGGTGCGCCGAACAGCGGAAGCCGACCTGGCCGGGAAACCCCGTCCGCGACCCACGCCGGACGACCTCCAGCGGACCGCGGGCGACGTTGCCGCGGAACGGGAAACCAACCCGGACCCGGTCCTGTCCGACGCCGAACTCCTGACCCACCTCGAACACCGGCTCGACTCGTTCGGCGTGTGGGCCGACGTCCGCTGCCTCGGCGGGCGGGAAGCCGGGAAATGGAGCCTCTACCAGGTCAAAGCCGGGTGGGCGGTCGTCGCGCCGGACGGTCGGGAGCAGGTTTTCGCCCGCCTCGAAGACGCCGCGCACCACCTGCTCGGCGCACTCCTGCTGCATCCCGCCCGCGCGACCGGCGGCCGCGAAACCCCGCTGGAAACGGCGCGGGAGGTCGCCGACTGGCCGGTCCAGCCCGTGCCGGGTGACCCTCCCCTCACGCTGCTGCGGAACAAGAGACTCACTCGGTTGGCGGAAGGTACCGTCGTTCTGCGATTCGGCGAAGAACCCGGCAACCTGGTCCACCACCAGGCGGTACGGTTCGCGACGACGTCCCTGCCACTCGAACGGGAGCGCATGACCAGCACTTTTCGCCTCCGAAGATCACTCCACGTGATCACCGGGGTGACGGTGCCCTGGGCGAACCTTCCCGGCGGCGCGGTGGCGTACGTCTTGCCCAAGCCGATCGCGGAGCACGAGTCCGACGGAAGCCTGGAGAGGATCGAGTAGGTGGAAGCGGCGGAAGCGGTGGAGAAGGTCGGGAAGTGGTTGCGCGCCGTGCACGGCCCCGAGGTCTCCGGGCCGGGCGGCCTCCGGGTCGACCACGACCGCGTGCTGCGGGTCCCCGAAGGCTGGTCGATCCCCTACAACACTGTCGCGTTCCTCGACGACGGCCGTCCGGACAAAGAGCTGTTCCCCGCCCCGTCGGTGCTCGTGCGCGAGCCGGACGGCGAACTGCGCCAGGCGCATCCGCATCCGGGCGGGCTCAGCACCCCGGTCGCTTATCCGGGACAGGAGAGCTGGCGCGAGGTCGTCGACCCGGAGTACGCGAAGGCCGGGCTGGGCGAGCTCGGCGTGCCGCTGCCCGCGGTCGCCGGCTGGGTGAAGGTCGACAACGACGGGCACCAGACCGGTGACGAACGCGAAAACCCCGAGTACAAGGCCGGTCCGATCCGCCGCGGCTACCCGAAGCCGGAAAATCCGCTGGAAACCCTCCTCGCGTTCGCGAGCGTCGGCTGGCTCTCGCGCGAGCAGCTGCTGATCGGCCTGCTGCGCTGCGAAGTCTTCGTTCCGTTCGACCTCAAAACCGGCGCGACCGACCGGTTCTACTTCTCCGAGGAACGCAACGAGCTCCGCGTCTTCAGCTCGACCCGGCATCTGCCTGCCCGCGAGCACGCCTGGTGGCGAGTCGACTTGGCGACATTGGCCGAGTTCGAACACCCGCCGAACCTGGTGATCAACGGCGGTCCGGCGACCTTCGAGGACGTCGCCGGCGCCGAGTTGACCACAATCGCGAAGCGGTTTCCCCGCCAGGAACCGCGGGTGGACGAGAACGGCCGCTGCCCGGAGATCGAAGAAGACCTGGAGAAGTTCGCCGTCGAAACGGCCGCCAGGATCGGGCTGGAGAAGCCGGTCGACATCCCGAAGGCGGCCGCGGAACGCGCACGGCGGCACGGGTTCGAGCTGACCGCCGACGAATGCCGCAAGACCGTCCTCGGCCGGTCGTGGCTGCGCCGGTTCGAACAGCCGGAGCCGAGCCGCTCGCGGCCGAACGACCTGCGCGCCAACGGTCTCGTGCCGTCCTGGGACAACGACGGCCGGATCGTCCCGAAGCTCGACACCTTCGGCAAATACCCCGAGATCAGCCTGGAGAACTTCCGTTACGGCTGGCAGCGGGTCGTCGGCGCGTGGGTCGGCTTCGCGCTGGGCGAGGCGCTCGGCTCGGCCGTCGACCGGATGCGGCTGGACGAGATCGTCTCGACCTACGGTCCGGACGGCGTCCGCGACCTGCCGCTCGCGTTCGACCAGCCGGGCCGGATCGGCTCGATGACGCAACGGCTGCTGTTCCTGACCGAGGCCGTGATCCGCAGCCCGCACCGCGAACAGCCGGAATCGCGCGACGTCGAAAAGCTGTTCCCCGGCGTGGTCCGCGGCGCGCTGGGCCGCTGGCTGCACACGCAGGGCGCGGCGATCCAGAACCCCGACGGTTTCCTCGTCAAGGTGCCGGAGCTGCACGCCCGCCGCGCTATCGACGACGCCGAGCTCAACGCGTACCACGCGCTGGTTACCGGCGATCCGCAAGCCGCGCCGATGTCGGGTCCGGCCGCGCTGCTCGGCGCGCTGCCCGCGGTGCTGACCGCGGCGGGTCCGGGCACCGGGTTCAGCGGCGGCATCGGCCAGGTCGTGCGCGATCTCGCCGGAGTGACCCACCAGCCGGACGACGTGGCCGCCGCGACCTACCTGGCGTGGGTGTTCGAGAAGGCGCTCACCAAGGATTCGTTCAGCTATCCGGTGTGGAATCTGTCCCGCGAGGTCCTCGAGGAACACGACGGCCCGGAGTGGGGGCCGGTGCGCGACCTGGTGGCCGAGGCGGTGCCGTTCTTCGGCGAGCACGGCCTGCCGGACCTGCGGATGCCGGAGCTGATCGGCGACGGACACAGCACGCTGTCCGTCCTCGGCCGCTCATTCGCCGCGTTGTCCGGCTTCGAGAATTACCCGGAACAGGCCATGCTGCGCGCGGTGAACCACTCCGGCCGCAGCGCGCTCACCGGCGCGTTGACCGGTGCGCTGCTCGGCGCGCGGGTGGGCGTTCCCGGGTTGCCCCGGAAGTGGGTCGAACAGCTTGAACTGCATCACCTGATCGAACAGGTGGCGACCGACGCGCTGTGGCATTTCGACCGCCATTCAGCGCGGAACGCACTCGGCGACGCCTGGGTGCAGCGCTACCCACGGCACTGATCGGTCACCCGAGCAGGTATTTGTGGGCGCATATTCTCCCGTCTCCGGTGACCGATGGTCGGGTCGTGACACGGTCAGATAGGTTCGTTGCGGCTACACGGGGGACTTCGGGGAGGAACCAGACGTGCGGTACCGGGTGGAATCGGGAGAACGCCCAGACGGCCTGTACGCGACGCTCGACGATCGCACTTTCGCGGCACAACGCTCGACCACCGACGGCACACTGCTGCTGACCGTCGTCGGCGACGAGGAAGCGCCGGAAGGGTTCGACCGCGAGCACGAGGGGAAGCCGGCGCGGGTCGTGCTCGCGAACGAGGTGCCCGCGACGTTCGATCTGCGCACCTACGTCGAATACGACGACGAACTGTTCGAGGTCGCGCCAGGCGACCAGCCGAACCTGACCCTGCGCTGGACGCGGCACGATCCGGTGCGCGCCGCGCAACTCGGACTCACCGATTTCTCGGTGACCGTCCCGGGCAAGCAGCTCACCGGGCTCTGGCTGACCCGGCACGACTACGGCGAGCCGAAGGCCGAGACCGAGGGTGGCGACCAAACCCGGATCCTGCGGGGGATCGGCCGCACGCTGCGTCAGGTGCCCGGCGGGTGGACGCGGGTGGCGGCGCAGTTCCGGCAGGTCGGCGACTACTCCGAGCTGGAGGTCCGCGCGGTCGGCGACGAGAACGGCCCGGTTTCGGTGGCGCTGCCCGGCACGCCGCAGCTGAGCACGCTGTTCTCCCAGCTGCGCGCCGCGATGTACCAGCCGGAGACCGGCACCTGGTTCCAAGGCACCTTCACGCTCGACGCCGACTCGCAGTTCGATTTCGACTTCGACGCCGACCAGGAGCCGGACTGGCGGCTGCCGCCCAACGACGGCGGCGAGCCGGCCCGCGAGTCCTATCTCGTGGAGCTGACCCGTTTCCCACGCCCGGACAAGCACCTGCCGGACTGGCTCGGCGCGAAAGCCGGGCTGCCGCTGACCGTCGGGTTCCGCCAGGCGCGGCCGGTCGACGCGCACAACGAGGGCGAGCGCCCCGTGGTGAACCGCCCGCCGGTGCCGCCGGACCAGGTCCGCGGCGTCCTCGACTACCTGTTCCGCTCGCCCGTCGTGCTGCACCGGCCCGTGCCGCAGCCGGACATCTTCGCGCCCGGCGCGCCGCCGGACGTACCGCAGGCCTTCCACACCGACGGCACCTGGATCTGGCCCGCCGCCGTACCGCACTACCTTCGCAAATACGGTGTTCCGCCGGAGCCGGAGCTGGTCGAGCACATCCGCGCCGCCGGGTTCCGCCCGCCGATCGTGCGCGACCTGGTACGCGCGACCGCCGAAGCCGACGTGCTCGGCAAACCGCGCCCGGGCCGTACCGAGGCCGACATCCCGGACGACAGCTCGCTCGCCCGCGCGGTCCGCGGCGAGCCGACCCTTGGCCTGCGCGGTGCCGAAACGCTGTCGCTGTTGCAGCAGCGGCTCGTCGAACACGGCGTGCCGTCGTCGGCGTACCGGATCGGCGCGAACGAGGTGCCCGCCGAAGGCGTGTGGACGTTGCGCCGCGCGGAAAACGGCTGGGAGGTGTCGCGTCCGCCCGCAGTGGAGCCGGTCGCGTTCGCCAACCTCGCCGACGCGGCCCGGTTCCTCCTCGGCACGCTGCTGATGCTGCCGCCGCAGGCCCCGGACGAATCCGATCAGCCCGCGGACTGGCCGATCCTGCCGATGCGCGGCGAGCCGCCGTTGTCGTTCTTCCGCGGCAAGCGGATCGTCGTGCTGCCCGCCGGAACCACGGTGGTCCGCTTCGGCCCCGAGACCGGGAACCTGGTCCACGCGAATTCGGTGCGGTTCCTGGAAACCTCGCTGACGCCGGACCGCGAACGCGACCGGCACGAGTACCGCGTGCAGCGCACGATCCGGGTGCTGACCGGCGTTACCGCGCCGTGGGCGCAACAGCCCGGCGGGGCCACCGCGTACCTGCTGCCGCGCCCGATCGCGCAGCACCTCGAGCAGGGCGCGCTATCCCGGCTGTGAAGCCGTGATCAGGACGGCGGGCGACCACCAGTAGTCCGCGAGCGGTTCCACTGTCACGTCGGCGAACCCGGCGGCCTCGAGCTGCCGGGTCCACTGCGCGGCCGGATGTTCCCAGTTCGTCCGTGCCGTCCCGGCGGCGACGCCGAGCAGCACCGGCAGCAGAAATCCTTGTGCCACCAGGGAAGCCTGCTCGCCGTATTCGGCGACGCCGCGTTCGTACCGGCGCACGAGCGACTCCAGGTCGGCGGTGTCCGGCACGTCGAATTCGGCCAGCACCAACCGTTCCGTCCGCGTCCGCAACGCACTCAGCACCTCAGCGCGGACGGAGGGCTCGATCGACTGCAGCGCGAACGTCGACTGCGTGAGGTTCCACGTGGAACCATCCGCGGCGAGAAAGTCCTGTGCGGTCAACGAAAACCGGCGCGCACCAGGCACTTCGACGTCCGCGAGCAGTGCCTCCGACGGCTCCACCAGGTCGATCCGCTCCGGCCGGAACGAGGCCCGCGCCAACGCCGGTTCGATCGCCAACCCGTCGCCGCACCCGAGATCCAGCAACGCGGCCGGACGCCAGGAGTCGTACCGCGCGGCCAGTTCTTCGCTCAACCGCCGGTACAACTCGACGTTGCCGCCACCGCGGATGAACGCCGTGAACGCGGCGGGCTGGTCGTACACCGGACCGCTCGAACCCGCCGCGAGATACCTCGCCAACTCGGCGCCCAACGGCGTTCCAGCCTCAACAGCAAGCGCACCCGCTCGCTCGACCTCGCCGTCCCGGTACGCCGCCAGCGCACCCGCCACCCCGCTCACAGCGGCACCCACAACGTCACCCTCGTTCCGCTCCCCGGACTCGATTCGACCAGCGAGGTCCCGCCGACCTCGGACAACCGCGCGGTGATCGACTCGCTGATGCCGAACCCGGCCGGCCGGTCCGCCGGACTGAACCCGGTGCCGTGATCCCGCGTGATCACCGCGATCCCGCCGTTGCGTTCCTCCACGCGTACCACGACCTTGTCCGTCTCCGCGTGCTTCATCGTGTTGCGCATGGCTTCCCGCACCGCGTCGCGGATCGCGATCTGCCGGACCTCGGACAGCGTGTCGTCGTCCAGTTCGGCGATCACCAGCTGCGCGCGCAGCCCGTCCCGTGCCATCTCCGCGGCCAGCGCCGCGAGCTTCTCGCCGAGCGGCCGCGCGCCCTCCTCAGCCCGCTGCGCCGCGGCGGTCTCGATCGTCTGCCGCAGTTCGATCGCCTGCGCCCGGGCCAGCCGCTGCACCTCGACCAGCCGCTGATCCGAATCGCCCGGACCGCCGAGCGCGATCGCTTCCAGCGTCTGCAGCACCGTGTCGTGCAGCATCCGGTGCTGCCGCGCGCGTTCGGCGAGCCGTCCGTTGCGAATCCCGTACGCCAGCGCCAGCCGGATCCCGAGGCCGAGCAGGATCAGCGCGCCGACCGCGGTGAACAGGACGCCGAACATCGTCGGGTACAGCGACGCGGCCTGCGCGAAATCGAACGTGCCGTGGTTGAGCAGGTCCGACAGCAAGCGCACCGGCAGGCTGAGCGCCGCCAGCCCGATCCCGGACGGGATGCCGACGGCGAGGGTGAGCAGGGCGACGCTGCCGAGCAGGTGTTTGTCCGCGACGCCGACCGCGTCGTGGAAGACCGCGGGCGACACCGTCGCGCCGATGAACAGCTCGAACGCGAGCGTGGCGACGAGGTCGATCAGCAGCAACCGGCCCGCGAGATCACTGCGGAACGGGGCTCGGCGCATCATCCAGAACAGGCCGAACGCGCTCAGCGCCACCGAGCACACCGCGACGATCGCGACCGACGCCAGCCCTGCCGACCCGTGCCTGACCGCGTACGACCCGAACGTCGCGGGCACCATCAGCAGCCGGTAGACCAGCGGAACCAGCACCACGTACCGAGCCGCGCGCAGGAGCAGCCCGTCGCGCTGCCGCTCGTCGACCGGACCGGCCATCCGCGAGATCCGCTGCAACGCGCGCACCGGGGTCGGATCGCCGATCTCGTCGGTCAGCCCGGTCGTCGCCGTGGCCAGCGCGGGCGTGCCGCGCCGCAGCAGCATGACGAGAAAGCTGGCTCCGCGCCGGTCCCCGTCCTGCTGCCGCGTCATCGATCCCCCCCGGTTCGGTTCGAGACAGGGAGTATCTCGGCTGCCCGGGCGATGATCCAGAGGCCAAAGGGGGATCGTGGTGAACCCGCGATCCCGAATTCATTTCTTGGGGCTATTCGCCCGAACCGAGGCCCTCCGCCGCCGCCCACTTCTTCAGCTCGGCGACCGCCTCGTCGTGTTCCAGCGGACCGCGGTCCAGCCGCAGTTCCTTGAGGAACTTCCAGGCCTGCCCGACCTGCGGGCCCGGCGGGAGGCCGAGCAGCCGCATGATCTCGTTGCCGTCGAGGTCCGGCCGGACCCGGTCGAGGTCCTCCTGCTCCTTGATCCGCGCGATGCGGGCCTCGAGATCGTCGTAGGTCGCCTGCAGCGCGGCCGCCTTGCGCTTGTTGCGCGTGGTCGAATCGGCGCGGACGAGCTTGTGCAGCCGGGTCAGCAGGTCGCCGGCGTCGGTGACGTAGCGGCGGACCGCCGAATCGGTCCACTCGCCGCCGCCGTACCCGTGAAACCGCAGGTGGAGGAACACGAGCTGGGAGACCTGCTCGATGATCTCCTTCGAGTACTTCAGCGCCCGCAAACGTTTGCGGGCCATCCGTGCGCCGACCACCTCGTGGTGGTGGAAGCTCACGCCGCCGCCCTGGGTGAACTCGCGGGTGGCCGGTTTGCCGATGTCGTGCAGCAGCGCGGCCAGCCGCAGCACGAGGTCCGGCTCGCTGGTCGGTTCGTGCGATTTCTCCAGCTCGATCGCCTGCGCGAGCACGGTCAGCGAATGCTGGTAGACGTCCTTGTGCTGGTGGTGCTCGTCGATCGCCAGCCGCATGCCGGGCAGTTCGGGCAGCACCCGGTCGGCCAGCCCGGTGTCGACCAGCAGCTCAAGGCCCGGCCGCGGGTCGGGGGCCAGCATCAGCTTCGACAGCTCGGTCTGGACCCGTTCGGCGGTGATCCGGTCGATCTCCTCGGCCATCGACGTCATCGCCTCGACCACGCGCGGCGACGCGGTGAAGCCGAGCTGCGCGGAGAACCGGGCCGCGCGCATCATCCGCAGCGGGTCGTCGGCGAACGACTCCTGCGGCAGCGCCGGGGTGTCGAGCACCTTCAGCCGGAGCGCGTCCATGCCGTCGTGCGGGTCGATGAACGTCTTCCCGACCAGGTCGATCGCCATCGCGTTGACGGTGAAGTCGCGGCGGAGCAGGTCGCCCTCGATGGTGTCGCCGAAGGTGACCTCGGGGTTGCGGCCGACGCGGTCGTAGCTGTCCGCGCGGAACGTGGTGATCTCCAGCGTCGTGCCGTTCTTGGTGACGCCGACGGTGCCGAACGCGATGCCGACGTCCCAGACCGCGTCACCCCATTCGCTCACGATCTGCAGCACCCGGTCCGGGCGCGCGTCGGTGGTGAAGTCGAGGTCGTTGGACAGCCTGCCGAGCAGCGCGTCGCGCACGCTGCCACCGACCAGGTACAAGCTGTGGCCGGCGCGGGCGAAGCGCTCGGCCAGCTCGTCGGCCAACGGGGACACTCGCATCAGTTCCGTCACCGCGTTCTGCTGGGCGACCAGGTTGTTCACTCGAATCCCACCACGAAAATGGCGCCGCCACCGCGGACGCCGCCGGACACGGACACGGAGAGCCAGAGTACCCGGGCGACCGTTTGCTCTAGCATCGCAGCATGTCTGGATCCGCCGGTCGCGCCGGGCCGCCGACGCCGCGCCGGCGGCGACGGCGCCACCGCGGCAGGCGGCTGACCACGGTCGACGAGACCTCGGCGGGCGGCCTGGTGGTCGACCCGGAGCGCGAACACGCGGTGCTGATCGGGCGGCTCGACCGACACGGCAGACTGCTGTGGTCGCTGCCGAAGGGCCACATCGAGGACGGGGAGACGGTGGAGCAGACCGCGGTGCGCGAGGTGAAGGAGGAAACCGGCATCTCCGCGCGCGTCCTGCACCCGCTTGGCGCCATCGATTACTGGTTCGTCGCGCAGCAGCGCCGGGTGCACAAGACCGTGCACCATTTCCTGCTCGAAGCCACCGGTGGCGAACTGTCGGACGAGGACGTCGAGGTGACCGAGGTCGCCTGGGTTCCGCTGGCCGAGCTGGAGACCACCCTCGCCTACGCGGACGAGCGCAAGCTGGTTCGCGGGGCAGCAGAACTTTTCGCGCCCGACGAGCGCGGCTGAGAGGGAGCACCCGAGTGAAGCGGCCCGCCGCCTTCTTGCTGTCTTTGCTGATCGTCGCCGCCACCGCGTTGTTCGGTGCGCCGGCGGGCGCGCAGGAGAATCCGTCTCCGGAACCGGCCCGGCTGCGGCTCGACCTCGGCCAGTTGACCCCGCGCGTGATTTCCAGCGCGGACCAGGCGATCACGGTGGCCGGGACGGTCACCAACACCGGATCCCGCCGGATCGTCAAGCCGATGGCCCGGCTGCAGATCGGCGAACGCCTCGCCAGCCCGCGCGCGATGGACTCGGTGCTCGCCGGGACCCCGGTGCAGGACACCCCGCTGACCGAGTTCACCACGCTCGCCGAGGACCTGGAGCCTGGTCAGAGCGCCCGGCTGAACATCACTGTGCCGCTCACCGGGCCGCGCGGCGCTGGCCTCCGGCCGGGCGTGTACCCGCTGCTGGTGAACGTGAACGGCACCCCGGAGTACGGCGGCCCGGCCCGGCTCGCCGCGGTGAGCTTGCTCATGCCGGTGCTGTCGACGCCGGGCCACGCGAACAACCAGGCGACGCAGCGGCATTCGAAACTGGCCGTGCTGTGGCCGATCACCGACAGCACCCCGCACGTCCAGTCCGCCCCGTTCGGCGTGCCGATGACGCTCACCGACGATTCGCTCGCCGACCAGCTGAGCCCCGGCGGACGGCTGTATTCGCTGGTCTCGGCGGCGCGAGCGGCGCAGGAGACGAATCCGAAGATCGGCGGCTCGCTCTGCTTCGCGCTCGATCCGGACCTGCTGCGCACCGTGGACGCGATGAAGAACGGCTACCGGGTCAGCGGCGGAGCGACGGGCAAGGGCGCGGACGCCGCGTCGAACTGGCTGGCGGCGCTGCGTGCGCTGGTCACCGGCCGGTGCGTGATCCCGCTGCCGTTCGCCGACGCCGACCTCACCACGCTGGGCAAGATCCGCGGCGCCGACGGCAACCCGGACGCCGGCCTCATGACCACGGCGCTGAACGGCACCGCGACGATCCGCCAGGTGCTCGGCGTCGAGTCGAAGAGCGGCGTGCTGTGGCCGGGCGGGACGCCTGACGACAAGGCGCTGTCGGCGATTTCGTCGGGCGGTTTCCAGACCGTGCTCACCGACAGCGGCAAACTGCGGGCGGGCGGTGACGACGAGACGGTCACCAGCGCGGCGACCCTGTCCGACGGCCTGCGCGCGCAGCCGACCAACTCGATGGCCACCGCCGGTCTCACCGGATTCACGCCGAGCCCGCAGGCGCCGACCACCTACAGCGGAGCGTCGCAGCGCGCGGTCTCCACGCAGAACGGTCTCGCCTCGGTCGCGTTCGAAGCCGGGCTCGGCCGCACCGAAGGAACCACCGGCGGGCCGCTGCTCATCGCGCCGCCGCGGCGCTGGGACGCCACCACCGACGAGCTGAACGCCTTCCTGTCCGGGCTCGGCAAGCTCACCACCGCGGGCGTGACGGCCGGTTCGACGCTTGACGACCTGCTGGGCACCGCGCCGGAAGGCAGCGCTTCGCTGGCCGCGGACACCCATTCGGACGGCGGCGCGGCGGTCGCCGGCCAGCTGTCCGGCCTCGACCAGGACGCCACCGGCCTGGTGTCGGCGATGCAGGTCGACCAGCGGAACCAGGTCGAACCGAAGGCCGTCGTCGGTCCGGTGCGCGACGCGCTGGTCCGCGGCAGCTCGACCGCGTTCGGCCCGTCGGCGGTGGCGTCCGCCTCGGCGAACGCCACCGCGGAACTCGCCGCGATCCGCGACCAGGTGACCGTCGAACAGCCGAAGCAAACGTTTGCGCTCGCGTCCGGGTCCTCGCCGCTGCCGGTGTATGTGCACAACGACCTGCCGGTCGGCGTCACCGCGCAGATCGTGCTGCGGAACAACATGGGCGTCCGGCCGGAACAAGCGGGCAAGAACCTGCTTTTCCCGGCGAAGGGCGGGCAGACCAAGTACGTGCAGATCGAGGCGCTGCGGGCCGGCCGGCTGTCGGTCGATGTGTCCTTGACCACCCCATCGGGCACGGATCTCGGCGCGACCGCGCGGTTCGAGCTGACCTCGACCGAATACGGCCCGATCACCATCATCGTCACCGTCGTCGCTGGTTGCGCGCTGCTTCTGCTGGCGTCCCGGCGGATCTACCGGCGGATCAAGGAAAGCCGCGGCGGCACGCCCTGACAGGCCAAGGGGCCGGGTGCTCGCGCCCGTTCCCGATTACCCTGAGTCCGCGCTGCCACAATGGCAGGGGCAAGGGGACCGCCGAGGATTGGGCACGCGTTGGACAAAGAGCCGGGTCAACCACCCGAGCGTGCGGGTCGTCCTCGGCGGGACGGCGCGGCGCCGAGGCGGAGCGACCAGCCTCGCCGCGCGGTGCGGGACGCCCGTCGCCAGCCGCCTCCTCCGCCGCCGCCCGCCGACCGCAGGCAGCCGCCGCCCAACGGCACCCGCCGGATGCCGTTGCCCGACGAACGTCCGCCCGCCGACCGCGCGCCCTCCGACCGAGCCCAGCCGCGCCGGATCGACCCGCGCCGCGGCGACCCCCGCGAACCTCGTGAACCCCGCGACCCCCGGGACCGCGCGCCGCGCCGGGTCCCGCCGCCGCCGAACGGCCAGCGTCTGGCCCCGACCAGGGCCGCCATGCCGCCGGTGCGCAGGCCGCCCCCGCCGAGGCAGTCCGGGCCGCCGTCCGGCCCGCAGCAGCTCCCGCCGTCGGGTCCGCAGCCGATCCCGCCGAACCAGCCGCCGAACCGCGGCCAGCTCCCGCAGCCGACCCCGCCGCCCGCGAACGTGCCGGGCCCGCAGGCGCCGGTGCACCGCGGCCGCGGCCCGCGTCCCGGCACGCCGATCCGGCCGTGGCAGGAAGAGGCGATGCGGGACCCGGACGCCACCCGGTTCATCCCGCGCACCGCGGGCGTTCCGCTGGCGGCCCCGTCGCGCTGGCCGACCGCCGACCCGGACGTGCTGCGCCCGTACGACGCGCTGGCCACCCAGGTCATGCCGCGGATCAAGGACGCGCCGCTCGCGCGTCCGGCCGAGGCGCCCGAACAGCCGAAGGACGAGGGTCCTTCGGTCGCGAAGGAATCCGGCCGGATGGCGATCGCGTCGCTGATCAGCCGGATCACCGGGTTCCTGTGGAAGGTGCTGCTCGTCGCGGCGATCGGCAACGGGATCGCGACCGACTCGTTCAACGTCGCGAACACGATGCCGAACATCATCTTCGAGCTGCTGCTCGGCGGCGTGCTCACCAGCGTGGTGGTGCCGCTGCTGGTGCGCTCGCAGGACGACCCGGACCACGGCCAGGCCTACGCGCAACGGCTGCTGACCACCGGCGTCACCGTGCTGTTCATCGGCACCGTGATCGCGGTGATCGCGGCGCCGGCGTTCACGTCGCTGTACATCGATTCGTCCGGCAACGCGAGCGCGGGCCTGACCACCGCGTTCGCCTATCTGCTGCTGCCGGAGATCTTCTTCTACGGCGTGTTCGCGCTGGTCTCGGCGATGCTGAACGCCAAGCACGTGTTCGGTCCGACCGCGTGGGCCCCGGTGATCAACAACCTGGTGGTCATCTTCACCATCCTCGTGGTGTGGCTGATGCCCGGTTCGATCGACACCGGCAACCCGTCGCTCACCGATCCGAAGGTGCTCACGCTCGGCCTCGGCGTCACCGGCGGCATCGCCGCGCAGGCGCTCATGCTGATCCCGCCGCTGCTGCGGTCCGGCTTCCGCCCGCGCTGGCGCTGGGGCCTGGACAGCCGGATGAAGGAGTTCGGCGGGCTGGCCCTGTGGGTCGTCGGCTACGTCGCGGTCAGCCAGGTCGGCCTCACGATCACCACTCGCGTGCTCACCAAGGGCACCTCGGGCGGCGTCACCGCCTACAACTACGCGTGGCTGCTGTTCCAGCTGCCCTACGGCGTGCTCGGCGTCTCGCTGCTGACCGCGATCATGCCGCGAATGAGCCGCGCCGCCGCCGACGGCGACACGAAGAAGCTGGTCAGCGACCTGTCGTATGCCTCGCGGATCTCGACGGTGACCCTCGTCCCGATCTCCGCGGTGATGACGATCGTCGGCTCGTCGATGGGTGTCGCGCTGTTCGCGCTGGGCAAGGGCTCGCTGGAAGGCGCCGAGCGGATGGGCCAGGCGCTGGCGATCACCGCGTTCGCGCTGCTGCCGTACGCGCTGGTGATGCTCCAGATGCGGGTGTTCTACGCGATGAAGGACGCCCGCACGCCGACGTTGATCATGATCGTGATGACCGTGGTCAAGGTGCCGCTGCTGTTCCTGTGCCCGGTGCTGTTGAACCCGGAGAACGTCGTGCTCGGCGTGATGATGGTGAACGCGCTGACCTACGTGATCGGCGCGATGCTCGGCCAGGTGTGGCTGTGGGTGACGCTCGGCAACCTGCGCAGCAAGCGGGTGATCGGGGTGATCCTGTTCACGGTCGTGGCGAGCGTCCTCGGGGTCGGCGCGGCGTGGGTCGTCGGGCTGATCGTGCCCTCGTCCCTCGGCCCGGTTCTGCACGCCTGGATCAAGCTCGTCCTGCAGGGACTCGTCGGGATCGTGGTCTCGTTCGGGGTGCTCATGGCGCTGAAGGTCGAGGAGCTGAAGCCCGTAACATCGAGATTCACCCGATTGATCAAGCGCGGGTAACGATTGATTCACGACTCACGACGCTTCTACGGCTGATGATCCGGGTACCCTCGGTGCCGGGAGCGAAGCGGGAGAGAGCGTGGACACGAGACGAAGCGAGCAGGCGGGGGACGCCGCGGGCATTCGCGCCCGGGGCGGATCGCTCGCGCCCGGACGCGTCGTAGGGGACGGCCGGTATCGCCTGCTTGCCCAGTTCGGGGTAGACGAGCGGGCCGCCGCGCACCTCTGGCGCGCGCGGGACGGGCAGCTCAAACGGGACGTCGCACTGACGCTGCTGGTCGGCGATCCGGCCGATCCGGAGGCGGCGCGGCAGGCGAGGCGCACCCTGGAACGGGCCGCGCACGCGTCGAAGTTCGGGCACGGCGGCGTCGCGCGGGTGCTGGACGTGCTCAGCCTCGGCAGCGGCGTCACCTCCAGCGAGGGACTGCTCGGCGTCGTGGTGGCGGAGTGGACCAAGGGCAGCGACCTGGTGGACCTGGTCGCGCAGCGCCCGGTGGCCCCCGCGGCGGCCGCGCGGATGGTGCAGGCGCTCGCCGAAGCGGTCGACCACGCCCACCAGAACGGTCTCGTCCTCGGCCTCGACCACCCGCAGCGGCTGCGGCTCACGCCGGGCGGCGCGCTCAAGCTCGCCTTCCCCGGCCCGCTGCCCGAAGCCACTCTCCGCGACGACGTCAAGGCGCTCGGCGCGGTGCTGTATCTGCTGCTCACCGGACGCTGGGCGCTGCCGGGCGGACCGCCCGCGATCCCCGCGGCACCGCTCACGCCGCAGGGGCACGTCGTGCCGCCGCGGTCGCTGGTGCCGGCGGTGCCGCCGGAGCTGTCCTCGCTGGCCGTGCGCACGATCGAGGACGGCGGCAGCGGCGGGATCCGCACCAGCTCGGCCATTCTGCGCGTGCTCGGCCAGGTCGCCGAGCAGGAGGAACGCACCCAGCTGATCAACGCGGTCGGCAAGGACGATCCGGCGGCGGAGACCGACGGCACGATCTGGACCACGAAGAAGCCGGTGAAGGACGTCGCGCGGCGGCGGAAGCTGGCCTTCGGCGTCACCGTGCTGGTGGTCGCGACCGTGGTCATCCTCGCGTGGGGCGGGCTGATGCTGATCAACCTGTTCCAGGGCGACGGCAAGCCGACCGGTCCCACGATCAACGTCGCGGCCCCGCCGAGCAGTGCTCCGGCGAAACCGGGCAACCCGGCGCCACCGCCGGGCAACCAGCCGCCCGCGGCGCCGAAGATCGGCGACCCGGTGGCCCCGAAGTCGGCGACGCTCTACAACCCGCAGGGCTCCGGCGACAACGCGGGCCGGGCGAAGAACACGATCGACGGCGACCCGGGCACGGTCTGGAAGACCGACCAGTACCAGCAGCAGCTGCCCGCGCTGAAGCCCGGCGTCGGCATCGCGGTCTCGTTCGACAACCCGGTGAACCTCGCGCAGGTGAAGATCAGCGCGGACAGCCCGGGCACGAAGGTCGAGATCCGGTCGGCGGACAGCAAGAATCCGCAGCTCGACGACACGAAGGTGGTCGGGAGCGGCGACCTGAACGGGCCGGACACCACGATCACCCTGCAGCAGCCGACGCAAAGCCAGTACTTCATCGTCTGGATCACCCAGCTGGGCGACAACGGCGGCGACGGCTTCCTGAGCCAGATCGGAGAGCTGAGCTTCCTGCCTGCGGCGTGAGCTGCGAGCACGACTCAGTAGGCTCTGCCGGGTGACGGCTGCAGCTCCCACGGATGCGGATCTGATCGCGGCGCACGCCGCGGGCGATCCGCATGCGTTCAGTGAACTGGTCCGGCGGCATCGAGACCGCATGTGGGCGGTAGCGCTGCGCACGCTGCGCGATCCGGAAGAGGCGGCGGACGCGCTGCAGGAGGCGTTCATCTCGGCCTTCCGCGCGGCGGGCAAGTTCCGCGCGGAGTCGCAGGTCACGACCTGGCTGCACCGGATCGTGGTGAACGCGTGCCTCGACCGGATCCGGCGGAAGCAGGCCCGGCCGACCGTGCCGCTGCCCGAGACCGGCGAGTACAACGAACCGGCCGCGCCCGGCGACTCGATGGCCGAGAAGGAGACCAGCCTGCTGGTCCGCAAAGCGCTCGACGAGCTGCCCGAAGACCAGCGCGCGCCGATCCTGCTCGTCGACGTCGAGGGCTATTCGGTGGCCGAGACGGCGAAGATGCTCGGCATCGCCGAGGGCACGGTCAAGAGCCGGTGCGCGCGCGGGCGGGGAAAACTCGCGAAGGTTCTCGGGCATCTGCGGAACCCGGACGGGGGTGGCGACGTCCCAACTAACGAAAGCAAACGCAAGCACGCCACTTCGGAGGGGTCCCGGAGTGCCGGGCGAGCCCAGCGCTCGCCGGGGAACGGGGAGGGACGATGACGGACGAGAGCCGGGGGGCAGGCGGAACCATCGGGCCGCCCTGGTCTGTCGACCTGCTCGCCGACCTCCACGCCGGGGTCCTCGACGACCAGGAGGCATCGCAGCTGTGGCCGCGGGTGAACGCGGATCCGGAGGCGCGCGCGATCATCGAGGCCCTGGAGGCGACCACCGCCGACCTGTCCGCGCTCGCCGCGGAACCGGCCCCGCCGATGCCCGCGGAGTTCGCGGCCAGGCTCGACGCCGCGCTCGCCGCGGAGTCGGCGGCCCGGCAGGAGGCGACGTTTCCGGCGGCCGCACCGGAGCCCGCTGAAGCACCGGTCGCGCCGGTGGTGGACCTGTCGGCGGCGCGGAAGCGGCGGAACCGGCAGCTCGGCTGGGGCGCCGGGATCCTGACCGCCGCCGCGGCCGCCGCGGTAGCGATCACGCTGACCGTTCCCGGTGCGACCAAGACCGATACGTCCGGTGTCGCCGCGCCCGCGCCGTCTTCGGCAAGCGGCCCGTCCGTCGGCAGCGACGGCAGCGGTGCGGAAGCGCTGCTGGGCGGCGGTCTCGGCGTGCGGAACTACGGTCCGCTGCAGGACTCGAAACGCTTCGACGCGTGCGTCGCCGCGGCCGGCATGGACCCGGCGGTGCGGCCGGAGGGCGTGCGGCCGGTGACCGTCGAGGGCAAGCCGGGCGTGGTGGCGATTTACACCACCGGCAAGCTCGCGCAGTTCCGGCTGGTCGCGTTCGGCGCGGACTGCAGGCCGGGGAACCCGGACAAGCTGTTCGACAAGGTGGTCGGCAAGAAGTAGCGGGCAGGACGTAGCGGGCGTCACCGCCGGGAACACCTCCACCTACGATCGTGTTGAGCCTGGAGCACAGGTCATGACGAGCGGAGGGTTGACGGGTGGCTGCCGAGGAAATCAGGAACCTGATCGTCGTCGGGTCGGGTCCTGCCGGTTACACCGCAGCGGTCTACGCGGCGCGCGCACAGCTCGAACCGCTGGTGTTCGAGGGCACGCAGTTCGGCGGCGCGCTGATGACGACCACCGAGGTCGAGAACTTCCCGGGCTTCCGCGACGGGATCCAGGGTCCGGACCTGATGGAGGAGATGCGCAAGCAGGCCGAACGGTTCGGCGCGGAGCTGCGCGCGGAGGACGTCGAGTCGCTCGAGCTGACCGGCGACGTGAAGTACGTCGTCGCGAACGGCAAGCGCTACGCCGCCCGCGCCGTCGTGCTGGCCATGGGCGCCGCCGCGCGGTACCTGAAGGTGCCGGGCGAGCAGGAGCTGCTCGGCCGCGGCGTGTCCGCCTGTGCGACCTGTGACGGTTTCTTCTTCCGCGACCACGACATCGCGGTGGCCGGCGGCGGCGACTCGGCGATGGAGGAGGCGACCTTCCTGACGAAGTTCGCCAAGTCCGTCACGATCGTGCACCGCCGCGACGAGTTCCGGGCGTCGAAGATCATGCTCGAGCGCGCTCGCGCGAACGACAAGATCAAGTGGCAGCTGAACTCGCAGATCACCGGCGTCGAAGGCGACGGGACCGTGTCCGGCCTGAAGGTGCGCGACACGCAGTCCGGCGAGGAGAAGACGCTCGACGTGACCGGGTTCTTCGTCGCGATCGGCCACGATCCGCGCAGCGAGCTGGTGCGCGGTCAGGTGGACGTGGACGAGGACGGCTACGTGCTCACCCAGGGCCGCACGTCGTACACGAACCTGCCCGGGGTGTTCGCCGCCGGCGACCTGGTGGACCGCACATACCGGCAGGCGATCACCGCGGCCGGTTCCGGCTGCAGCGCGGCGATCGACGCGGAACGATGGCTCGCGGAGCACGGCGAGGCCGAGGCGAACGAAGCACCGGAACTGGTCGGCGGCGGCTACGGCGCCGGCGAGCACTGACTTTCCCACCGAGTTGAAGGAGCAAGCGATGTCCGAACCCGTGAAGGTGACCGACAAGTCGTTCGTGGACGACGTCCTGACCAGCGAGAAGCCCGTTCTCGTCGACTTCTGGGCGACCTGGTGCGGGCCGTGCAAGATGGTCGCCCCGGTGCTCGAGGAGATCGCGAAGGAAAACGGCGACAAGATCACCGTCGCGAAGCTCGACATCGACGAGAACCCGAACACGGCGCGTGACTACCAGGTGATGTCGATTCCGACGCTGATCCTGTTCCAGGGCGGCAAGCCGGTGAAGCAGATCGTGGGCGCGAAGCCGAAGGCCGCGCTGCTGTCCGATCTCGCCGACGTGCTCTGAGCGGTCCACCTGCTGAGAACCCGGGCCAGCGGCTATCGACTCGCCGGTCCGGGTTCTCGCACGTTCGGGAACCACCCGCACGGGGGTGGGCACGCAGGTGCACTCGGCGTGTCCGCCGCGCGGCGACGCACCCGCCGGTGGCGCACCGACCGGGCCTGCGTCCTTACCGAGAGTTCACAGGGCACAATAGGTGCCTGGGTACACCCCCTACCCGGGTTTCTGTTTCGCATCGAGCCGGTTTCGGTGCCTGAGGAAGAGCGAGGAGTGCATGCGGGTACTCCGCCGCGGTGACGCTGGTCCCGACGTCGCCGAGATCAGGTCGATCCTTGCCGGGATGGATCTGCTCCCGCCGGTGGCGGGGACCGAGCGGTACAACACGTTCGACGTCGCGGTGGAGCAGGCCGTGCGCGCGTTCCAGCAGCGCCGCGGGCTCATCACCGACGGGGTGGTGGGCCCGGCGACGTACCAGGCGCTCAAGGGCGCGAGCTATCACCTCGGGAGCCGCCCGCTCCAGTACCTTTTGTCGTCGCCGGTGCACGGCGACGACGTTTTCACTCTTCAGGAGCGGCTCACCGAACTGGGCTTCGACGCGGGCCGCCCGGACGGCTATTTCGGCCCCCAGACCGAACGCGCCCTGCGCACGTTCCAGCGCGACATGCGGCTGACGTCGGACGGCATCTGCGGCCCGGCCACCATCCGCGAGCTGCACCGCCTGTCCTCGCCGCGTGCTCGCGGCGGACGCCCGGTTTTCCTGCGCGAGCAGGAGCAGGTGCGCCAGGCGGGCCCGCGGCTGCGCGGCAAGCGCATCGTGATCGACCCGGGCCACGGCGGCGAAGACCTCGGTGTCGTCGCAGGGGGCCTGCGCGAGGCGGACATCGCCTGGGATCTGGCGCGGCGGCTCGAGGGCCGGATGCAGGCCACCGGCATGGAGGCCCTGATCAGCCGGGGCCCGAACCACAGCCCGACCGATTTCGAACGCGCCCGTTTCGCCAACGACGCCGGCGCGGACCTGTTCTTGTCGCTGCACAGCGACGGCAACCCGTCGCCGCGCGCACAGGGCGTCGCGAGCTTCCACTTCGGCACCGGCAACGGCACGACCTCCACCGTCGGCGAGCTGCTGGCCGGCTTCATCCAGCGCGAGGTCGCGGCCCGTACCGGCCTGCTGGACTGCCGCACGCACTACAAGACGTGGGAGATCTTCACCCGCACGCGCTGCCCGGCCGTCCGCGTGGAAATCGGCTACCTGACGAACCCGGACGACGCCGCCCGCCTTGGCGACCCCGCCTTCCGCGACGTCGTGGCCGAGGGCATCCTCATCGCGGTCAAGCGCCTCTACCTCCTCGGCGAAGGCGACCAGCCCACCGGCACCTTCACCTTCGCCGACGTACTGGCCCACGAACTGGCCAAGGCCGAATAGCCCTCTCGCTATTCGCCCCCTCCAGTTCTTCCTGCCTTACCCCTAGCCCCACCCTGATTCGCCCTGCCCCGGCCTTTCCCCGCGAAGACCGCCCAGGGCCCCACTCAGCGCGCCCCGCCGCCGCACCGCCCTCTCAGCCCGTGTTTACCCGTGCTGACCCGCCCGCACCCCGAGCAACCACTACCCACAGTCACCACCAGCCGCCGCCCCCTCGGCGACCCCTCCCGAGCACCGCCACCCCCGAACCAACCGCGCCCTCACCCCCAAACAACCGGAGCCCCCACACCGCTTAACCGGCGCCACAAGAACTTGCGCCGAACTGCCACACCACCCACCACACCTGGGGGCAGCCCCCACCCTTCCCGGGGGGCGTCCCCAGATCCATTCTATCCATCCACAGCTTTTCCACGGCCTCTATCTGCAATCTGTGGATAACTCGGGGACTCTTCCACAGTTGTGCACAGGTACCGGGAGTGGGTGTTTTCCCTGCGGATTCGAGGTGGTATGGGGCTCGTCGGACTCGGTCCTGGGGCATCCGAGGTCGACCCCCGGCGGCGGCGAACAGGCCGGGGCTGACCTCGGGCGATGCTGGTCGAGCGGCCGCACAACCCGGTCGGGAATGAGGGCCGCGGTGAGCAGTAAAGCGGGCGAGCGGCGGTAGTTGTCGCAAAGGTGGGCACGGAGAGTGACCGGAAAACCGGGGAGTGATGGAGTACTGCGGGCTAGCCGGGCGGGGCGTTCATGGTGGGTGCCAGCGAGGTCATTCTGGCTGACCTGCCTGAGGCACGAAGCCGGTCAGGCGCGGCCGAGGCTCGGTTCCGCGGTCGTGATCGTCACTTGGCCCAGCAGACGTTCGAGTGCCGCTTCGACGTCTTCCTTCCAGGTGATCGCCGAGCGCAGTTCCAGGCGCAGGCGCGGGTACTTCGGGTGCGGGCGCACCGTTTTGAAGCCCACGCTCTGCAGGAACGCCGCGGGGAGCACGCACGAGTGCTGGCCCAGCGGGTCCTCGTCGTCAGGGGTGGCGTCGCCGAAGGATTCGATCGCGCGGACGCCGCGTTTGGTCAGGTCCTTCGCCACGGCCTGCACCAGCATCCGGCCGAGGCCGCCGCCGCGGAATTCCGGCAGGACCTGGAAGGCGGTGAGCAGGACGGCGTCGGCGCTCGGCGGCGACGTCGGGAAGGCGAGCGAGCGCGGCACCGCGTTCGGCGGGGCGTAGAGCACGAACCCGACCGGCAGCGTGTCGCTGTAGACGATGCGGCCGCAGGAACCCCATTCCAGCAGCACGCTGGACACCCAGGCTTCCTTCTCGACCTCGGTGGAGCCGTACTCCTCGGCCTGCGCCTTCAGATGCGGCGCGAGCTCCCAGTACACGCACTGCCGGCAGTTCTTGGGAAGGTGCTCGAGATTGTCCAGGGTGACGCCCACCACGCGACGTGACACCTGAAACCTCCCTGGACCCCGCAACTCCGGCCATCGCGCCCGCAAGAGCGCAGGCAGCACCGGAAGAACCACCCCGAGGATAGGCCGATGTGACAAGCGCCGGAAGAGCGGGGAGCCGGAAGAGGCCGCGGTTACACTCGATGGATCTACCAGCAGGTACCCACCGAGCCCTCAGGTGTCCGATGACCGAGAACCGCCCCGCCAAGCCGCAGACCGGCCGCCACAATCTCGACCCGCACCTCGACCGGTACGCAGCACGTACCGCCGGGATGACCGCATCCGAGATCCGCGCGCTTTTCGCAGTGGCAAGCCGGCCGGAGGTCGTCTCGCTCGCCGGCGGCATGCCGAACCTCGCCGCGCTGCCGCTCGACACCCTCTCGGCTCAGGTCGGCGAGATCATCGCCGAGGAGGGCCTCGTCGCCCTGCAGTACGGGTCCGCGCACGGGATTCCCGCGCTGCGTGACCAGATCTGCGAAATCATGGCTCTCGAGGGGATCAAGGCGCACCCCGACGACGTCGTGGTCACCGTCGGTTCCCAGATGGGCCTCGACATGGTGACCCGGCTTTTCTGCGACCCGGGTGACGTCGTGATCGCCGAGGGCCCGTCGTACGTCGGCGCGCTCGGCTCGTTTTCCGCTTACCAGGCGAACGTCGTGCACGTCGCGATGGACGAGCACGGTCTCGTGCCCGAAGGGTTGCGGGAAGCCTTGCGCCAGGCTGAAAAAGCCGGGCAGCGGGTCAAATTCCTTTACACGATCCCGAATTTCCACAACCCGGCCGGCGTGACGCTGTCGGTCGACCGGCGGCCGGAAATCGTCGAGATCTGCCGCGAGCACGGCGTGCTGATCATCGAGGACAACCCATACGGCCTGCTCGGTTTCGACGGCCAGACCTACCCGGCGCTGCGCTCGCTCGACCCGGACAACGTCGTGTACCTCGGCTCGTTCTCGAAGACGTTCGCCTCTGGGCTCCGCGTCGGCTGGGTGCTCGCGCCGCACGCGGTGCGCGAAAAGCTCGTGCTGGCAGCGGAATCCGCGACGCTGTGCCCGCCGACCTTCAACCAGATGATCGTCTCGCGCTACCTCGCGACGCACGATTGGAAGGGCCAGATCAAGAAGTTCCGGGAGAACTACCGCGAACGCCGCGACGCGATGTTGTCGGCGCTGCAACAGTATTTGCCTCCCGGCTGCTCCTGGACCCACCCCGACGGCGGCTTCTACGTGTGGGTCACCGTGCCGGAAGGCGTTGACACCAAAGCGATGTTGCCGCGTGCGGTCACCGCTCGGGTCGCGTACGCGTCCGGCACCGGTTTCTACGCCGACGGTTTCGGCTCCCGCCAGATGCGGTTGTCGTACTGCTATCCGACGCCGGAACGCATCCGCGAGGGCGTGCGCCGGCTCGCCGCCGTGCTCGAGTCCGAAATGGACCTCAACCGCACCTTCGGTAGCGTGAAGGCGCGCACCATCCCGGGGCCCGAGACCCCGTCTCCGGACACGGTCTGACCGGCCCAGCAACACTAAGGAGTTCCCACGGTGGTCGACCGTACCGTTGCCGTGCTCGCCGGCGGGCTTTCCCACGAACGCGACGTTTCGCTCCGCTCCGGGCGCAGGCTTTCCGCCGCGCTGCGGGCCGAGGGCCTCACGGTGGAGGAGTGGGACACCGACGCCGGGCTGCTGGAACGGCTGCGCACGCAGCGTCCGGACGCGGTTGTCGTCGCCCTGCACGGCGGTGAGGGCGAGAACGGCTCGGTGCAGACCGTGCTGGAGATGCTCGACGTGCCGTTCGTCGGCACCCACTCGCAGGGCTGCCGCCGCGCCTGGGACAAGCCGACCGCGAAGGCGTTCGTGCAGCAGGCCGGGTTCTCGACGCCGGACTGGATTGTGTTGCCGCACAGCACTTTCCGCGAACTGGGCGCGCAGTCGGTGCTCGACGCGATGGTCGAGCGGCTCGGTCTGCCGCTGATCCTCAAGCCGGATCAGGGCGGGTCGGCGCTCGGCACGCAGGTGGTCCGGGAAGCGGCGGAGCTGCCCGCGGCGATGGTCGGCTGCTTCGCTTACGGCGACACCGTGCTCGCGGAACGGTTCGTAGACGGCGTTGAAGTGGCCGTCACGGTCATCGAAGGGGAGAACGGGGCCGAGGCCCTGCCCGCGGTAGAGATCGTGCCGGAGAGCGGCGTCTACGACTACACCGCGCGCTACACCGCGGGGCTCACCGACTTCTTCACCCCGGCCCGGATTTCCGACGAGGCCGCGAAGGCGGTCAGTGAACTCGCCGTCGGCGCGCACCGGTGGCTCGGGCTGCGCGACATCTCGCGCACCGACGCGGTGATCACGCCGGACGGGGGAGTCCACTTCCTCGAAGTGAACCTCTCGCCGGGTCTCACCGAAACGTCGACGGTGCCGATGGCGGTCGAAGCCGCCGGCACCACGCTCGGTTCAGTTTTCGCGGACCTCGTCGCGCGCGCCGTCGCTCGCGCGAACTGAAAACTGGCGGACGGGGGCGGGCGGCGGACTGCCGCCCCTCCCCGCGCCGATCGATTCCGGCGGCCACTCCGCGTGACCGTGGCCGCCTCGATCCGCAATCATCACCGTGACGAAACGCCCCTGGGTGATCCCTAATCGGTTTCGTCGCTCTGATTCGCCGATTTTTCCCCGGAATTCGCGTCGATGATCCCGACGATCCGCTCAAGATCGTCAACCGACCCGAACTCGAGAACGATGCGCCCCTTGCGCCGGCCGAGGTCGACCTTCACCCGGGTGTCGAACCGATCGGACAGCCGGTTCGCGAGTTCCTGCAATCCGGGCGCCTGGATCTGCTTTCGGGGAGCGGCCTTCGGCTTCGCCGGCTTCTCGCTCTTCTTCAGCGTGACGGCTTCCTCGGTGGCCCGCACCGACATGCCCTCCGCGACGATCCGCGCCGCCAGTTCCTCCTGGCTTTCCGGATCCTCCAACGACAGCAGCGCCCGCGCGTGCCCGGCGGACAGCACGCCCGCGGCCACCCGCCGCTGCACGGGGAGGGGGAGCTTGAGCAACCGGATGGTGTTCGTGATGACCGGACGGCTGCGGCCGATGCGACCGGCCAGCTCCTCGTGCGTCACCGCGAACTCGTCGAGCAGCTGCTGATAGGCCGCCGCCTCTTCGAGCGGGTTCAGCTGCACGCGGTGGATGTTCTCCAGCAGCGCGTCCCGCAGCATCGACTCGTCGGCGGTCTGCCGCACGATCGCCGGGATCGCCTCGAGCTCCGCCTGCTGCGAGGCGCGCAGCCGGCGCTCGCCCATGACGAGTTCGTACTCGTCGTCGCCGAGTTCGCGGACGACGATCGGCTGCATGAGCCCGAACTCGCGGATCGAATGCTCGAGTTCGGCGAGTGCTTCCTCGTCGAAAACCTGACGCGGCTGCTTCGGGTTCGGCTTGACCGAGCTGACCGGGATCTCGCGGTACACCGCGCCGGCGACCTCGCCGCTGGGCTGGCCCGCGGCGCCGTTCGCCGCGAACCAGCCCTTGTCCTCGCGTACCGCTTTCTCCGCGGGCGTGCTGGCCACGGTCGCGGCCGGAGGAGGCGTCGCCGGTCCGGTCGGGATCAGGGCCGCCAGTCCGCGGCCGAGCCCTCCTCTGCGCTCAGTCATGCGGTGCTGCTCCTCTCGTTCACACCCCGCTCGGCGATCTCCTTCGCCGCGTCGAGATAGCTCATGGCGCCACGTGAACCGGGGTCGTAGGAGAGGACGGTCTGGCCGTAGCCAGGCGCCTCGGACACCTTCACGCTGCGCGGGATGACGGTCTTCAGCACCGTTTCGCCGAAGTGGTTCCGGACCTCGTTGGTCACCTGGTCGGCCAGTTTGGTGCGACCGTCGTACATGGTGAGCAGAATCGTCGACACGCTGAGTTCGCGGTTGAGGTGCTGCTGCACGAGTTCGATGTTGCTGAGGAGCTGCCCGAGACCTTCGAGTGCGTAGTACTCGCACTGGATCGGGATGAGCACTTCCTGCGCCGCCACCATCGCGTTGACGGTGAGGAGACCGAGCGACGGCGGGCAGTCGATGAAGACGTAGTCGACGCCGATCTCGTCGAGCGCGCCGGACGACAGCGCCTCCTTGAGCCGCGTCTCGCGGTTCGCCATGGAGACGAGTTCGATCTCGGCACCGGCGAGGTCGATCGTCGCGGGCACGCAGTAGAGGTTGGGGGACTGCTCGCTCTGCTGCGCGGCCTCGGCGATTGAGACCTCGCCGATGAGCACCTCGTAGATCGACGGCGTCCCGGAGCGATGGTCGATGTCGAGCGCGGTGCTGGCGTTGCCCTGCGGGTCGAGGTCGATCACCAACGTTTTCAGCCCGTGCACGGCGAGCGCCGCGGCCAGGTTGACGGTGCTCGTCGTCTTGCCGACCCCGCCCTTCTGGTTGGCGACGGTGAGCACGCGGCGACGAGAGGGTCGGGGGAGTACCCCTTCCTTGGGGTGGAGCACGCTCGCGGCGCGAACGGCTTCTTCAGCGATCGGCGTCCAGCCCATCTCCTGGCTGGCCTCCGCGGAGTCGGACGGCGGGGGATTCACCGGTCTCGACACCTCCTCCTGGTAGACGATTCGGGGGCGTTCACACCGCGATGTTTCACGTGGAACGGCGCGGCTGTTGTCGTTCGCTAGCTCCGCCTGCCGCGTGGCCGGTTCGGCTTCGGCGGCAGGCGACGGATCAGGACCACCGTGCTGGGGACTTCGAGTACTGCCTTCCCGCATTCCGCGACCTGTGGTTCGGCCCCACCGGCCTTGCGCACCGCGTCGCGGTCGCGGGAGATCTCTTCGGCGGCGCTGGCGCCTTTGAGGGCAACCAGTCGACCTTCGGGACGAACCAGGGGAAGGCACCAGCCCGCGAGCCGAGCAAGAGGGGCGACCGCGCGGGCGGTGACGACGTCTGCGCCACTCAGCTGCTCGCGTACGGACCGCTCCTCGGCGCGTCCACGGACGATGGTGATCGGGAGTTCCAGCTTCTCGGCGACCTCGGCCAACCAGTCAACCCGGCGAGCCATGGGTTCCAAGAGCACGATATCGAGGTCCGGTCGAGCGATCGCCAGCGGTACTCCCGGAAGCCCCGCGCCCGACCCGACGTCGACCACGCGCGCCTCGGACGGGATCTGCTCACCGATCACCGCGGAGTTCAGCACGTGCCGCTCCCACAGCCGGTCGACCTCACGCGGTCCGATCAACCCTCGCTCGACCCCATGAGTCGCCAGCAGCTCCACGTACCCGGCGGCTTGCTCGACGCACTCCCCGAACACCTCCACCGCCGCGGTCCGGACCGTCCCGGTGGCGCCGTCCAAGCTCACTACTCGCACTCCTCGCTCCGCGCGTTTCACGTGAAACGCGCTCGATTGATTGTCCCTGATGCCGACGCCAAATCGAGCCGACAGACCGCAACTGTGGACAAGTCCACTCGAGTCGCCGAGCGATCCACAGGTCGTTTCACGTGAAACGCGATCGGCCGGGGGAGGAGGCGGCGAGTTTCACGTGAAACGCCACGCTTGTAATTCGCGGCGGCGTCGAGTCGGAGCGATGACGATCCTCGGGCGACTGCAGGCTCGGGCGTCACTCGTCGCGTGCCGGGGCGCCGGGCGGCGGCTGATGAACATGACGGCAGTCGTCCTTGCCTAACCGCTGCCTAGAACATGACAGGGGACAGGAGCGTCGCCAACGGACGACGCGCGACGCGGCATCGCCCAGAGGCCAGGGTCTGCTCGGCGGGTTCGGCAGGCACGGTGCCGGTCGTACTCGCGGTGCCGAGGGACCGCGTCAGAAGGAAGGCATAAAAGAAGCGGCCCACCGGAGTGAATCCGGTGGGCCGCTTCCGCTCAGTGCTTCCGAGGGCTCAGTCCTCGGGGAAGATCACCACGCGCCGCTTCGGGTCTTCGCCCTCGCTCTCGCTCGTGACGCCCTTGACCGTCGCGACCGCGTCGTGGACGACCTTGCGTTCGAACGGGCTCATCGGCTGCAGGCGAACCCGCTCGCCGCTCGACAGCACCGACTCCGCGGTGGACCGGCCGAGTTCGCGGAGCTCCTCGCGGCGGTCCGCGCGCCAGCCGGCGATGTCCAGCATCAGCCGGCTGCGCGAGCCGGTCTCCTGCTGGACCGCGAGACGGGTCAGCTCCTGCAGCGCTTCGAGCACCGTGCCGCGGGGGCCGACCAGCTTTTCGAGGTCGTCGCCGCCGTCGATGCTGACGATCGCGCGGCCCGCTTCGACGTCCAGGTCGATGTCGCCGTCGTAGTCGAGCAGGTCCAGCAGACGCTCGAGGTAGTCGCCGGCGATGTCGCCCTCTTGCACGAGAGCGTCGTCACCGCCCGCCTTCGGCTCGGCCGCCGCACTCGTCTCTTCCTGATCGGCGTCGATCGTGTCGACCGTCTCCGACATCTTCAGTCTCCTCTCCGAACCCGAAGCGTCAGCGACGCTTCCGGCCCGACTTCCTGTTCGAGTCCTTGAGGAGCCCGGGCACTCCGGTGCCGTTCTCCTTCGATCCGTTCTGGGTCGACGTCTGCTCCGGCGCGCTCTCCGCCGCCTCGGCTGTCTCGGCTGCCTTCTTCGGCGAGGAAGCGACACCGCCGGACTTGCCGCTGGAGGACGAGGTCTGTGCGAAGCCGTGCGCCGAACCCGCCTTGGTCACCTTGCCCTGCTGACCCTGCTGCTGGTTCTTCTTCTGCTGCACCGGCTTCTGCCCGACCTTCGGCGCGGTCGGCTTCTGGCCCGGCTTCGGGCCGAGCGACGCGCGCTTCTCGGCCGCCTCGGCCTTGCGGGCTTCCTCTTCCTTGTCGATCTTCGTGTAGACGAGGCGCTGCTGCATGAGCGTCCAGCCGTTGTTCGCCAGCCAGTAGAAGAGCAGGCCGAGCGGGAAGAACGCACCGAAGACGAGCACACCGAGCGGGAAGACGTACATGGTGAGCTTGTTCATGATCGCGGTCTGCGCGGTGCCCGCGGCCGACGCGTTCTGCCGGGAGACCGAGTGGCGCGCGGTGAGGTGCGTGGCGATCGAGGCGATGATCATCAGCGGCAGCGCGACCGGGAGGACCTCCCAGTGCCACCCGCCGTTCGCGACGTGCCCGGCGACGGCGCCGACACCGTTGTTGACCGCCTCGCCCAGGTTGACGCCGAAGAGCTTCGCGCTGACGTAGGAGTTCACGTCATGGGCGTTGAAGAAGTAGTTCTCGGTCTTCGGGCTGCCGTCGGCGGGCTTCATGGTGAACGCGCGCAGCACGTGGTTCAGGCCGATGAAGACCGGGATCTGAAGGATCATCGGAAGGCAGCTGCCGAGCGGGTTGACGCCGTGCTCGCGCTGGAGCTTCTGCATCTCCTGCGCCTGGCGCTGCCGGTCGTTCGCGTACTTCTTCTGGATCTTCTTCATTTCCGGCGCGAAGTCTTGCATCTTCTTCATCGACCGGACCTGGTTCACGAACGGCTTGAACATGATGCCGCGGACGGTGAACGTCAGGAAGATGATGCCGAGGATCCACGAGATCGCGGTCGCTTCCCCGAAGACGAACCCGAAGACCTTGTGCCAACACCACAAGATGAAGGACACGGGGTAGTAGATGAAATCGAGCACTGAGCTACTCCTCGATCGGTGTTTCAGGCGTGCGGTGCCGCCACGAGAACTTCTCGGGCACCGGGTCGCGGCCGGGCGGGGTCCACGGGCCGCAGCGAAGCAGCCGGCGCAGCGCGAGGTAGGAGCCCTTGGCCGCGCCGTGGCGGGTCAGTGCTTCGACTGCGTACGCGCTGCAGCTCGGGTAGAACCGGCAGGCCGGAGGAAGAAAGGGCGAAATCGCCTTGCGGTAGAACCGCACGGGGAGGAGCAGCACCCACGCGACCGGTCCAGGCCGGGGCGGCGACTCGTCCTCGGGTACTTCGGTGGTGCTGTGTTCGGAGGTGGCGTCCATAGCCGTTTACACCGCTGATCCGTGGTCGGGTGCCGTGCCCTGCTGGCGCGGCTGCCGGGGAGCATCGGCCCCGGCCGGGCGGCCGGACGGCGCGAGGCCGAGCCGGCGCAGTGCGGCGTCGAGATCCGCGGCGAGCTCAGCGCTCGACGCGGACGCGGCCGGAGGCAATGCCCGTACCACCAACGAGCTGCCCGCGGGCAGTGTTCCGAGACGCGCGGAAACCAGGTGCCGCAACCGCCGGGTCACCCGGTGGCGCACCACCGAGTTCCCGACGGCCTTGCTCACCACAAAACCCGCCCTGGCCGCGAACGAAGCGGCCACGGACGGGTCCGTGGTCAACGCGTGGACGACGAGGCGGCGCCTGCCGGCTCGGGACCCCCGGCGGAGGACGACCCGGAAGTCCTCGCTCCGCCGCAGACGTGCGCCAGCGGGCAGCACGACGCGGTCCGGCTGAGCCGGATCAGGCGGACAGCTCGGCGCGGCCCTTGCGACGGCGCGCCGCGAGGATCGCGCGGCCCGCACGGGTCCGCATGCGCAGGCGGAAACCGTGGGTCTTCGCGCGACGACGGTTGTTCGGCTGGAAGGTGCGCTTGCCCTTGCTCACTGCTTCTCCTGTGTCTCGGCCGTCGGGCGACGGCGGATTCCCCGGCGCCCGGCGTGTCGTGCGGGTCGCACGGAAGTTCGTGCTGTCTCCTACCACCGGGTGGCCTCGTCACGACGAGCGACGACATACGTAGGCACGCGAAACGCACCCGTCGCATACGGGAGACCTTACGAGGGTACGCACCCCGGTCGTGAACGCTGCAGGCGCCCCTCCGGCGCCCTCGGCGACCGACCGGCGAGACTGCCTTCCGGCACGGCGCGGCACCGAATGGCAACACGCCGTACACCGTGAAATGCTTGCGCAGCACCACGTCTTGTGGCATCGAGCAGGGCTTGTTAGCGTGCCTCTCTCGGCCTCCGGGCAGGACTGATTCGGCCTCGCCGACGCCGGGGGGTGTGGAGGCGCCCGGGGAGTACGCCGAGCCCGCAGGTCGCGTGGCTGCGGACGGCCGTACATTAGTGCACAGCTGTGGACAACTTTGTGGATATCGCTGTGCCGTCGCGCGGGTGAGTCCGGACCGCGTGCTCGAGGCGAGCTTCCAGGACGTGCTCGGGGCGGGTCCGAGGCGTGCGCGCCGACGAGGGGAGGGGAGTCAGACCGGTGTCGGAGCACCAGCACAATCTGGGCGTCATCTGGGAGCAGGTGGTGCGGGAGCTGTCCGACGGCACCCTCTCCCCGCAGCAACGAGCCTGGATGCGGGTGACCCGCCCGATCGGTCTCCTCGACGGCACCGCGCTGCTCGCCGCGCCGAGCGATTTCGCGAAGGAAGCCATCGAACGCGCGCTGCGCACCTCGATCACCGAAGCACTGTCGCGGCGGCTCGGCCGTCCGGTGTCGCTCGCGGTGAAGGTCGACAGCACCGAACCGGTCGCGCCCGCCCCCCGCTATGCGGCGTCACCCGCCCGGGTGGAAAACGATGTCCCGCGGCCGGAGCCGGTGCCGCAGGCGAGCCCGCACCTGGAGAACGGCCAGGCCGACCACGTGCGCCCGGAGCGCCCGAAGCCGAAACCGCCGCCGCGCCGGCCTCAGGTCGAAGCGGCCGGTCTTCCGCCGGCCCGGGTCGACCCGCCGCCGCCACCGCCTCCTCAGCAGCCGATGCACCCGGTCCACCCCGGCCTGGACGACATCGAGGACCCGGACGAAGAAGTCGACGAAGAGGGCGAAGCGCTGGCGACCGCCAACGAGATCTGGCCCCGGTTCGCCGGGCAGCCGATCGCGGGCCAGCCCTACACCGCTCCCGCACAGCCGCAGACGTCGAAGACGAAGCTGAACGAGAAGTACAACTTCGACACCTTCGTCATCGGCGCGTCCAACCGCTTCGCGCACGCCGCCGCGGTCGCCGTCGCCGAAGCGCCCGCCCGCGCGTACAACCCGCTGTTCATCTGGGGCGAGTCCGGGCTCGGCAAGACGCACCTGCTGCACGCGGTCGGGCACTACGCCCAGCGGCTCTTCCCCGGCATGCGCGTGCGCTACGTCTCGACCGAAGAGTTCACGAACGACTTCATCAACTCGCTGCGCGACGACCGCAAGGTGGCTTTTCAGCGCCGCTACCGCGACGTCGACATCCTGCTGGTGGACGACATCCAGTTCCTGGAGGGCAAGGAAGGCACCCAGGAGGAGTTCTTCCACACCTTCAACACGCTGCACAACCAGAACAAGCAGATCGTGGTCAGCTCCGACCGGCCGCCCAAGCGGCTGGAAACGCTGGAGGACCGGCTGCGGACGCGGTTCGAGTGGGGCCTGATCACCGACATCCAGCCGCCTGAGCTGGAGACCCGGATCGCGATCCTGCGTAAGAAGGCGGCTCAGGACCGGCTCGCGGTGCCCGGCGAGGTGCTGGAGTTCATCGCGTCGCGGGTCGAGGCGAACATCCGCGAGCTGGAGGGCGCGCTGATCCGCGTCACCGCGTTCGCGTCGCTGAATCAGCAGCCGGTGGAAGTCGGGCTCGCCGAGATCGTGCTGCGCGATCTGATCCCGGATTCGCACACGCCGGAGATCACCGCGCCGACCATCATGGGCGTCACCGCCGAGTTCTTCGACGTGACGCTCGACGAGCTGTGCGGCCCGGGCAAGACCAAGGCGCTCGCCACGGCCCGCCAGATCGCGATGTACCTCTGCCGCGAGCTGACCGAGATGTCGCTGCCGAAGATCGGCCAGACGTTCGGCGGCCGCGACCACACGACCGTCATGCACGCGGACAAGAAGATCCGCAAGGAGATGGCCGAGCGCCGGCGGATTTACGACCAGGTGCAGGAGCTGACCTCGCGCATCAAACAGCGCGCTCGGCAGTAGCCGACTGCCGCGTTTGGACACTCGCTTGTAGACGGTCTGGTTTCGACGCCAAGGGCACCACGGATCCCCGTGGTGCCCTTTTTGCTGCCATGACTGGCTTCTCGCGCGTACGCAGCCGAAGCGCGCGTACGGATCAGCAGCGGAGCGAAGCACGCGTACGCATCCACAGACGTCCACAGCCTGTGTACAGAGAATTTCCCAAACTCATTGATACACAAGGGGTTTTCCCCAGGGTGTGTGCAGTTTGCCCACAGTGCCAACGAATCCCAGACCTGCGGCGACCCGGATTTGATCCACATCCCGTTCACACCGGATCCACAGGTTGTCCCCAGGGTTGTCCACGCGGATTCCCCAGGTTGCCCACAGGTCATCCACAACTGTGGGTCGTCACTCACCAGGGCGATCCCGGCCGCTTCGGCTGCCCCCAGAGCCTGGGTACAACTCGGTCCCAACCTGGGGACAACTGTGGGGATAACTGGGGACAACTGTGGATGAATCCGGGACGGCTCGAAACCATCCACGGATCGCCCGAACCATCCACCGATCCGCCACCAGGGCTGCCCACAGGCCGACGCACGCCACGACCAGCGCGAACGAGCGCTGTCCACACAATCCACAGCCCCTATTACTGCTACTGGTTTTTCATCTCTTCTAAGAAAGAACAGAACAAAAACAGGCGGAGGACGAAACTGGGGACAAGCCGAGATTCGTGTCGTCTTGTCGACAAAGTGAAGGGGAGGCCGAGGTGACGGCACCCCTGGCGACGGCCTAACGTGGATGTCTGCAGCTGGTCCGTTCCCGCGCGGGGCGGACCGGACCGGCGGGGACCCGGTCGCGCGCGGTGCTCACGACTGGCGCCCGGCGACCCCTTCACGAGCCGAGGGGCTCGGCTGTCGAAAGGAAGCGCGCATGAAGATCCGCGTCGAGCGCGACGGGCTCGCCGACGCCGTCGCGTGGGTGGCCAGAAGCCTCCCCTCCCGGCCTCCGGTGCCGGTGCTGGGCGGTGTTCTCCTCGACGCGGGCGCGGACGGGGAGTCCGACGCGCTCACGGTCTCCGGCTTCGACTACGAGGTCTCGGCCACGGTCGGCGTTCCCGCGACCATCGCCGACGGCGGACGGCTGCTCGTCTCCGGCCGCCTCCTCGCCGACATCACCAAGGCGCTCCCCGCGCAGCCGGTGGAGATCTCCGTCGACGGCGCCCGCGCCACCATCACGTGCGGCAGCGCCCGGTTCAGCCTCCCGACCATGCCGGTCGAGGACTACCCGCAGCTGCCGTCCCAGCCCGCGCACGCGGGCGAGCTCACCGGCGACGTCTTCGGCCAGGCGGTCACCCAGGTCGCCACCGCGGCGGGCAAGGACGACACGCTCCCCATGCTCACCGGCATGCGGCTGGAGATCTCCGGCGAGACGCTCACGCTCGTCGCCACCGACCGGTTCCGGCTCGCCATGCGCGAGTTCACCTGGAAGCCCGCCGAGGGCCTGTCCGACGCCGCGGTGCTCGTCCCGGCGCGCACGCTCGCCGAGGCGGCCAAGACGCTCGGCGGCGCGGGCACCACCGTGCAGCTCGCGCTCGCTTCCGGCGACGGCCTGCTCGGCCTGTCCGGGGCCGGCCGCTACACGACCACCCGGCTGCTCGACGCCGAGTTCCCGCCGTATCGCCAGCTGCTGCCCGCGAACCACACCTCGCGCGCGGTCATCGAGGTCAGCGCGCTCACCGAGTCGATCAAGCGCGTGTCGCTGGTCGCCGAGCGCGGCACCCAGGTGCGGCTCGAATTCGGCGACGGCTCCCTGCGGCTGTCCGCGGGCGGCGACGACGAGGGCAGCGCCGAGGAAGAACTCCAGGTCGACTACGAGGGCGAGCCGGTCACCATCGCGTTCAACCCCGGCTACCTCGTCGACGGCCTCGGCGCGCTGCACAGCGACCGGGCCGAGCTGACGTTCACCACGCCCAACCGCCCGGCGCTGATCAAGCCAGCCGACGCCGAGGGCAACGTCGTCCCCGGGTATCTCTACCTGCTCATGCCGGTCCGGCTGCCGGGCTGAGCGGCGCGCGTCCAACCGAGGAAAACCGATCCAATCCAAAGGGGATCTCATGGTTCAGCTGGGTCTCGTCGGCCTGGGCAAGATGGGCTTCAACATGCGCGAGCGGCTGCGTGCCGCCGGGCACGAGGTGGTCGGCTACGACCGCAACCAGGACGTCAGCGACTCGACGTCGCTCGAAGACCTGGTGTCCAAGCTGTCCGGTCCCCGGATCGTGTGGATCATGGTCCCGGCGGGCGAGCCGACCCGGCAGACCGTGACCGAACTCGGGCAGCTGCTGTCCGAGGGCGACCTGGTGATCGACGGCGGGAACTCGAAGTTCACCGACGACAAGCTGAACGCTGATCTGCTCGCCGCGCACGGCGTCGGCTACCTCGACTGCGGCGTCTCCGGCGGTGTGTGGGGCAAGGACAACGGCTACGGCCTGATGGTCGGAGGCGCGGCGTCGGACGTCCAGCGCGCGATGCCGATCTTCGACGCGCTCCGTCCGGAGGGCCCGCGCGAGGAAGGCTTCTCGCACGCCGGCTCGGTCGGTGCCGGGCACTACGCGAAGATGATCCACAACGGCATCGAGTACGGCATCATGCAGGCCTACGCCGAGGGCTTCGAGCTGCTCGAAGCCGCGAAGACCGTCGACGACGTGCCCGCCGTGATCAAGGGCTGGCAGCGCGGCACCGTGGTCCGCTCCTGGCTGCTCGACCTGCTGGTGCGCGCGCTGGACGAGGACCCGGAGCTGGACGACCTCGAAGGCTACGTCGAGGACTCCGGCGAAGGCCGCTGGACGCTGGAGGAAGCGGTCAACAACGCGGTGCCCGCCCCGGTGCTGTCGGCCGCGCTGTTCGCCCGGTTCTCCTCCCGGCAGAAGGACTCCGCCGCGATGCGTGCCGTCGCCGCGCTGCGCAACCAGTTCGGCGGCCACGCTGTGAAGAAGGCCGGGAGCTAGCTCCCGCGGTCCCCGCCCGTGTATCTGCGACATCTCCAGGTCACCGACTTCCGGTCCTGGCCGCTGGCCGACCTCGCCCTCGAACCGGGGCCGGTCGTGCTCGTCGGCCAGAACGGCCGGGGGAAGACGAACCTGCTCGAAGCGATCGGCTACGTGGCGACCCTCGGTTCGCACCGGGTCGCCACGGACGCCCCGCTCGTCCGGCACGGCTGTGAGCGCGCGCTCGTCCGGGTCGCGGTCGTCAACGAAGACCGCGAGCTGACGGTCGAACTCGAGATCACGCCCGGCCGCGCCAACCGCGCGCGGGTGAACCGTGGCGCGGTCGGCAAGCCGCGCGACGTGCTCGGCATTCTGCGTACGGTGCTGTTCTCTCCGGAGGACCTCTCGCTGGTGCGCGGCGATCCGAGCGAACGCCGTCGGTTCATGGACGAACTGCTCGTGCTTCGCGCGCCTCGGTACGCAGGCGTGCGCGCGGACTACGAGAAGGTGCTTAAGCAGCGCAACGCGCTTCTCAAGACCGCGGGCAAACGCCGTACTGGTCGCGAAGACCCGTACGCGCTGTCGACGCTCGACGTCTGGGACGACCATCTTTCAGTGGCTGGCGCGCAGCTGCTGGCGGCACGGCTGAACCTCATCGCGGACCTCGCGCCGTACACGGCCGACGCCTATATGGGGGTCGCGCCCGACTCTCGCCCGGCGAAGATCGCGTACAAGTCTTCGCTCGGCGAAGCGCTTCCGCCGTCGTACGGAGTGCCTGGCGGAGAGCGTGCCGAGGCAGAGGTACTGCGCGAGTTGTTGCTGAAGGCGCTGGCGGACACGCGTCGGCAGGAGCTGGAGCGAGGGATCAGCCTGGTCGGCCCGCATCGGGACGAACTGGAGCTGATTCTCGGCGAAGCGCCGGCGAAGGGGTACGCGAGCCACGGCGAGTCGTGGTCGTTCGCGCTCGCGTTGCGGCTCGGAAGTTACGAACTTCTGCGCGCCGAAGCGGGCGAACCGGTCTTGTTGCTGGACGATGTGTTTGCCGAACTCGACCGCAAGCGCCGGGCGCGGCTGGCCGAGGTCTCCGCGAGCGCCGAGCAGGTGCTCATCACCGCGGCGGTGGCCGAGGACGTGCCCGAGGAGCTCGCCGGTGCGAGGTTCACGGTGGCCGACGGGGAGGTGAACCGTGCCTGAACAGCCACGACGACCACGCGGGGTGACCGGGGTCACGCGGGTTGCCCACCGATCTGGGGACAAACCTGTGGACAGTGTGGATAAACCCGGAGCCGCGTTATCGCCGCGAGTGACGAACCGGCCGGATGGCGGTCTTGACACCCCGGCAGCGGGCGACACTTCCGGAAATCCCGCGCGTGGCGCGACTGAGCGTGACAGTTCCACTGGGCCGAACGAGACGGCCGCTGGGGACAAACCGAGCGGCCGCGACCTCGCGCACGCCGCGCTCGAAGCGGCGAAGGCGAAAGCCCGCGAACGCGGAGCCCCGCCGAACCTCCGGCGCGGCCGGATCAACGGGGGCGGCGGGCAGAACCGGGCGCGGCGGCGCTGGTCCGGTCCCGGCGCGGATCCGCGCGACCCGCAGCCGCTCGGCAGGCTCGTCTCGCGGCTGATCTCCGACAGCGGCTGGCAGGACACGATGACGAACGCGCGCGTGTTCGGGCAGTGGGCCCGGCTCGTGGGCGAGGACGTCGCCGAACACGCCCAGCCGGTCGCGCTGAAAGACGGCGAGCTGACCGTTCGCGCGAGTTCCACCGCGTGGGCGACGCAGTTGCGGTTGCTGCAGGGCAAATTGCTGGCGAAGATCGCCGCGGGCGTCGGGAACGGCGTGGTCAAGCGGATGCGGATCCAGGGTCCGACCGCTCCGAGCTGGCGGAAAGGGCCCCGGCACGTGCCTGGTCGCGGGCCGCGTGACACGTACGGCTGACGGGGGTTGCGCTCCGGCGGATGAGTTCCCCGAGGACCGGGCCGCGCAGCTTCGGATACGAGATGACTCAACTGAGGGTGATTTCGTCCCTCTGCGACCGGCTGAGGGGTGTCCTAGCCGCATGTGAGCGCGTGCGGGCAAGTACACTGTTGTAGTAGCGGGCGTCCGCTCGGGCGAGACGAGGAGAAACAACGCCGGTGACCGAGAACAAGAGCGAGTACAACGCGTCGTCCATCACCGTGCTCGAAGGCCTCGAAGCAGTTCGCAAGCGCCCCGGCATGTACATCGGTTCCACCGGTGAGCGCGGCCTCCACCACCTGGTCCAGGAGGTGGTGGACAACTCCGTGGACGAGGCGATGGCGGGGTACGCCACCAAGGTCGAGGTTACCCTGCTCGCGGACGGCGGGGTGCGCGTCGTCGACGACGGCCGCGGCATCCCGGTCGACATGCACCCCAAGGAGAAGAAGCCGACCCTCGAGGTCGTGCTGACCATCCTGCACGCGGGCGGCAAGTTCGACAGCGACTCCTACGCGGTGTCCGGCGGTCTGCACGGCGTCGGCGTCTCCGTGGTGAACGCGCTGTCGACGAAGCTGCTCGCCGAGATCAAGGTGAACGGCCGCAGCTGGCGCCAGGAGTACACCAACCAGGTCCCCGGTCCGCTCGAGGACCTCGGCCCGGCCAGCGACACCGGCACCACCATCACCTTCTGGGCCGACGGCAGCATCTTCGAGACCACCACCTACAACTTCGAGACCATCTCGCGCCGCCTGCAGGAGATGGCGTTCCTCAACAAGGGCCTCACCCTGTCGCTGCGCGACGAGCGCGTCGCTGACGAGGAGACCGAAGAGGACGCCGCGGGCAAGCAGGCCAGGGTCAAGGAAGTCGTCTACTGCTACCCGGGCGGGCTCGAGGACTTCGTCAAGCACATCAACGGCAGCAAGGACCCGATCCACGAGAGCGTCATCTCCTTCGACGCCAAGGGCGCCGGCCTCGAGGTCGAGGTCGCGATGCAGTGGAACACCGGGTTCACGCCGTCGGTGTACACCTTCGCCAACACGATCAACACGCACGAGGGCGGCACGCACGAAGAGGGCTTCCGCGCCGCGCTCACCCGCGTGGTCAACGCGTACGCGCGCGACAAGAAGCTGCTCAAGGAGAAGGACGCGAACCTGACCGGCGACGACGTGCGCGAGGGTCTCGCCGCGATCGTGTCGATCAAGCTGTCCGAACCGCAGTTCGAGGGCCAGACCAAGACCAAGCTGGGCAACAGCGAGGCCAAGACGTTCGTGCAGCAGCAGTCGAACGAATGGCTCGGCGACTGGTTCGAGCGCAACCCGAGCGAAGCCAAGACGATCATCAACAAGTCGATCTCGTCGGCGCAGGCCCGGCTCGCCGCCCGCAAGGCGCGCGACCTGGTGCGGCGCAAGGGCGCGCTGGAGATCGGCGGTCTTCCCGGCAAGCTCAAGGACTGCCGTTCGAACGACCCCGGCGAGTGCGAGCTCTACATCGTGGAGGGCGACTCGGCCGGCGGTTCGGCCAAGGAAGGCCGCGACTCGATGTACCAGGCGATCCTGCCGATCCGGGGCAAGATCATCAACGTCGAGAAGGCCCGCATCGACCGCGTCCTCAAGAACACCGAGGTCCAGTCGCTGATCACCGCGCTCGGCACCGGCATCCACGACGATTTCGACATCTCGAAGCTGCGGTACCACAAGATCGTGCTGATGGCCGACGCCGACGTCGACGGCCAGCACATCACCACGCTGCTGCTCACCCTGCTGTTCCGGTTCATGACGCCGCTGATCGAGCACGGCCACGTGTTCCTGTCGCGGCCGCCGCTGTACAAGATCAAGTGGCCGCGGTCGGAGCCGGAGTACGCGTACTCCGACAAGGAACGCGACGCGGTCATCCAGGCCGGCGTCGAGGCGGGCCGCCGTCTTCCGAAGGACGACGCGATCCAGCGGTACAAGGGTCTCGGCGAGATGAACGCCGAGGAGCTGTGGGAGACCACGATGGACCCGGCGAACCGGCTGCTCGGGCAGGTCACCCTCGACGACGCCGCACAGGCCGACGAACTGTTCTCCGTGCTGATGGGCGAGGACGTGGAAGCCCGCCGTTCGTTCATCACGCGCAACGCCAAGGACGTGCGCTTCCTGGACGTGTAGGCGTCCCCTTCTCACCCGCTTCCCAGGACTGCTCACAAGAAGGACCCCATGACGGAAACCTTGCCGCCGGAACACGACCGGATCGAGCCGGTCGACATCCAGCAGGAGATGCAGCGCTCCTACATCGACTACGCGATGAGCGTCATCGTGTCGCGGGCGCTGCCGGACGTGCGCGACGGCCTCAAGCCGGTGGCGCGCCGGATCCTGTACTCGATGTTCGACTCCGGGTTCCGCCCGGACCGCGGGTACAACAAGTGCTCCCGCGTCGTCGGCGACGTCATGGGCAACTACCACCCGCACGGCGACTCGGCGATCTACGACGCGCTCGTGCGGCTCGCCCAGCCGTGGTCGCTGCGCTACCCCTTGATCGACGGCCAGGGCAACTTCGGCTCGTCGGGCAACGACCCCGCGGCCGCGATGCGGTACACCGAGTCCCGGCTCGCGCCGCTCGCGATGCAGATGCTCGCGGACATCGAAGAGGACACCGTCGATTTCCGCGACAACTACGACGGGCGCACCCAGGAGCCCGACGTTTTGCCGTCGCGGTTCCCGAACCTGCTGGTCAACGGCGGTTCCGGGATCGCGGTCGGGATGGCGACGAACATCCCGCCGCACAATCTGCGCGAGGTGTCCGAAGGCGTCGTGTGGGCGCTGGAGAACCCGGAAGCGACCGACGACGAACTGCTGGCCGCGCTGCTCGTGCGGATCAAGGGCCCGGACTTCCCGACCAAGGCGATGATCCTCGGCACCTCCGGGATCGAGGACGCCTACCGCACCGGTCGCGGTTCGATCCGGATGCGCGCGGTCGTCGAGGTCGAGGAGGACGCGAAGGGCCGCACCATCCTGGTCGTGTCCGAGCTGCCCTACCAGGTGAACCCGGACAACCTGGTGGAGAACATCGCCCACCTGGTGCGCGACGGCAAGATCACCGGCATCGCGGACATCGCGGACGAGTCCAACAGCCGTTCCGGCATGCGGATCGTCATCACGATCAAGCGCGACGCGGTGGCGAAGGTCGTGCTGAACAACCTGTTCAAGCACACCCAGCTGCAGCAGAACTTCGGCGTGAACATGCTGGCGCTGGTCGACGACGTGCCGCGCACGCTGCGGCTCGACCAGATCATCCGGCACTACGTGAAGCACCAGGTCGACGTGATCGTGCGGCGGACCCGGTACCGGCTGCGCAAGGCCGAGGAACGGGCCCACATCCTGCGCGGTCTGGTCAAGGCGCTCGACATGCTGGACGAGGTGATCGCCCTGATCCGGCGGTCGCCCTCGGCCGACGAGGCCCGGCCGGGCCTGATGTCGCTGCTCGAGATCGACGAGATCCAGGCGACCGCGATCCTGGACATGCAGCTGCGCAGGCTGGCCGCGCTGGAGCGGCAGCGGATCATCGACACCCTGGCCGAGATCGAGCTGGAGATCGCCGACCTCAAGGACATCCTGGCGAAGCCGGAGCGGCAGCGGTCGATCATCCGCGACGAGCTGATGGAGATCGTCGACAAGTACGGCGACGACCGGCGTACGCAGATCATCCCGTTCGACGGCGACGTGTCGGTCGAGGACCTGATCGCGCAGGAAGACGTCGTCGTCACCATCACCCGCACGGGCTACGCCAAGCGGACGAAAACCGATCTGTACCGGTCGCAGAAGCGCGGCGGCAAGGGCGTGCAGGGCGCGACGCTGAAGCAGGACGACATCGTCCAGCACTTCTTCGTGTGCTCCACGCACGACTGGATCCTGTTCTTCACGAACAAGGGCCGGGTGTACCGGGCGAAGGCCTACGACCTGCCCGAGGCCAACCGCAACGCGCGCGGCCAGCACGTGGCGAACCTGCTCGCGTTCCAGCCGGACGAGCAGATCGCCCAGGTCATCGAGATCCCGAACTACGAGGTCGCGCCGTACCTGGTGCTCGCCACGCAGCGCGGCCTGGTGAAGAAGACGAAGTTGACCGACTTCGACTCCAACCGCGCGGGCGGGCTCATCGCGATCAACCTGCGCGAGGGCGACGAGCTGATGGGTGCGGTGCTGGCCGCGGCCGAGGACGACCTGCTGCTGGTGTCGGCGGGCGGCCAGTCGATCCGCTTCCACGCCACCGACGAGGCGCTGCGCCCGATGGGACGGCCGACCTCGGGCGTGCTGGGCATGCGGTTCAACGAGGGTGACGAGCTGCTCGGCATCAGCGTGGTCAAACCGGACAAGTTCCTGCTGGTCGCCACGGACGGCGCGTATGCGAAGCGGACGCCGATCGAGGACTATCCGGTACAGGGCCGCGGCGGCAAGGGCGTGCTCACCATTCAGCACGACAGCAAACGTGGCAGGCTGGTGGGGGCACTCATCGTCGACGAGGACGACGAACTGTTCGCCATCACGTCCAGCGGCGGGGTCATCCGCACGCCGGCGCGGGACGTGCGCAAGGCGGGCAGGCAGACCAAGGGCGTTCGGCTGATGAACCTGGGTGACGGAACCACTCTTCTCGCGGTCGCACGCAACGCGGACGAGGGTTCGGACGTCGCCAATGGTGGCGAGGACTCCGCCGAGGAAGCCCCCGAGATTTCGGGGACTCCGGAAGACTCGGCCTCCGAGACGGTTTCGGAGGACGCGGCGGAGGCTACGCCAGAGGAGCCCACAGCAGAAGACGGCACGGCGCCGGAGCAGTGATCGGCGCCCCACGCACGGGTAAGGACTGACTCAACGTGGCACCATCCGACAAGGCCGACGACGCGTCGGCCAACCCGCCCTGGCAGCGCACCGCCAAGGACGGCGGCGGCGACTCCGAGGCCATGGCCACGGCGCGGATCGCGACCGAGGACGTGCCCACCGCGGCTCCCGAACCGGCCGCGCCCGAGAACGACTACCCGGTGACCGGCTCGGCGGCGCCCCGGCTCTTCGGAGGCGAGGCGCCACCGCCGGCGGCGGACGTGCCGGCCGCGGGCCGCACCCGGCCGACGCCGAGCGCGCTGCGCCGCCCCGGCCGGGGCCCGCGGCGGGCGAGCCTGCAGATCAAGCGGTTCGACCCGTGGTCGGTGCTGAAGCTGGCACTGGTGCTCGGCGTCGCGATGTTCTTCGTCTGGCTGGTCGCGGTCGGCGTGCTCTACACGGTGCTCGACGGCATGGGCGTGTGGGACAAGCTGAACGGCACGTACTCGTCCCTGGTCGGCGGCGAGGGCGCGAACGCGTCCGCGGAACCGCTGATCAGCGCCGGTCGCGTGTTCGGCATCGCGGCTATCCTCGGAGCGATCAACATCGTGCTGGTGTCCGCGCTGGCCACGGTGAGCGCCTTCATTTACAACGTGTCGGCGGACCTGGCGGGCGGCCTGGAGGTCACGCTCTCGGAGCGAGAGTAACCCGGTTGCAAGGGCGGATGGGGAGTCCGGTAGAGTTCTCCTCGTTCGACGGGCCCATAGCTCAGGCGGTTAGAGCGCTTCGCTGATAACGAAGAGGTCGGAGGTTCAAGTCCTCCTGGGCCCACATTTCCGGAAGGCCGGTTCGCAGTCGCGGACCGGCCTTTCTGGTATTTCGGATGACTGCGCGGCGGGGTTCTCGCCAGAATCAGCGGCATGCAGACTCCCGCGCAGATCCGTGCGCAGCTGAGCCTCGGCCGTGATCAGTCTGGTCTGGCCGAAACCGAGGCATGGCTCGCGTCGGCGACCGCGCGCGAGCTGCTGCGGATCGACCACTACGCCCGCCAGGCTCGTTATCCGGTGCCTCTGCTGGGACGGGCAAGCAGCTGGAAGCTGAAGAATGCCGCCCCGGTGGTCGCGGCGCTGGCTTCGATGCATCCCGACGGTCGTCTTCGCGAGCAGGCCGTTCGCGTGTTGTGCGAGTTGGCTGGTGCGTTGAGCGATCGGGCGTTGACGATCCGGGTTGCCGATCACGTCGAGGTCGTCCGCTCGGTGGCCGAAGAAGAGGTGTTGCGGCGTACGACGTTGGCGCAAGCGGAGCGGATCGTGCCGGTGGTGCAGCGGATTTCGCAGCGCGGTCGGGGTTCGCAGGTGCAGGCGCGCTATCTGCGGGCGCTGGTCGACGCGCATGGCGAGGCGTCGGTGTGGGCGTGCTTGCGAGGTTCCGGGGACGTCGATGTGCGGCGGAGCGCGTTCCGGCACAGTTTCGAGACTGGGTTGCTCGGCTCGGTGGATGCGGTCCGGTTGCTGCCTCGGGAACGGGACCAGGGCGTTCGTCGGAAGTTGATCCAGGTGATTGCCGAGACGGCGACGCCGGAGGTCATCGCCGAGACGTTGCTTCCTGGCCGGTCCGCGGAAAGCCGGGTGCTGGGGTTGGTGAAGCTGACCGCGGCGCAGCTCGATCCCGTTGCGGTGGAACAACTTCTGCTCGACCGGTCGGTGCTGGTGCGGTTGTGGGCGCGGTTGCGCTGGCAGGAAATGGGCCGGGATGCGGGCGAGGTTTATGCCGCGGTCGCGCGTTCTGCTGCCAAGCCGGTGGTGCGGGCTCGTGCGTACGCCGGGCTCGCGGAAACCGGGGCTGAGTTTGACCGGGCCGAGGTTGTCGAACTCGCGCAGAGCGCGGATTTGGCGTTGAAGAAGACCGGGTTGTCGTTGCTGCGCGGCAAAGTTGTCGCAGCGGACGTGCCTTGGCTGCTGCGGGAGATGACCGGGGAGGACTCCCGGGTGGCCCGGCTGGCGGGAGACGTGCTGAGCGGTAGTCCGCAGTTGTGGTCGTTGGCGGATTTGGGTGTGCTGAAGGATTCCGCGGATGTCGTGATTCAGCGTCGGGGATGGTGGCTGCACCGCAGTCTCGGCGGTTGGGAGGCGGTGATCGCCGACCTGGAGTCCGGAGCGTTCCGGGATCGGCTGGAGCTGCCGATGTATGTTCGGCCGACTGTCGCGCAGCAGCAACGGATCGCGGACCTGCTCGGCACGCTTTCCCTTGGCCTTGATCAGGTTTCGGGGATCGCGTTCGCGGCTGGGCTTCCGCGGTGAGCGGCGAGGAACTGGGCGAGGGCTGGGACAGCGTCGCGACGCTCGTCGACGGGCGGTGGGTCGAGCGACGGCCCAAACGGGACGAGGTGCGCGCGTGGCTGCTGCGCGAGACGCGGGTGCTGCCCTGGCTGGCTCCGCAGTTGCCGTTGACGGTGCCGATTCCGTTGGTGTGGCGGGAAAATCCGTTGGTGATCCGGCATGAACTGGTGCCGGGCGAGCCGGGTGAACTGACCGCTGACGACGGTCGGGTGCTCGGCCGGTTCCTCCGCGCGTTGCACAGTGCGGACGTCGCCAAGGCGCGTGAACTCGGTGCCGCGACGGAAGTACTGGCGCTGGACGCGGTCCCGCCGTTGCTCGGTCCGCTCGCTGATCGCGGGTGGGCGCTGCTGGCGGAAGTCCGGGGTTATCCAGCAAACACGGTCATCCATGCCGACCTGGGACCGGAGCATGTGCTGAAGCAGGACGGCCGGGTGAGCGGGGTGATCGACTGGACCGACGTGTCTGTCGGCGACCCCGCGCGGGACCTGGCGTGGCTGCTGCACGGGACCTCGGCGGAGTGCGTCGCGGGGTTCTCCGCGGAGTACGAGGTCACGCCGGAACTGCGCCGGCGCGCTGGGGCGTGGAACCGGCTGGGACCGTGGTACGAGGTGACGTACGGGCTGGAGAACGACCGGCCTGACCTGGTCGAATCGGGCCTCGCCGGCACCCGCGCGCGGCTCGCGGAGACGAGTCAGCCCTGCCGGGAAGAGAAGGACCGGCAGGGCTGAGTTGTGCGTGGCCGCTGGGACCGCCTGTTTCAACGGACCGCTCACTCCGGATATTCCCCGGTGTTCCACGTGGAACGAGCGAGACGGAACCGCTGGACGGGAAGCGCGGCGGGTCCGGTAGCATCGTGGGGTAGCGCAAGCACTCAGAAGGGGGCTTCAGGTGAAGAAGCTGTTGGCACTCGCGGTCGTCGCGGGCGGCGTCCTGTTCGTCGTCAAGCGCAACAAGGCGGCCAAGGCCGAGGCTGACCTGTGGCGGGAAGCCACCACGCCTGCCGCCCCGTCGGCGAACGGCAGCGCGCCGGCCAAGGCCGCGGACGCGTCGCGCAACTGACGTAGTACTTAGCGGACCTCGGTCCGCGCCGGGCCTGTAGCTCAATTGGTAGAGCACCGCCTTTGCAAGGCGGGGGTCAGGGGTTCGATTCCCCTCAGGTCCACCCGCACTCCCCGTTCGGCCGAAGCTGGACGGGGATTTGTGCGTCAGAGGCTCTGCTTCAGGCGGTCGATGATCTTGAAAATGGCCTCGCCGAACACCTGGTTGAGCGCCGGCTCCTGGTGGTCCTCGCTGCGGAAAGTCGAGTTCGTGACCACGCGGCGGCCCACTTTGAACGACAGATCCTCGTGACCCGGGGGCATCGGAATTCAGCAGATCTCGCCGTCGCCCACCTTCCTGTTCGAGGTGGCTTCCTTGGGCTGACCGCCCGGACCGGCGACGCGGGTGGCAGTTGCCGTGGTTCGTGCGGAAGCAACCGCTCCACTGCCAAGGTCCCTTGCCGTGCTCGCCGGGATCGGCGCTCAACTGGGACGGCTGTACGGAGGATTGTTCCTCGGCCCGGCCGGAAACCGTGTCGTTGGTGAACGAAAGTCCCCAGTCCTCGGCTTTGTAGATCTCGTAGATCTGCAGGTCGCCGCGGGGTTAGCCCGCGACTACGGATGCTGCATCCGGCTGCCAACAGTGCCGACACCGAGACAGCCCATCATCTTGGCGTGCTTGGAAACTATCAAGAGCCCCTGCCCTCGTAGCCGTCAGAGTAACGAGAGTCGTGGTTGATGGCTTGACTTCAACTTCCCTTGAAGTTCGATCCTTCAAGAGTCGTCATCGATCTTGGAAGGACCCTTATGACTGTCAATCGCGTTGCGCGCCCTGACTTTGTGCGCACGGACGTCGACGCTGTGCTGGTTGCCGAAACGACCGTCGAGGCGGCGGAGGTGCTTGCCCGGCTGGAGAAAGAACCATGGCCGGTCGGGCTGATTTCGTTCAATACCTTGGCCAGTACCGAGGGCGAGGGCACGCTGGTCTATACCCAGTGGGCCGAGGGAGCAGCTGATCCCGGTCTGGTGCAACGGGTTTCCGCGAGTGATCCGGTCGAATATCGGTTGTATCGCAGCGGAAATCGGGACAACGTGACCGTTCCGGGGTGCATTGTCGTGGTGAGCGTTGAGTTCGACGGTGCGGACGCGCAGCGCCAGCGGCGTTGGGTGGATACCGTGTTCGGCGCGTTGGCCAGTGAGGAGAAGCCCGCGCCGGGCGGGCTGTCCGGGCACTTCCATGTCAGCACCGACGGGACGCGAGTGCTCAACTACGCGGAGTGGACCGACGAACAGTCGCATCGCGACGCGTTGGCGCGGTCCGGCCGGGGGACGGTCGGGGTGTCCGACGAATGGCAGAAGGTGCAGGAATTCCCGGGCGTGCGCGGCGGCGGGTTCCGCCGGTATCGGATGGTGCGCAGTCTTTCGCTCGGACTGTCCGCGAAAGAGCCAGCCTGATTCAGGCGTCTTGCGGAGCGAAGTCGGGCGCGGGCAGCGTGCCGAGCTGGATGCGGGCGCCGAGTTCGTCCCGGACGCCCCAGTGTTCGGCGAGCAAAGTGCCTTCGGTGCGGTAAATGTGCACCGTGGTCATCTGGTACGGCTTGCCTGCGCTGCCCGCGCCGTGCACCGCGTCTACTCCGGTTCCGGTGGCGGTCGCGCGGACGACGATGCGGTCGTCAGTGTCGAAGATGTCGTCGATCGCGTATCTGATGTTCAGCACGTGGTGCACGAAGGTAAGGATCTGCCGGTAGCCCGCGGGTCCGGGCGGCAGCGGGAACGGGGACCCGTGGTCGACGAAGTCCGGGGTGACCAGGTCGTCGAGGACGGAAAGCTCTCCGGTGTTGATCGCGTCGAACACGGCAAGGGCGGCGGTGCGTGCGGGGTTGGTCACGACTAAGCTCCTCTTCGAACTTGACTGGAACCTAAATCCAGTGGAATCAGAATCTAGCGGATTGGGAGGGCTGTGGCAAGGCAATACAGCGCCCCGCAGCGCGAGGAGAAGGCCCAGGCCACCCGCGCGCACATCGTGCGGACGGCGCGCGGGCTGCTCCTCGGCGGTGGCGGTTACGCGGGCATGACGATCACTGGCCTCGCCGAGGCGGCGGGGGTCAGCCCCCAGACGGTGTACAACTCCGTCGGTGGCAAGGCCGAGGTCATCAAGGCGGTCTATGACGTGATGCTCGCCGGCGACGAGGACCAGACGCCGATGAGCGAACGTCCCGAATTCCGCCGGGTGGCCGACGCGACCGACGTGCCGTCCTACGCGGCCGCGTATGCCGCTTGGGTACGCGCTATCTCCGACCGGGTCGGGCCGCTGCTCGGGGTTCTGGTCGAACACGGTCCCGGCGGCGACAAGGTGCTCGAGGACTTCGTGGCGACCATCGACTCCGAACGCAGAAAGGGCAACACGAACAGCCTGCGCGGCCTCGCGGAACGCGGGCACCTGCCGTCGCAGCGATTCGACGAGGCGGTCGACGCGGTCTGGACGCTCACCGCGCCCGAGGTGTACGACCGGCTCGTCCGGCGCTGCGGATGGACATCGGCCGCCTTCGAACGATGGCTGGCCAACCAGCTGGGCGCGGTGCTGTCCGGTTAACGGTGGTAGTCCGGCGAGGTCATCGGCAACGGGGTGGGGTTGAGCCGGACCCACGCGACGGCGAGTTCGGACAGCCGAGCCAGTTCGTCGTCGGTTCCGTTGCCGGAGCGGATGCGCTTGGCGAGGGTCTGCGCTTCCTGAAGTTCGGGCAGCGGGGTGCCCGACGCGAAGCAGGCGGGGAGCGCGTCGGCCATCGCGCGGAACGAGTGGTCCCAGTTGATGCTGCCGTTGTCGAGGATCTCGTGCGCAACTTTGCCGGAGAGGCGGATTGCTTCTCCCTGCACGGTTTTCGCCGCGCCGGAGGGCGGTACGAGCAGCTCCCACAGGTGGTCATGCTGCTTCTGCCAGGTTCCGTCGGGCACCGCGATCGGGGAGGTTCCGTCGTGGATCAGCCGCGGCGGGACCGGTTCGACGTCGAACAACCGGTACAGCTCGTGCAGTCCGGCGTCGGTCGCGTCGAGGAGATCGTGGCTGAAATTCGGGCGGTGGAACTCGAATTTGGCTCCGATCCGGCGGACCAGCTCTCGCGCCTCGTCCGGTACGGGAGCGCCGGCTTCGAGGAGCAGCGCGGCAGTTTCGGCCATCCCGGCGATCCCGATGTTCTCGGTGAGCCGCAAGCCGTGCAGGAGCGGGGTGCGGCCTGGTTTGCCGTCGATCGTCGCGTGCACATCCGCGCCTTGCTCGATCAGGACTCGCACGGTCTCCGGTCTTTGCCTGCCGGCCGCGCCGTGCAATGGAGTACCGCTGTGCGCGCGTGGCCGTTCGATGTCCGCGCCGAGTGAAAGCAGCAGCGGGATTTGCGCAGCCGCGCCTCTCGCGGCTCGTGTCCACAGTGGAGTCTCGCCGTACTGGTTGGCGGTATCCACGTCGAGGCCTTGCTCGACTAGCCAGACGATGAGTTCGTCGGGACACTCGAGAAAGCCGATCGCCGTTTCCTTGCCGTATCCGCCGCGCGCGGCCAACTCGGTGCGCTGGAACACTGCCTGGAGTTCTGCGAGCGATGCGGAGGACAGCAGTTCGCTAAAATTCTTCGGCAGCGTTTTTCGCTTGCGCATCGAGGGTTTCTCCTTGGCGTGGCATCCGGCGACGCCAGCTTAGGCCAGTTCGGACCGCAGACGATGGCGCAGCTCGATGAGCGTCTGCCGGGCCAGTTCGAGGCGTTCCAGGTCCAAGCCGTCGGTGGTGCGGAGGGCCAGATCTTCGTACGCCGCTTGCATTCGGTGCAAAGCCGTACGTCCGGCTGGGGTCGCTTCGAGCAGTTTGGCGCGTTGGTGCGCGGGGTTCGGGCGATAGCAGGCGAGGTCGTCGTCGACGAGCAGGTCGGCGACTCGTTGGACGCTTTGTCTCGTGTGGCCCAGCTGCGAGGCGATGGTTCCGACCGGGGCGGCTTCCGCTTCGACCGCGGCCAGCACCTGGTACCGCGCGACGCTCAACCCCGTCGGGCGGGCGATGCCGTTGCCGACTGCTTCCAGGACGTCGGAGAGCCGGATGACCTCGTCCATCAGGTCGTTGTAGGAGTCGCAGGCCTTCTTGACAGCATGCTGTCGTATCGCTAACTTATCGGACATGACAGCATGCTGTCATTGAGAGCCGGGTCAGGCAACAGTTCGAGAGGATCATCGAGTGCGAATCGGCATCGGGCTTCCGAATCAAGTGCGCGACGTCGACCCCGCGGTCGTGCCGCGGTGGGCGGCGAGGGCGGAGGAGGCGGGCTTTTCCTCGCTGGCGACGATCGGCAGATACGCGTATCCGGGGGTGAGCGACACGGTTTCGCTGGCCGCCGCGGCCGGGGCGACGACGCGGATCGGTCTGCTGAGCGGTGTGTTGCTCGCGCCGACGTGGCCCGGAGCGTTGCTGGCCAAGGAAATCGCGAGCATCGACGGGGTTTCCGGGCATCGGCTGACATTCGGGGTCGGGGTGGGGCTTCGGGAGGAGGAGTTCACCGTGCCTGGGCTCGGCGCACGGGGCCGGGGCGTTCGGTTTGATGCTGACCTGGAGACTTATCGGGAAGTCTGGGGCGGCAAGAACGCGGCGGTGCCGAGCGGGACCCGGCAGGTGCCGATGTTGTTCGGCGGCTACACCGAGCAGGCGTTGCGGCGGATGGTGCGGTGGGGCACCGGATATATCGCCGGTTCGGGCTCGGTGGCAGCGACCGCTCCTCGGTTCGAAGCGGCGAAACGTGCTTGGCGCGAGGGCGGCCGGGCCGGGGAGCCGCGGCTGGTTTCGTTGGCGTACTTCGTTTTGGGAGACGTCGACGCCGGGTTGGCGAATGTCCGGGACTTCTATCGGTTGGCTCCTAAGGAAGTCGCGGACAGTGTCGTGCCCTGTGTGTCTCCGGAGATGGTTCGGAAATGCATCGCGGAGTTTGCCGAGTTGGGCGCGGACGAGCTGGTCTTCGTGCCGACGACTGACGACGTCGACGAAATCGCCCGGCTGGCGGACGTCGTCAGCTGAGCATCGTCCTGGAAGATGACTTCGCTATCGGGGGCATCACCGATGCTGCCGGGGGTCGCGCGGCTCCAAGCTGGAGTCATGAGACTACGCGTAATTGCGATCGTCGCGGCGATGCTCGCCGTGGTCGGGGCGGGGACAGCGCAGGCGGCACCGAGATTGGCGTTGCCGCGGCCTGGCGGGGCCAGCCCGGTCGGGACTACTGCCTTTCACTTCACCGACACTTCCCGCGCGGATCCGTGGGTTCCTTCGCAGCGGCGGGAAATGATGGTGACGCTGTGGTATCCGGCGCAGTATCCCGGATGGCGGCCCACGCAGTACCTCACTCAGCGAGAGTCGGAGCTGATGGTGAAGGAGCTGGGCGATAAGTCAGTGCCGGAGGACGCGCTGACGAAGGTGCGGACACATTCCACTGTGGACGCTCTGCCGCAGTTCCGGCGGATGCCGTTGGTGGTGTTGTCGCCTGGGTTCACGTTGCCGCGCGCGACGTTGTCGTCGTTGGCGGAGGAGCTGGCCAGCCGCGGGTATGTCGTGGCGGGGCTCGGGCACAACTACGAGTCGACGGCGATCACCTTCCCGGACGGGCATACGACGGAATGCGTGGCATGCGCTGCGAAGGACTGGGTGAAACTTGTTCAAACCCGGGCGGCGGACGTGTCGTTCGTACTCGATCGGCTCGTGGGCCGGAATCCGGTGTGGGGCGGCGGGCGGCTGATCGACGCGCGGCGGATCGCGATGGTCGGGCATTCGATCGGCGGAGCCAGCACGGCACCGGCGATGCTGGCCGACCGGCGGATCCGCGCCGGGGCAATGCTGGACGGCATGTACTACCTCCCGGTGACCGGGCTGGATCGGCCGTTTCTGCAGTTCGGAGCGCCGGTGCACGAGCCGGGCGGGACGGTCGATCCGTCGTGGGACTCGGCATGGAGAGAGATGACCGGATGGAAACGGTGGATCACCGTCGACGACGGGGAACACAGCATGTTCACTGATCAGCTGCTGCTCTGCCAGCAGGCCGGGGTGCCGGTGCCGGGACTGAAGATCGATCCGCTGCGGGCGGTCCGGGTCAGCGAGGCGTACCTGACCGCGTTCCTGGACGAGCACCTGCGCGGGGTGCCCCAGCGGCTGCTGGACGGGCCGTCGCCGCGGTACCCCGAAGTGCGGTTTTGGGGCTGAGGCGCTTTCCCGACGAAGTCCGCGGAATTTCTTCGCAACCCCCTCCAGCGGTGTGCGTCTCTATAGGCAAAGGGAAAGCCAAGCGCTGGTCAGGGGAGAATTGAAATGCTCAGGAAGACTGTCAAATTGGCCACCGTCGGAGCGGCTCTCGGTGCGGTCGCACTGCTTTCCGCGTGCTCTGGCCAGAATTCGGCAGCCCCGGCGAGCAACCAATCCGCCCCGGTCAACGTCGCGGCGAAAAGCCAGGTGCAGCAGCCGGAAACGCCAGTGAAAAAGGGCGGCAGCGGCGGTGGCGGGGCCAGTGCGGAGGACGTTAATTGCAGCACCCTCGGTGGACCGGTCGGACCGCGCAAGGTTGATTTGATCGCGGACGAAACCAAGGCAGGTACCGTTGGTTGCGTCGAAGCGTTCAATGTCATCACCGAATACTTCGACAATATCGACAAGGCCGTCGGATCCAACTACATGCTGACTGTCCGGGGCTGGCAGTGCCTGACCGACACCGGCGCGGAGGGCACGCACGAGATCCGCTGCGCGAAGGACGGTTTCAAGCTGCACACCACGCCGCTCAAGGACGAGAACACTCCGGACCCGCAGGACCAGGGCACGGGGTACAACGGGGTGCCGATCGACCCGCCCGCCGACCAGGACCAGGGCACCGGCTACCACGGGGTTCCGGTGGACCCGCCGAACGCGCAGGACCAGGGGACTGGGTACCAGGGCGTGCCGGTCGACAGCCCGGATCAGAACTGAGCGAGCGCGAGCTGCGGAAGGGGCCAGGCCTTGCGAGGTCTGGCCCTTTCGCGCGGCCCCCGGACTGAGTCACAGCACCGAAGCCAGACCCTCCCGCAACATCCGATACGCCGCCTCCGCCCGGGCAACAGCATCCGGATAAGTCTCATCAGCGCTTCGCCCACCGCGGATCTCCCGGGCGTTGTGGAAGCCCAAGATTCGCTGCGCCCCGAAGATCTGCGCAGCCACCAGCCGTGCGGTGAACTCGTCCGAGACACCGCACGACGCGCGCAGTTCCTCGACCAGCTCCTGTTCCTTCTCCAGCAGGTACGTGGCAAGCCGCGCCAGTAGCGCAGGCGTTGAGTACAGCAGCGTGTGGCACGTGATCGCGTCCGGCGAGTCGTTCAGGCCGGTCAGGGGGTCGCGAGCGGCCAGGCGGTCCAGGAAAGACCGTTCCAGCGCGGACAGTGCCGACACCTCAGGCAGCCGCGCACGGACGATTTCCGCGGGGCCGTTTTCGTCGACGAACTGGTGGATGACCAGGTCTTCCTTCGTCGGGAAGTACGCGAACAGCGTCGGCTTCGAGATCTCGGCCTCGGCGGCGATATCGGCCACCGACACCCCGTCGAAGCCGGATTCGCGGAACAGGCGCAGGGCCGCCGAGGCGATGGCTTCCCTCGTGCGGCGGCGTTTGAGCTCGCGCAGTCCTGACACGGCCGCCAGCCTAACCGGAACTCGAACCAGGATAAAAACTTGACTCGGTTGTATATTTAACCCAGTGAAGATACTGGAACCAGAGATCCGGGTAGAGCGCGAGTTTCTCCAGGCCTGTCACGCCGAGCTGGACCGCATGCGGGCAGAGATCAAGACCGCGATCGCGACGGGAATGGGCGAGGGCGACGCGGTCGACGACAAGTACTTCAACCACGTCCTCAGGCAGTTTCGCATCGAGATCGCCGAGGAGCTAGCGGATATCGACGACGCGCCGCTCTTCTTCGGCCGCCTCGACTATCCGCCGGGCGAGGTCTACGAGGCGGCGCGCGGGTCGCATACCCGGTCGCCCGAACATGACCTCGTTTACCTGGGCCGCAGAGGGATTCGTGACGACGACGGCGAACCTCTGGTGATCGATTGGCGGGCGCCGCTCGCGAGGGCGTTTTACGAAGCCGATCACGATCATCCGATGGGCGTGCGGGTCCGGCGGCGCTACGGATTCGACCAGGCCGGAGTGCTCAGCGCGTACGAGGACGAGCCGCTCGATCGGCCAGGCTCGTCAGAGAATCGGCTGCTCACCGCAGAGATCGAGCGGCCTCGGCAGGGGCCGATGCGCGACATCGTCGCGACGATCCAGCCGGACCAGATGCGGCTCGTTCGCGCGCCGGTCGACCGGACGATCTGCATCCAGGGCGCACCGGGCACCGGCAAAACCGCGGTGGGGCTGCATCGGCTGGCGTACCTGCTCTACACCGAGCGGGTGCGGCTGCAGAAGGCCGGCGGGGTCGCGGTGATCGGGCCGAACCGGTCGTTTCTCGCGTACATCGCGGGCGTGCTTCCGGCCCTCGGCGAGGTGGCGGTTTCCCAAGCCACGATTGACGAACTGACCGGGGCGGGCCAGTCAGCCGAGTACGTCGACGATCCGCGGACGGCGCGCATCAAGGGCGACGTCCGGATGGCGGAGGTCGTCCGGCGGCACGTGTGGGCGCGGATCCGGCCGGTCGACCGGACGCTCGAGGTGAAGTACCAGCACCGGACCTGGCGGTTGTATCCCGAGGACATCGCCGAGGAACTCACGGAAATCCTCAGCCGCGGCGCGGATTACAGCGCGGGGCGCGAATTGCTGGCCCAGCGGCTCGCCCATCGGGTCCTGCGCGAGATGGAGCGGTCCGGCGGCACGAGCGCGACCCTCCATCAGCTTCGCCGCAATGCCGCGATCAACAAGGCGGTCCGGGACATGTGGCCTGCCGTCGAGCCCGCGCGGTTGGTCTACGACTTGCTAACCGATAACGCACTTCTCGCCGAAGCGGCCGACGGAATCCTTAGTGCTGAGGAACAGGAAGCGCTCATCCGTCCGCGTCCGCGCAGTCGCAAGGCGATGACCTGGTCGACGCTCGATCTCGCGTTGCTGGACGAGGTCGCGGCGCTGATCGAGCGGCCGGCGAAGCTCGGGCACGTCGTGGTCGACGAGGCGCAGGACCTCAGCCCGATGCATCTGCGGGCGATCGCACGCCGGCTGGCTGGTGCGTGCACGGTTCTCGGCGACGTCGCACAGGCGACCAGTCCGTCCGCGGTCCGCGATTGGACGACCGTGCTGACCCATCTAGACCGGCCCGGCGGGCGGATCGAAGAACTCACGCACGGCTACCGCGTTCCGGCGGATGTCCTCGACTTCGCTGCCCGGCTGCTCCCGCACATCGCGCCGGAGCTGCGGAGTCCCACGTCGTTCCGGCATTCCGCAGATGCCTTGCACCTGACCGAAACCGACGAGACGATCGCCGCTGCGGCCGATGCTTGCGAGACGGCCCTGCAGCAGGAAGGGTCGATCGGGCTGCTGGCCGCCGACGCGGACATCCCCGAATTGCACCGCGTCCTCACCGAGCGCGGGCTGGACCACACGGTGTTGGGTACCGAGGGGACAGCCCGGATCACGCTGGCACCGGTGAGTTTGGCGAAGGGACTGGAGTACGACACGGTCCTGGTGGTCGAACCGGCGCGCATCGTGGCGGCGGAAGAGCGTGGGCTGCAACGGTTGTACGTCGCGCTCACCCGGGCGGTCAGCACCTTGCACGTACTCCACGCGGACCCGTTGCCGGAGCCGTTGCTGGCTCAGACCGCGGCGGTCTGACGGCGCGTCGAGTAGCACTGCCAGCCCAGAAAACCCAGGGCCAGCAGCAAGTAGCTGTTGCCGATCACGTGCTCGACCGGTCCCCAGGACAGCTCCAGGTATCCGTTCTTCGGCAGCCACGAATGCGGGGCGATCACGAAAATCGCCGCCACGGCAGCCAAACCGGCGACCGCGGTCCGGGTGTGCGCGCGAGCGGCGAACAGCACGATCGCGGGCACGATCCACACCCAGTGGTGCGACCACGAAATCGGCGAACACACCAGAATCGCCGCCGCGTTGAGCAGGAACGCCATCGACGGGTCGGCGCGCAGCATGGCGGGAACGGTCAGCGCGAGCGCGGCCAGGGTCAGCACCGCGACCAGGATCAGCGTCGGCGTTTCGGCGAGCCCGAACCGGTGCACCGCGCCCTGGATGGTCTGGTTTGTCGCGAAAATCGATCCGCTCATCCCGGACGCGCCGGTCAATCCGCCGCCGAACCAGTACTTCATCGACGCTTCCGGCGCGATCACGAACCCGGCCGCGCCGGCGAGCACGAACGTGACCACCGTGGTCAGTGCCGCCCGGAAGTCCCTTTTCAGCAGGAAGAACAGCAGGAATCCGGCCGGGGTGATCTTCATGGCGGCGGCGAGGCCCAGCAGGACGCCGCGGGGCAGCCGGGTCCGGGGGCCGAGGCAGTCGATCACCACGAGAGCCATCAGCAGGAGGTTGATCTGCCCGAACCACAACGTCTCGCGGACCGGTTCGAACGCCAGCGAACCAGCCCCGATCACGAGTGCCGCCAGCATCGCGGTCCGCCGCCCGGCATGGGGCCGGACCACGACGTAGACCGTCCCGCACAGGCACGCCAGTGAGACGGCGAGCATCAGCATCGCGCCCAACGGCAACGGCATCGCGGCGAACACCAGGAACACGACGGCCGCGAACGGCGGGTAGATGAACGGCAGGATCAGCCCGGCGCGGGTCGGCGGGAGCGGACCGTAGACGTCCTCACCCTGGGCCAGCGCCCGCGCGCCGGACCGGTAGATCTCCAGGTCGAGCGGCCACATCGTGCAGACGAGCCACAGAATCGTCACTGCCACCGCCACCGAGGCGAGGACCAGCAGGAACACCGCCGGACGACGGGTGCCGGCGTCGTCTAGCCACCGGCGCAGCGCGACAGCGGGGGGCCGGATGGAAGTCACTCCGCGATCATGCCGGTGCGATCACCCGTTCGCGCAGTGGGGGCGAGACCAGGCGACCTCGTCGACCGCGAGCCACGGCGCGTTCGCGGCGGCGGAGGGGGTGACCCCGGCGAAGGCTTTGACCTCGTGGTGCAGGTGCGACTGGTCGACGTAGCCGCTCTCCGCCGCCACCAAAGCGGGACTTTCGCCCGCGGCGAGCCGGTGCACCGCGTGGTCGAACCGGACCAGTTGCGCCGCGCGTTTCGGGCTGAGCCCGAACTGGCTCCGGAACCGGGACCACAGACGTTTCCGGCTCCATCCGGTCTCGTCGGCCAGCTGCTCGATCCGCACCTGACCGTGGTGCGCGTCCATCCGCCGCCAGGCGAAGGCAACTTCCGGATCGACCGTGCGACCGGCCTCGTACCGCTTGCCCAAAGCGGCTTCCACCAGGGCGAACCGGTCGTTCCAGGAGTCGAGCGCGCGCAGCTGGCCGGACAGTTCGGTGGGCCAGACGTCCTCGAGGGACACGACCTCGCCGCTCAACTCCGTCCCGAGCACCGCGTGTGCGACCTCGGGCGACAGCCGGATCTGCACGCATTCGATGTCCTGCCCGCGCACGCGCATCCCGTGCGGCACAAGTCCGGCGACAACGCTGCCGCGCGCCACGTCGTTGACGAGCAGCTTTTCGCGCAGGTTGAGAAACAGCGTGACGGCCGGGTACGGGACCACTGTCAGGTCCACCTGGTCGACGGTGTCGCCGACGAATCCGGCCATCCGCACCCCGGGGAGCCGGAGCGGCCGGGACGGCACGGCGATGCCCCACACCGCTGGTCCGTCGCGAGCCCACTCGGCTGGTCGCATGCCGCCATCGTAGACAAATTCGCCTGCGCGACATTTCTCCAAGACCGGCCGCCACTGCCCCGACCAGGCTGAACGGGTACCGGAAAGGGGATCCGTGATGATGAATTCCGCTGTTGAACTCGCCGCCGCGATCCGCGCGAAGGAGGTGAGCCCGGTCGAGGTCGCCGAGTGCTACCTCGCCCGCATCGCCGAGCTGGATCCGAAGTTCAACGCCTTCTGCTTCCGCGCCGACGACGAGGTCCGCGCCGCGGCGAAAGCCGCCGCCGACGCTGTGGTGCGGTGCGCGCCGGAGGAACTGCCGCCGTTCCACGGGGTTCCGCTGCCGATCAAGGACCTCGTCAACGTCGCCGGCTGGCCGACCACTTACGGTTCGCTGGCCACCGACCGTTCCCCGCAGCCCAAGTCGGACCCGATCGTGCAGCGGTTCACCGACGCGGGTTTCCTCCCGCTCGGCAAGACCACGACGTCGGAATTCGGCGCGGTGCCCTTCACCGAGAGCGAGGCGCAGGGCATCTCGCGCAACCCGTGGGACCCGGACCGCACGCCCGGCGGTTCGTCGAGCGGCGCGGGGGTCGCCGTCATCGCCGGAATGGCCCCGGTCGCGCACGCGGAGGACGGCGGCGGGTCGATCCGCATCCCGGCGTCGTGCACCGGTCTCGTCGGGCTGAAGCCGACCCGCGGCCTGGTCACGAACGCCGTGGTGGAGGTCGAGGGCTTCGCGACCAGCGGCGTCGTCAGCCGGACGCTGGCCGACACCGCGGCCGCGCTGGACGTCCTCACGCGGCACGACCCGGGCGCGTGGTGGTCGCAACCGACGCCCGCCCAGTCGCTTGCCGACGCGCTGAACACCGAACCCCCGGCTCGCCTGCGGATCGGTGTCCTCACCACCTCGCTGATCGACGGCATCGAGGTCGACCCGGCCTGTCTGACCGCGGTCGACAAAACCCTTCGCGCGCTGGAGGAAGCCGGACACCACATCGTCGACAAGCCGCTTCCGCTGCCGACGTCCGCGGAGCTGCTTTCGACATTCCTGAAAGTCTGGAACGTCGCCAGCGCAGGTGTCCCGGTAATCGACCCGGACCGCATCGAACCGCACAACCGGGCACAGCGCGAAGCCGCGAAGTCGGTCGATTCCTGGACGTACGCGGAGAGCGTGCACCAGACCCAGGTGTTCTCCCGCCGCATTGTCGAGGCCTTCGTCGGCAGCTTCGATCTGCTGGTCACGCCGACCATGGCGTGTCTCCCGCCGAAGGTCGGCGCGTGGCGAGCGAGCGGAAATCCGGTGGTGGCCGCGTATCCGATGGGCGTGTTCACGTCGCTGTTCAACGTGACCGGCCAGCCCGCGATCTCCCTCCCGCTGCACCACGACGCGGCCAGCGGCCTGCCGGTCGGCGTCCAACTGGTGGCCGCGCCCTGGCGGGAAGACCTGCTGCTGCAGGTCTCCCGCACCCTGGAACAGGCGCTGCCCTGGACCGACCGGCGGCCGCCGCTCGACTAGCCCACGTAGGCGGCCAGGTGCTTCCCGGTCAGCGTCCGCTTCTTCTTCACCAGCTCGGCGGGCGTCCCCTCGAAGACCACCTGGCCGCCGTCGTGGCCGGCCCCGGGGCCGAGGTCGATGATCCAGTCGGCGTGCGCCATCACGGCCTGGTGGTGCTCGATGACGATCACCGACTTGCCCGATTCGACGAGGTGGTCCAGCAGCCCGAGCAGCTGTTCCACGTCGGCGAGGTGCAGGCCGGTGGTCGGCTCGTCGAGGATGTAGACACCGCCGTTCGACCCCATGTGCGTGGCCAGCTTCAGCCGCTGCCGCTCGCCGCCGGACAGCGTGGTCAGCGGCTGGCCGAGGGTCAGGTAGCCGAGTCCGACCTGTTCCATCCGTTCGAGAATCCGGTGCGCGGCCGGGGTTTTCGCGTCGCCGTCGGCGAAGAACGCGGTGGCCTGGGCGACCGACATCGCGAGCACCTCGCTGATGTCCCGTCCGCCGAAGTGGTACTCCAGCACCGAGGCGTCGAACCGCTTGCCCTCGCAGACCTCGCAGGTGGTGGCCACTCCGGCCATCATCCCGAGGTCGGTGTAGATGACGCCGTTGCCGTTGCAGTTCGGGCACGCGCCCTCGGAGTTGGCGCTGAACAGCGCGGGCTTCACGTTGTTGGCCTTGGCGAAGGCCTTGCGGATCGGTTCGAGCAGCCCGGTGTAGGTCGCCGGGTTGCTCCGCCGCGAACCGCGGATCGGGGCCTGGTCCACCGACACGACGTCATCGGATTCCCGGATCGACCCGTGGATCAGCGAGCTCTTGCCGGATCCGGCGACCCCGGTGATCACGCACAGCACGCCGAGCGGGATGTCGACGTCCACGTCCTGCAGGTTGTGCGTGTTCGCGCCGCGGATTTCCAGCACGCCCGTGCGCTCCCGCACCGACGGCTTGAGCGAGGCACGGTCGTCCAAATGCTTGCCGGTCAACGTCTTGCTCGCGCGCAGACCGTCCACAGTGCCCTCGAAACACACCGTGCCGCCGTTCGTGCCCGCGCCCGGCCCGAGGTCGACCACGTGGTCGGCGATCGCGATCGCCTCCGGCTTGTGCTCCACCACGAGGACGGTGTTTCCCTTGTCCCGCAAGCGGAGCAGCAGGTCGTTCATCCGCTGGATGTCGTGCGGGTGCAGGCCGATGGTGGGCTCGTCGAAGACGTACGTGACGTCGGTGAGCGACGAGCCGAGGTGCCGGACCATCTTCACCCGCTGCGCCTCGCCGCCGGACAGCGTGCCCGCCGGCCGGTCCAGCGACAGGTAGCCGAGACCGATCTCCACGAACGATTCGAGCGTCTCGTGCAGCGATTTGAGCAGCGGCGCGACCGACGGGTCGGACAGCTTCCCGACCCAGTCGGCGAGGTCGCTGATCTGCATCGCGCATACGTCGGCGATGCTCATCCCGTCGATCTTGGACGACCGCGCCAGCTCGCTCAGCCGCGTCCCGTCGCATTCCGGGCACGTCGCGAAGGTGACCGCGCGGTCCACGAACGCGCGGATGTGCGGCTGCATCGCCTCGACGTCCTTGGACAGATACGACTTCTGGATCCGCAGCACCAGACCCTCGTAGGTCATGTTGATGCCTTCGATCTTCATCCGCGTCGGTTCCTTGTACAGGAAGTCCTGCAGCTCGCGCTTCGTGTACTTGCGGATCGGCTTGTCCGGGTCGACCAGCCCGGACCCGGTGTAGAGCCGGTAGTTCCAGCCGCCCGGGGTGTAGCCGGGGATGGTCAGCGCGCCCTCGGCGAGCGACTTCGAGTCGTCGTACAGCTGGGAGAGGTCGATGTCGTTGATCGAACCGCGGCCCTCGCAGCGCGGGCACATGCCGCCGGTGACGCTGAAGCTGCGCCGCTCCTTGATCTCCTTCCCGGCGCGCCGCACGGTGACCGCGCCCGCGCCGCTGATCGAGGCGACGTTGAACGAGAACGCCTGCGACGACCCGATGTGCGGGGTGCCGAGCCTGCTGAACAGGATCCGCAGCATCGCGTTGGCGTCGGTGGCGGTGCCGACCGTCGAGCGCGGATCGGCCCCCATCCGCTGCTGGTCGACGATGATCGCGGTGGTCAGCCCGTCGAGCACGTCGACCTCGGGACGGGCCAGCGTCGGCATGAAACCCTGCACGAAACTGCTGTAGGTCTCGTTGATCAGCCGCTGCGATTCGGCCGCGATCGTGCTGAACACCAGCGAGCTCTTGCCCGAGCCGGACACCCCGGTGAACACCGTCAGCCGGCGCTTCGGGAGTTCGACGCTGACGTCCTTGAGGTTGTTCACGCGGGCGCCCTGCACGCGGATCAGGTCATGGCTGTCCGCGGCGTGCCCCGGCGTGGTCTTCCCCTTGGCCTTGGTCATCTCTCTCCCAGTTTCTTTTCCCGGCGGTCCGGCTCGGACTGCTTCAGCTCGCTTGCTGGATGCGGATGAGGTTCCCGGCCGGGTCGCGGAACGAGCAGTCCCGGACGCCGTAGGGCTGGTCGGTGGGCTCCTGCACGACCTCGGCGTCGCTGGCCTGCAACCGGTTGAAGGTCGCGTCGACGTCCTTCGTGGCCAGGTTCAGCGCGGCGTAGGTGCCCTTGGCCATCATTTCGGTGATCATCCGGCGTTCGTCGTCGGTGAGGCCGGGGAACGCGGCGACCGGCTGCAGCACGAGCGAGGTGTCCGGCTGCCCGGGCGGGCCGACGGTAATCCAGGCCATGTCGCCGTACTTGACGTTGTTGCGCACCTCGAAGCCGAGGACGTCGCGGTAGAAGGTCAGCGTCGCTTCCGGATCGGTGTGCGGGAGGAAGCTCGCGTGAATCGTCATGTCCATGCCGATCACACTAGGTTCGCGCCGAACGGGGTGCTTCTCGATTCCTGATCGGTCGGGTGACCTGTTTGGCGACGCACGGTGCCATGCCCTCGGTCGCCCCGGTCTCCTCCTGGCGGTACACGCTCGGCGGCTTTCCGACCAGCTCGGTGAAGCGCGTGCTGAACGTCCCCAGCGACGAGAACCCGACCTCGAAACACACCTCGGTGACGCTCAGGTCGCCGCGCCGGAGCAACGCCATCGCGCGCTCGATGCGGCGGGTCATCAGATACGAATACGGCGACTCTCCGTAAGCGGCGCGGAACTGCCGGCTCAGGTGCCCGGCGGACACGTTGACGCTCCGCGCGAGCGCCTCGACGTCCAGGGGACGCGCGTACTCGCGGTCGATCCGGTCGCGCACCCGGCGCAACCGTGCGAGATCGGCCAATCGCTGCGCGTCGTCCGGTTTGCTGGTCACTTCCGAATCGTGCCACGGCGATCGCCCGAGCCCCAGCAATCCGCTCTTTCGGGCTGGTGGCCGATTCGTTCAAGACCCGCGCGCCGGACTCGTGCGACGGTTTCCGGGTGACTGTGAACTTGGAGGCCGTCGCCCCGTTCCTCGCCGGGCACGGCAGGGTGCTGGACCAGCGGCGGTTCGAGCTGCTGAACGGAAACGGACGGGCCGAGGAGGTGCTCGCGGCGGTCGCTGCCTACCGGAATCCGGACGGCGGATACGGCTGGGGTCTGGAACCGGACTTGCGCGCGCCGGAAAGCCAGCCGGGCGGCGCGCTGCACGCGTTCGAGGTGTTCGCCGATGTCGCGCCGGTGACCACGCCGCACGCGGTGCAGTTGTGCGACTGGCTGGAATCGGTGTCGTTCACCGACGGCGGGCTGCCGTTCGCGTTCCCGGTCGCGGACCCGGCCGCGTGCGCTCCCTTTTGGACCGGAGCCGATCCGACGGTGTTCTCCTTGCAGAGCACCGCGTTCGTCACGTCCGCGGCGTGGCGGGTCGCCGAACACGACCCGTCGGTCGCGGCGCATCCGTGGCTCGCGCGGGCGACCGAGACGTGCCTGCGGGCGATCCGGGAGCTCGAGGAGATGCCGCACGTCATCGAGTTGAGCTTCGCGATCCACCTGCTCGACGCCGTGCACGGCAGGTATCCGGAAGCCGATGAACTCCTGACGAAGCTGGGGAAGTTCTTGCCGGAGAGCGGAATCGTCCCGGTGCAGGGCGGTTCCGAAGGCGAGGTGCTGCGTCCGCTGGACTTCAGCCCGGTGCCCGGCCCGTCCCGGCGGCTGTTCACCGCGGAGGCGGTCGAAGCGGATCTGACCCGGTTGGAACAGGGCCAGCAGCCCGACGGCGGCTGGACGGTCGACTTCGCCAGCTTCTCCCCGGCGGCCGCGCTGGAATGGCGCGGTTACGCCACCGTCGGCGCGATCGCCAAGCTGCGCGCCAACTCGCGGCTCTAGGGCCAGAGGCGTTCGCGGACCCAGCCCGCGGGTTCGCGGCGGTAGCGGACCCGGAGGTGCTGCCGGTCGTGCGAGGCCTGCCAGAACTCCACCGATTCCGGCTGGATCAGGTAGCGCGTCCACGTTTCCGGTGCCACATCCGGGTTCTCCGCTACCCAATCCGCAGCCGCCGCGGCCGCTTCGACGAGCTTCGCCGGATCGGAAAGCACCTCCGACTGATGCCCGACGTACGCCTCGGCCCGCGACGCGGGCGGCCGAGCGAGGAAGTCGTCGGCGGACACCTCGGGCGCGGCCGGCACCACCAAGCCGCGCACCCGGACCTGGCGTCCGCGGCCAGGCCAGAAGAACGTCAGCGCCGCGCGCGGATTCGCCGCCAGCTGCTGGCCCTTCGGGCTTTCCGAACTCGTCGCGACCGCCCAGCCGTCCGCGTCGACGTTCTTCAGGATCACTACGCGAGCGTCCGGAGCCCCGTCGGCGTCCACTGTGGACAGAGTGACGGCGTGCGGGGCCAGCACGTGCTCGCCCGCCTCGGTCAGCCAGGCGAGGAACAGCTCCTCGGGCGTTTCCGGGGTGTGGTCCGGGTCGAATTCCGGGAGCTGTTCGGGAAACGACTGCCAGCCGCGCAACGAAACCATGTCACCGACCGTACGGCGGTTGCCCCGGCGGCGGGTAGTGCGGCGGCTGCGGCCCGGCCGGTCCGGCGGCGGGCGGGGGACCGGTCTGCGGCATCGGCCCGGACGGGATCTGCCCCGGGAATCCGCCGGGACCCGGTTGCGGGGGCTGACCGTAGGCGGCCTGTTGCTGCTGCCATTGCACCTGCTGGAGAGCCTCGCCCGGCTGCGGGAAACAGAACGTCAGCTTGGCCCTGATCGCGCCGTGCATCGCCGCGCCCCAGAGCTTCCCGCCGGTGAACGCGTAGGTCGCGCCCGCCTGCGGATCCACCGCGACCATCCGGGTTTCGCCGCCGAACTGGTTGCTCGTCTTCGCGCTCGCCAGCTGCGCGGCGTCCGGGTGCACGCGGCCGACGAGCCCGCAGATCACCACCGACGCGGCGGTCCAGCCGATCGTGCCCTGCACGTTGGCGCGGGCGTGCTGCGTCGCCATGCCGGTGAACTGCTGCAGCGTCGCCGCGTCGATCTCCGGATAGGCCCCGGCGACCACGCAATAGTTCATGGTGGACAGCATGATCGACTCGGTGAACAGGCCGACCGCGCACGTCACCGGTCCGATCTGGACGGTGTTGAGCCTGCCGCCGCTGCGCACCACGCGTTCGGCGACCACCTGCAGGTACTGCTCGGGCGTGAGCACGTCCGCGACCTCCCCGGGCTGAGCGGAATCCGACGTCATCGTCGCACGCGCCGCCTTCGCACGGACTTCACCGGGCATGGTTGACTGTGCCCGCCATGCGCCGACTTCTCGTTCTCGCCCCAGCCCTGGTCCTGCTCGCCGGCTGCAACCCGTCGAGCCCGGCGAAGGAGACTCCGTCTTCGGCGCCGGCGAGTTCCGCTTCGGCCTCCGCGGCGCTGCCGCCGGATCCGCAGCCCGCGCGCACCGCGGAGTGTCCGTACCTGTCCAACGAGACGGTGCAGGACGCGAACGGACAGCACGTCACCAAGGTGAGCGTGTCCGACGACGAGCCGCATCCGACGTGCTTTTTCTACCGTCCGGACGGCAGCCTCCAGCTGACCGTGCGGGTGTACGTGGGCAAGAGCGACGTCGCGACCGCGCTGGTCAACAAGGCCGCGCCGGTCGACACGTCGAACCCGGCTTCGGAGCCCGCGGGGTGGAAGGGCGGCTACCAGCCGGCCGGGGACGGAGTGGTCTACGCCGTCGCCAAGGGCGAGGCCGCCGTCATCGTGACGAGCAACCAGAAGCAGAGCATCAAAGCACGCACAGTGGCGAAAAAGGCTATCGCTGCCCTGAAGCTCTGAGTAACGGGCTCCGCACGGGTGAGTGAAGTTGATCTTGTATTACTCTAAGCAGCACGCGCGGTTCCCCCAACACTCGCGCGGCGGGTGCCCGTCCGGCACCGAATACTTTGGTTACCCCTTTTCGACGACAAGGACAGATTCGTGGCTGACACCCTCAAGGAAATCCTGCTTGACTCGAGCCGTCGCCCCACCGTGGTCGCCGACTTCGCGGAGCTCGTGGACGCCGAGGTCGCCGACAAGGGCGGGGTCTCCGGCGCGGTCGTGAAGACCGGCTTCGCCGCCGTGAAGAAGATCAAGCCGGGCATCATCCCGTCCGCGATCGACAGCCTCCTGGACGACTTCTCCGCCGCCCTCGAGCCGTTCTACAGCGACTTCCGCGCCCAGGGCGGCAACGACTTCGGCGCCTACCTGACCAGCCGCTCGGACGAGGCGTCGGACGCGCTGCTCGGGGTCACCGACGCCCGCGCCGAGCGCAGCAGCCGCGACAGCATCAAGAAGGTCTACTCGAAGCTGCGCCCGAACGGCAAGAAGAACGTCGAGGAGGCGCTGCCGCGTCTCGGCCAGCTGATCGACAAGCACGCCGCCGCGGCCTGATCCGGCCAGGCTCCGCCCGGCTTCCGGCCACTGGCCGGATCGGCGGAACCGCTTAAGCGATACGAAAAAGGGCCCCGGGACGCACTTCCCGGGGCCCTTTTTCGCGCGTTCAGTTCTTCTTCTCGGCGGCCGACGGGCTCGGCGCCTTGCCGTTCGTCTTCGGCTCGCCCGGCTTGGCGTCCTTCGCCTCGGCGGCCGGCTTCGCGGGCGGAGCCGGGGGAGCAGGCGGGGTGGCCTTCGGCGGCGCCGGGGCGACCGGCGGCTCCTGCTGCCGCGACTTCAGCGCGACGGCGGTGCCGACCGCGACCGCGCCGAGACCGAGGATCCACGGCCAGCGGCGACGCTTGCGGGTGCCCTTGGCCGCGCTCTTCGCCTCCTCCAGAGCGGCGCGGAACTCCTTCTTCGCCGCCTTGAAGTCCTTCTTGCCGCGGCGCTTCGACTCGCCCGCCGACGCGGCGGCCTTGATCGCGGCCTTCTTGGCCTTGCGGCCCGGCTTCTTCATCTCGGCGATGCGGGCGAGCGCTTCCTTGCGCGCCGCGGCGGAGCTCTTCTTCAGCTCCTTGCGGGTCAGCTCCGTCTTCTTCGCCAGCTTGCGCCGGGCGCGGCGGCTCCGCTTCCCCAGCTCCTCCGCGCCGGCCTCGGCGGCCTTCGCGCCCGCCTTGCCCGCCTCGACGACCAGCTTCCGCAGGTCCGCCGAGCCGGACTTGGCCGACTCACCGACCGATTCCACGGCCCGGGTCATGGTCTTCACCTCATCAATCGTTGTGAAACAGATCTGTTGCTTGACATCTATCCTGCCCTTTTTCCGCCGACACCGCTGCGGCTTCCCGCTGCGGGCCTCGCGGAAACCTCGGGAAAGTGCCTTCTTCCTGGGCCGGTGTCCAGCGCGACGGGCCGGGGACGCCCCCTGAACCCCCCATTTGTGCGAAGGGGTGGCACGATGGCGGCGTGACTGAAAGCGCCCGCAAGGCCACCCTGCACACCAACCAGGGTGACATCCACGTGAACCTGCTGCCCGACCACGCGCCGAAGACCGTGGCGAACTTCGTGGGGCTGGCCACCGGCTCCAAGGAGTACACCCAGCCGAACGCGAAGGGCGGCAACTCCGGTCCGTTCTACGACGGCTCGATCTTCCACCGCGTCATCGACGGCTTCATGATCCAGGGCGGTGACCCGACGGGCACCGGCCGCGGCGGCCCCGGCTACAAGTTCGGCGACGAGTTCCACCCCGAGCTGCAGTTCTCCAAGCCGTACCTGCTGGCCATGGCGAACGCCGGGCCGGGCACCAACGGCTCGCAGTTCTTCATCACCGTCGCGCCGACCTCGCACCTGAACTTCCGGCACACGATCTTCGGCGAGGTCGCGGACCAGGAATCCCGCAACGTCGTCGACGCCATCGCGACGACCGCGACCGGACCGGCGGACCGCCCGCTGTCCGATGTGGTCATCGAGAAGATCACCGTCGAAGACTGACGCGCCGCAGGCAGGGATGGGGTTTCGGTAGGTTGGAGTCATCGTGAGCCAACCGCCGAACCCGTCCGCGCCCTCTCTTCCCGGTTGCTGGTGGCATCCGAACCGCCCGACCGGCCTCAGCTGTGCCCGCTGCGGACGTCCGGCCTGCCCGGACTGCCTGCGCGAAGCCCCGGTGGGGTTCCAGTGCACGGACTGCGTCCAGTCCGGCGCGCAACAGCAGAAACAGCAGCACCGGCAGTACCGCGACGCCGGAATGGGCTCCCGCACGATCGCCGGGGCCCGGCTGTCGAACTCTTACACCGTCACGGCGACATTGATCGCGGTGAACGTGGTGGTCTTCCTGATCACCGTCATCCAGGCGAAGAGCCTGTTCAACAACCAAGTCGCGTCCGTCGAGCAGGCTGGCGTCCTCTGGCCCTCGGCCACGCTCGGCGGCGGTGAGCTGTGGCGGATCTTCACCTCGGGCTTCCTGCACTACGGGCCGATTCACATCGCGGCGAACGCGTTCTCGCTGTGGATGATGGGCCGGGCGCTGGAGCAGGTCTTCGGCAAGATCCGGTACCTCGCGCTCTACTTCGTGTCGATGCTCGGCGCATCGACCGCGGTCCTGCTCTTCCAGGACATCGACGGCGCCACCGCGGGCGCGTCCGGGGCGATCTTCGGACTGCTCGGCAGCTACGCGGTCATTGTGCTGAAGCTCCGGCTGAACCCTTCCGCGCTGCTGATCAACCTGGTGATCAACGCCTACGTCACCTTCGCCATCCCCGGCATCTCGATTTACGCGCACGCGGGCGGGCTCGTCACCGGGGCACTGGTGACGGCCGCGATGCTGTACGCACCGGCCAAGAACCTGGCCCGGTGGCAGGCGATCGGCACAGTCATCGTCGTGGTCGCGCTCGTCGGGCTGATCAGCTGGCGAGCCACGCAGATCCCCACGGTGTCGTGCGATTTCCACCAGTTCCAGAGCAGGACCGATTACGGCTGCCAGCCGTCACGCTCCAGTTGAGCGGGCCCGCAGTTCGGTAAGCACGTCCAGCACGTCGCGAGGATCCTCGCCGAGGTCGGTCTGCCCGAAGATGAACAACTGCTCGTCGCGCTCCAGTTCGAGCGTCACGCCGTCGCGGCCGAGGCGGCGGGTGCTGCGCAGCCGGACCGTCGTGCCGGTCCAGGGGAGCCGGTGCGTGCCGGAGAGCGTGCGGGCCTGAAGTCCGTGCTCGTCGGCGGCCAGGCGCGGCCGCACGAGCGTCCAGTGGCCCGCGAACGCGCCGACGGCCAGGGTCGCGAGGCCGGTGAGCACCGCGCCCTTGCCGTCGCCGAAGAACGCGTCCGCGACGGTTCCGACCAGCAGCAATGCGGTCAGGCCCCACGCCACTACCACGAGGTTTCGGCGCGGAGCCCAGGAGGTCGGGTGGTTATCCACAGGGGTTATCCACACTGGGGATGAGTCACACCGGTGTGATTCGGTGTCAATCGGCCGACCGGAGCAAAGCTGATCCGGCGGATGGTCAGCGCCACCGCATCGTCATCAGCAGGCCGGCGATCATCGCGGCGAATCCGATGGCGAAATTCCAGTTTCCGAGCTCGCTGAGGAACGAAACTTTGTCGCCGGCGATGTAGTTCACGACCAGCCACACCAGCCCGAGGAGCATGAGGCCGAACATGACGATCTTGTAGAACAGGTTCGACGGTCCCGCGGCCTGGACCTTCACCGGGGTGCGGCGGTCGACAGGCGGGGTGTACGCGGTCTTCTTGCGGACCTTCGACTTCGGCATCGTTTCCTCGCGTGCTCTCGGGCATTCCTGGTGGCGGCATCCTGGACGAGGTCCCGCTGTCGGGGTGCGCAACCAGCGCCACGTGCACACGTTAACGTAAAGGACGGCTCCGCAGCACCGGGCGGGAGCGGTCGGGTTTCTCAGACTGTGACAATAGCGCCACCTGGAGTGCCGAGGAGGCCTCCGGCCGGGCGCGGGAGGAGCTTGCGTGACGCCGCAAGATTGGCCGGGCGAGGACGACCGCCGCCCCGGCACCGGACCTGACCGCCCGGTCCGCCGTCAGCCGCCGCCGCCGAGAAGGCAGCCAGGGGAGACCCCGCCGCGGCGAAGAGTGGCCGGGAACCCCAGCGGCAGATCACCCGAACAGCGCACGCCGATCGACCGGGGCGGACCGCGCCGGGACGGCGGCGAAAACCGGCCTGTGCAGGGCCGGCCGGGCGAAGGCAGGCCCCGCGAGGGTGACCCCCGCGGCGGTGATTTCGGCGGTCCACGCGATCCCGGACCCCGCCGTACCGCGGAGTTCCGCGCCGAAGGCGGTCCGCAACGACGTCAAGGCGACCCAGGCGGACGTCCTCGCCGCCAGCCGGAAGAAGGCCGTCAGATGCCGCGCCGGGTTGGCGCCGCGGCCCCGGACCCGTCCCGGCGGCGGATGACCGGCCCGGAGTTCGCCGAGCAGCCGACCGAGGTGTTCTCCGCGGTCGCGGTGGAGGACAAGGACGACAAGAAGGCGAAAAAGACCCCGCCGCCGCTGGGCAAGGGCGGGCTCGCGATCCGCACCGCGGGCGAAATCTTCATCACGCTCGGCGTGGTCGTGCTGCTGTTCATGGTGTACGAGGTGTGGGTCACCGACCTGTTCTCCGCCGAGAAACAGCACACCGCGAGCGATCAGCTCGACGGCGACTGGGCGAAGGACCGCACGCTGCACCCCGAGCTGATCGACGGCAAGGCGTTCGCGCGCATCCACATCCCGTCGTTCGGCGCGGACTGGAACTTCACTATCCAGGAAGGCACCGGCGAGGATTCGCTGGCGATCGGCCCCGGCCACTACAAGGGCACCGCGCTGCCGGGCGAACCGGGCAACTTCGGCGTCGCCGGGCACCGGGTCGGCAAGGGCGCGCCGTTCAACGACCTGGACAACCTGAGTTCCTGCGACCAGATCGTGATCGAAACGCACACCGATTTCTTCATCTATCAGGTGCTGCCGTACGACGACGAGGTCAAGGGCTGGAGCAGCGGCAAGGGCGCGCAGCCGGAGTGCAAGGGCGTGTCGACGCTGCGCAACTCGAGCATCCCCGGCGGCGGACCGTACGACGAGACGTTCGGCCGCAAGGTCGTCCAGCCGAGCCAGGGCGACGCGGTGAACCCGGTGCCGTACAAGCCGGCCGGGGCGCTGCCGAAGGCGCAGCAGGCTTCGCTGCTCACGCTCACCACGTGTCACCCGCAGTTCTCGGCGAAGGAACGGCTGATCATCACCTCGGTGCTGACCCGCCAGGTGCCGAAGACGCAGGTGCCGGATTACACGACGTTGCTGAAGAAGATCGGAGTCGCGTCCTGATGTACGGCTGGCTCTGGCGGCATCTGCCCGGACCGTTCGCGGTGAAGTTCGTGATCGCGCTCGTGCTGGTGCTCGGAATCGTGGCGCTGCTGATGTTCGTGGTGTTCCCGTGGCTGGACCCGCTGCTGTGGTTCAACAACGTGTCGGTGAGCAACTGAGGTTCGGGGTCTTCCTGGTCTCGGGCCGCTTCCCGGGCCAGGACGACGCCGCCGTACTGCGCCGCACCGTCCACGCGGCCCGCGCGGCCGAGGTCGCCGGTTTCGACGACGTGTGGCTGGCCGAGCACCACTTCATGCCGTATGGCGTGTGCCCGTCGGCCATCACGCTCGCTGCGCACGTGCTCGGCCAGACGTCGCGAATGAGTGTCGGGACGGCGGTAAGCGTGCTGTCCACGACGCATCCGGTGGCGTTGGCAGAACAGTGGTCCATGCTCGACGCGGTTTCTGACGGCCGCCTGCGATTGGGCGTCGGCCGAGGTGGGCCGTGGCAGGACCTGGAGGTATTCGGGACCGGATTGCCGCGCTATGAAACGGGTTTCGCCGAGTCGCTGGACCTGTTGCTGACTGCCGCTAGTGGTCGAGTCTCGGCCCGGGGCGCGCATTTCTCCTTCCGTGAGGTACCGCTGCGCCCGACTCCGCAACGCACCCCACAAGTCGTGGTGGCCTGCGGCGGCCCGACTTCTTCCGCGGTCCGGTTGGCTGCGAAACGTGAGCTGCCGTTGTTGCTGGGCCTGCACGCGGATGACGCGGAGAAGGCGGCCACTGTCGCTGCTTACGGTGCTCCCGCGGCCCACGTGTCGACGGTGCTGTGCCAGGTCGGCGACGATGCTTCCGCCGTGGTGCGCCGCGCTTTGCCTGGGTGGCTGGCGGATGGCTTAGCCGCCCATGTGCCGGTGGACGATCGACCTGGACCGGCGCGGGATCCTTGGGAGTACACGGAAAAGCTGTGCGCGATCCATCCGGTGGGGTCGGTTGAGCATTGCGTCAAGACTTTGCGGACGAGTTTTGCGCGTACTGGGGTGTCGCACGTGATCATGTTCGTGGAAGCTTCCGGCACGGAGGAAGGCACGATGACAAACATCGCGCGGATCGGTGCCGAGGTGTTGCCCGCACTGCGGGGGCTTGAGCCTTCTCATCTTTAGATCGCAGGTTCGGCCCCGTCACGCCTGGGACGCGGTCATCAAAACGCGGGCCCAGCTCGGGGGGCTTGCCGAAGCACCGGGCAAACCCCCGAGCCGTGCTCGGTTAGCAGTCCCGCAGTTCAGGGCTCTGGTTCAGCAACTGCCCCCGAGGCGAAACGAACGCCCGGTACCGATCCCCGTCCGTGTCGCGGAACACGGCTACCCGGTGGCAGTTCTGGAACGCCAGCTTCACCCCGAAATGCCGCTCCAGCCCGCCCCGGATGGCGTCTGAGGCCAGTGCTCGCAGCAGCTGACCGCGGGCGGTCTCGTCCGGCGGCGGGGTTTCGTTGTCCGCGAATCCGTCCGCGGCGGTGTCTGCTTCCGCGATCACTCCGGTGATGACCTCCCACGCGTACGGCAGCGATTCCCGCACGCAGGCCACGAACTCGGCGTCGGAGACCTCCCCGCGTTCGGCCTTTTCCAGCAGCGCGGGCGATACGTCCAAGGACAAGACAACCTCCATGGTCAGCGGTACCCCTCAGAGCTACCGGCCCTCCCGACCCGGCCACAAGAGAAAACGAGTTTCATCACCACTTTGGTGGATCACTCCCACCGGAACAGCCGCACGGCGAGCGCCGTTCCGCCCAGCGCGAAGGCGGCCAACACGACGAATTGCAGGGGCTGCCCGCCGTTGCCGACCCAGGCGTCCTGCAGTGGTTGCGTGCCCGGTGGCACGTAGGCGCCGATTTTCTGGATCGCCACGGGCAGCAGCGGTCGCGGCAGGTAGACGCCGCCGAGGAACATGATGGGGAAGAAGGCGATCATCGCGAGGCCGCCCGCGGCTTTTCCGGTGCGGGCGAGGGACGCGGCGATCAGGCCCAGCGCGAACACCGAGACAAGGCCGAGCAACAGGGCCAGCAAGAAGAGCCCCGGGTGCTTGGGGATCGGTACGTCGAAGGCGATTCTCGCGGTGACGAGCATCAGCGCGACCCCGGCGAGGGCAACGGCGGCGTGGATCAGCACCTGCGCGAGCAGGAGATAAGCGGGCGGCACGGGGGTGGTGGCGAGGCGGCGGAGGATGCCGTGCTCGCGGTAGGTCGCGACGGCGGCCGGGATCACCTGCAGACCCAGCATGGCGAGCGCGATCACGACCAGCGACGGCACCCACAGGTCGACAAATCGGTAGCCGCCGGTGACGGGGCTCGGCTCCCGCATTCCGGGGATCGAGCCGACGCCCAGCAGGATCGCGGTCGGCAGAAAGACGCCCAGAATCGCCCACAATGGCGTGCGCAGGAACAGTTTTGCTTCGGTGAGCAGCAAGATGCGCATCAGAAACCTCCTTCAGCCGCGCGAGGTGAGGGCGACGAATGCCTCGTGCAAGGTGGGCTGGCCGGTGCCGGCGAGCAGTTCGGCGGGAGTGCCGGTGGCGACGACTCGGCCGTGATCCAGCAGCACCAGGCGATCGCACAGCCGTTGTGCCTCGTCCATGAAGTGGGTGACCAGCACGATCGTCACCCCGGAAGCGCGCACGTTCTCGACCAGTCGCCAGGTTTCCTGCCGAGCGTGCGGGTCGAGACCGGTGGTCAGCTCGTCGAGGATGGCCAGTTCGGGGTTGCCGACCAGGGCGAGTGCGATGGACAGCCGCTGCCGAAGGCCGCCGGAGAGCTTGCCGAAGGCGATGTCGCGGTGGGTGTCGAGGCCGAGCTGGGTCAGCAGCGTATCGATGTCGGCTGGGTCCGGATAAAACGACGCGAACAGCGAAAGCGCTTCGCGGACCCGCAGTTTCTCCGGTAGCCGCGCGTCCTGCAGCTGGGCGCCGACGCGCCGGCGCAGTTCGGCGGTGTCGTGCGTCGGATCCAGGCCCAGTACGGAAATCGTGCCGGAATCGGGCGAACGCAGGCCCTGAAGGCATTCGACCGTGGTGGTCTTGCCTGCCCCGTTCGTGCCGAGGACGCCGAAGACCTCGCCGCGTTCGACGGAGAACGAGACGCCGTCGACCACGGCGCGGCCCGCATAGGCCTTGCGTAGTTCGGAAACTTCGATGAGTCGCATGCGAACGACGCTAGAAGCGTGCGCAGTCCGGCAGAATGAGCCGAAAACCCCGGTTGAGGTGGGGTTTTGCGGGCAATGAGGTGGGGCTAGGGCCACCCCGGTCCGGGGGCTGGGGCCAGGGTCGGCGAAGGCCGTAGCGGCGAGACTGGGTCGCGAAAGGGGGTGCCATGACGTCGGTGCGGCGCGCGTGGGCACTCGCCGGTCTCGCGGTGGTGAGCTGGGTTGACGTTCTGCTCGAACTGATCGCGTTCGCGCTCTTGTGCGTCGGCCTCGTGTTCTTCTTCTCGCCGGCGATCGAACTCGCGCGTGCCCGATCGCGGCGCACCCGGGAGCTGGTCAGCCGGTGGACCGGGCGGGAGATCCCGAGTCCGTACCGGCCCGCGCCGCCGGAACCGGAACGCGAGCGCGACGGCTGGTATCGCGACGGCACCCAGCTCTACCGGCGCGCATGGTGGATTCGCTGGAATCGACGTTTCACGTGGATCATGGAGGATCCGGCGACGGGCCGGGAGCTCGGCTGGCAGCTGCTGAACCCGGTGGTGGCGCTGGCCTTCGCGGTGTTTTCGCTGGTCGCCGGTCCGGTCGCGCTGCGCGGGTACGCCCGATGGACCGGGTACTGGCTCGGCCCGCACGCGCCACGCGGGAAGAGCTGGCTGAGCCGCCGGTTCGAGACGCTGGGGTATCAGCTCGGGTTGTGGGCGATTTCCCTGGCACAGCTCGGCATGGCGGTCGCCCAGATCATCGTGCTGACCGGTGCTGTGGTGGTGTTTCCGACTCTCACGCTGGCCAGTCGCTCGGTCACCGACACTTTCCGCCGTGAAGCGGAGCGCTGGACCGGCGTCCGGATCGCCCAGCCGTACTTGCCGCCGCCCGCGTTGCCGGTGCCCCGTGGCGACGGGCTGTACCAGTTCGGCAAGCAGTTGTACGAGGAACCGTGGTGGCCGATGCTGCGCGCCCGGATCCACTGGGTGCTCCACGACCGCGCGACCTGGCGGGACATCGCGGCCGCGGTGGTGTTGCCGGTGGTGACGCCGGTGCTGTGGGTGCCGCCGGCGGCGCTGGTCTTCTGGGGGATTTACGGCCTGGTCGCATTGTGGATCACCGGCCAGCACGGCTGGTTCGAGATGGTGGGGCTGCCCGCGGCGACTAGCACCGGAGGCGCGTTCACGATGACGCCGGTGGCGCTGGCGGCGGTGTTTGCCGGACTGCTGCCGACGCCGTGGCTCGCCAGGCGGCAGGCGAAACTCGGCCGGTGGCTGCTCGGTCCGACCGAGACGTCCCGGCTCGCACAGCGGGTGCACCGGCTGGACCAGACTCGGGTCGAGGTCAACGTCGCACAGGCCGCTGAACTGCGCAGGATCGAACGCGACCTGCATGACGGCATCCAATCGCGGCTGGTCGCGATGGGGATGAAGCTCGGCGCGGTGGAAGCGTTGATCGACCACGACCCGGATAAGGCGAAACAGCTGGCCGCGGAGTTGCGAGAGGCGTCGTCGGAGGCGCTCACCGAGTTGCGGTCGCTGGTGCGCGGCATCCACCCGCCGGTGTTGTCGGAGCGCGGGCTGGTCGACGCGGTGCGCGCGGCGGCGCTGGACAGTCCGCTGAAAGTCGAGGTCACGGCGTCGGTGCCGGGTCGGCTCGAACAGCCAGCGGAGGCTTGCGCGTACTTCGCGGTGTGCGAGCTGCTCGGCAACGCGGCAAAACATGGCGAGACCAGACGCGCGTCGGTGGTGCTCGAGTACCTCGATGGACTCCTGCGCGTGACTGTGACCGACGACGGCAAAGGCGGTGCCGACGCCGCGCGTGGCACGGGTTTGCGCGGGATCGAGCGGAGGGTGTCTGGATTCGCCGGTAGGTTGGCGCTGACCAGCCCGCCGGGCGGCCCGACGGAGGCGACTGTGGAGGTGCCGTGCCAGCTCGACCCCGGACCGTCGTCGCCGAAGACCAGTACCTTCTCCGAGACGGCCTGACCCACCTTCTCGTCGCGCACGGCTTCGACGTCGTCGCAGCTGTCGGCTCCGGTCCTGAACTTGCTGCCGCGCTTCGCGAACACCAGCCTGACGTGTCCATTGTGGACGTGCGGATGCCGCCGACCAACACCGACGAGGGTCTCCAAGTCGCGCTCGCTGCTCGGCGAGAGATGCCTGGGCTGCCGATTCTCGTGTTGTCGCAACATGTCGAGCAGCTGTACGCGCGCGAGCTCCTGGCGGACGGCACCGGCGCGATCGGCTATCTGTTGAAGGATCGCGTATTCAACGCGGAGCAGTTCATCGACGCGGTTCGCCGGGTCGTCGCGGGCGGTACGGCGATGGATCCGGAAGTGATCGCGAAACTGGTGGCCGGCAACGCTTCGGACCCGTTGGCGGCCTTGACGCCGCGGGAACGCGAGGTGCTCGGCTTGATGGCGGAAGGCTGTTCGAACGCCGCGATCGCCAGCCGGTTGCACTTCAGCGAGGGCGCGGTCGGCAAACACACCGCGAATATTTTCGCCAAGCTGGGCATCTCCGCCTCGGACGACACGAATCGCCGGGTGCTGGCCGTGCTGAAGTTCCTCGGTTCTAGCTAAGCGGCACCCGCACAGCTGGTGGCAGAGGTCCGGCATCCGGATGCGCCCGGAACGACTGGATCAGCAACGCCGTGAACCGACGCACCGCTGCGACGCGAGCAGAAGCTGGTTCCACCCGGATCCCCTCGTTGGCGACCAACGCCAGCACGAGGTCTTCCAGCACGAAATCCGCGCGCAGCTCGCCGGTGTCCTTCGCTCGGCGGATGAGTTCGAGCAGCAGCCGCAGGGTGTGGGCTCGGTCGGCGGCGAAGTCGAGTCGCCGGGGCAGTTGGGAGACGAACGCGCGGAAGCCCTGGTCACGGGCATGCGCCTCGGTCAGCTTCTCCAGCACCAGGACGAAACCCTGCCATGGATCAGCCTCCGCCAGGCCCTCTTCGACGATTGACGAGCACAGTGCCAGTTCCTCGGCGAACGCTTCGGCGATCAGTGCGTCTTTGGTCGGAAAATGCCGGTAAACCGTCGCGACGCTCACCTCGGCCTGCCGGGCGATCTCCCGCATCGGTACGCCGTATCCGCGGACCGTGAAAGCCACCCGCGCCGCCGCGAGGATGCGGACTCGGTTGTGGGCGGCGTCGGTCCGTCTCACTTCGGCCGCCACCTCTCTCACTTCCGGCTGGATCGCTGACCTGCTGGAATACCTTCGGGCACATGAAAGCCGTCCAGTTTGATCAGTATGGCCCGCCCAGCGTCGTGCACGTCGCCGATGTCCCCGAACCGCACGCTGGACCCGGGGAGATTCGCGTTTCCGTGCGCGCGTCCGGGTTTTCCGCGGGCGAAACCGCCATCCGGTCTGGGGTGCGCAAAGGCGCGAGGCTCCCGTTCCGGACGGGCTACGACGCTGCTGGCGTAGTCGACGAGGTGGGCGACGGGGTCACCGGAATAGCGCCCGGCGAGCACGTCTTCGGCATGACCGACGCGAATCGCCGGGGAGCCAACGCGGAGTACGCCGTCTTGGTGCATTGGGCTGCCAAACCGGAGGCCTGGAGCTGGGCTGAGGCGGGCGGTGCCGCGGGCGCGATCGAAACGGCGACCCGGGTGTTGGACCAGCTTCCTGGCGGAAGGATCCTGGTGAACGGCGCGGCGGGCGGCGTCGGCACGGTCGCGGTTCAGTTGGCGATCGCGCGCGGGGCCACCGTTATCGGCACGGCGAGCCCGCGTAACCACGATTTCCTGCGTTACCTCGGGGCTGAGGCGACGACGTATGGTCCAGGGTTGGTCGAGCGAGTCGGCAGCGTCGACGCGGTCTTCGACTGTGCCGGGGGAGCATTGCCGGACCTGATCCAGATCGCCGGAGATCCCGCGCGGGTCGTGACGATCACCGACACCACCGCGCCACAGCACGGCGTGCACTTCTCGCACGGCGCAGCGCTCCCTGGTGCGGATCCGTTGGCAGTACACGGACTTGCCCCAGCAGTAAAACTCGCGGAGGAAGGACGGCTAAAAATCCCTGTCGCAGCGACCTTCCCGCTGAGCGAAGCCGCGGCCGCGCACGAGCTGAGCGAAGGCAGGCACGCGCGCGGGAAGATCGTCTACGTGAACTAGGCGCGCGAAACCCGCACCATCTCGTCGCGTTCCACGACCTTCACCCGCTCGCGTCCCTCGGCCTCGCCGAGCGACTTCTCGTGCGCGTCGAGCTTGCCCCAGCCTTCCCAGGTGGTGAACGAAATCCCGCGCGCGGCAAGGAATTCCAGGATCGCGTCCGGCGACGAATGCCGCGGCGCGGCGAGGGTGTCCGCGTCCGCCAAGAGGTTCGCGACGGTCTCGGCCGCGTCGCCCTTCGTGTGGCCGATCAGGCCGACCGGGCCGCGTTTGATCCAGCCGGTCACGTACACGCCGGGGACCTGGTTCTCGTCCAGGTCCAGCACCCGGCCGCCCTGGTTCGGGATCACGCCCGCGGTGTGGTCGAACGGGATTTCCGGCAGGTGCGACGACAGGTACCCGACCGCGCGGTACACCGCCTGCACGTCCCAGTCGTGGAACTCGCCGGTGCCGACGACCTTGCCGTCGCGGTACTCGGTGCGCTCGGTGCGCAGGCCGACGACCTTGCCGTCCTCACCGAGCACCTCGACCGGCGCGTGGAAGAAGTGCAGGTGCAGCCGGCGCGGGCGGGTGCCCTCGTCGCGGATCGCCCATTCCTGCAGCGTCTTCACGACCATGTCGGTCTGCTTCGAGGACCGCAGTTCGGCGACGCTGGCCTCGTCGAACTCCATGTCCTCGGGGTGCACGATCACCTCGACGTTCGGCGAATGGTCCAGTTCGCGCAGCTCCAGCGGCGAGAACTTCGCCTGGGCCGGACCGCGGCGGCCGAACACGTGCACGTCGGTGACCGGGCTGGCCTTGAGGCCCTCGTAGACGTTCGCCGGGATGTCGGTCGGCAGCAGTTCGTCGGCGGTTTTGGCGAGCACGCGCGCCACGTCCAGCGCGACGTTGCCGACGCCGAGCACCGCGACCGACGACGCGGTGAGCGGCCAGGTGCGCGGCACGTCCGGGTGGCCGTCGTACCAGGACACGAAGTTGGCGGCGCCGTGGCTGCCGTCGAGGTCGATGCCGGGAAGGTCGAGCGCGCGGTCGGCCATCGCGCCGGTCGCGAAGATGACCGCGTCGTAGAACTCGCGCAGGTCGTCCAGCTTCAGGTCGGTGCCGTAGTCGACGTTGCCGAGCAGCCGGATGTTCGGCCGGTCCAGCACCTTGTGCAGGGCGTTGACGATGCCCTTGATGCGCGGGTGGTCGGGCGCGACGCCGTAGCGGATCAGCCCGAACGGCGCGGGCATGCGCTCGAACAGGTCGATCTCGACGTCCGCGTCGGACTTGTCCAGCAGGTCGGCGGCGTAGATGCCGGCGGGGCCGGCGCCCACCACGGCGACACGAAGGATTCGGCTCACCCGCTCCACGGTAAGTTAGGTGATCCTAACAATCACTGTGATCTGGCGTACGGTCCAGCAGGTGGGAGCCGCTAAGCTGGCGGCATGCGCGTTCTCGTCGTCGACAACTACGACAGCTTCGTCTACAACCTCGTCCAGTACCTGGCGCAGCTCGGCGCCGACTGCACGGTGTGGCGCAACGACGTCGTCGACCTCGATCGCGTGCCGGACTTCGACGCGGTGCTCGTCTCCCCGGGTCCCGGAACGCCGGAACGCGCAGGTCAGAGCATTGAAGTGATCGCGAAATGCGCCGAGACGCGCACGCCGATGCTGGGCGTCTGCCTCGGCCACCAGGCGTTGGGCGTGCACTTCGGGGCCACCGTCGACCGCGCGGACGAGCTGCTGCACGGCAAGACCAGCCAGGTGCGGCACACCGGCTCCGGCATCCTCGCCGGGCTGCCGGAGGAGTTCACCGCCACTCGGTACCACTCGCTCACCGTGTTGCCGGACACCATCGATCCGGACATTTTCGAGGTCACCGGCACCACCGAAACCGGCATCGTGATGGGCATGCGGCACCGCGAACTGCCGCTGGAGGGCGTGCAGTTCCACCCCGAATCCGTGCTCACCGAATGCGGCCACCGGATGCTGGCTAACTGGATGGCCTCGGCGGGCCACCCGGTCGCGCCGACCGTCGTCGACGACCTGGAGCGGGCCACCCGCACCCTGCAGAAGGCCGCGACTGCGTGACCGCGCCGACCCCGCTGATCCGGCTCAGCGGAGTCGGAAAACGGTACGGCAGCGGCGAACCCGTCCTGACGCACATCGATTTCGAGGTGCCCGCCGGACGGGTGGTCGGCATCCTCGGCACCAACGGATCGGGCAAATCGACGCTGCTGCGGATCCTCGCCGGGGTGTCGCGGGCGTCGTACGGCGACATCACCGGGAGCCCGGCGGTCGGCTACCTGCCCGACCGGTTCCCCGGCGGCCAGCGGCTGAGCGCGCGGGCGTACCTGCGGCATCTGGCGCGGATCCGCGGGCTGACTGACCTGTCCGGGATCGATCCGCTGCTGAAACGGCTCGCGCTGGTCGGCAGTCCGGACGCGCAGCTGCGCACGCTGTCGAAAGGCAACGCGCAGAAGGTCGGCCTCGCCCAAGCCGTGCTGGTGCGGCCGGACCTGCTGATCCTCGACGAACCCTGGTCCGGCCTCGACGTCGGCACGCACGCGGTGCTCGGCGAACTGGTCGCGGAAACCCGCGCACGCGGCGCGAGCGTCGTGTTCACCGACCACCGGCCGGACGTCGTGCGCGAACACGCGGACGAGGTGTACCGGCTCGCGTCTGGCCGGGTCGCGCCGCTGGAAACGCATCCGGAGCGCAAGCGGATCACGCTGCTGCCGGTGTCGTCGAGCGTCGACAACTGGTCCGCCGAACCAGGCGTGCACGCGGTCGCCGACCAAGCGGGCGGCGTGGTCCTGACGGTCGACGCTGAACACGCCGACGCAGTGCTGCTGCGCGCGCTGTCCGGCGGCTGGTCGGTGCGGGAGGTGGCGCCGTGCTCGCAGTGAGCCGCTATTACCTGGCGCTGCTCGGCCATTCGCAACGCTATTTGCCAGCCGGGCTCGCGTACCTCGCGTTGTGCTCAATCCTTTACGCAGACCCGAGTTCGCCAGTGCTTCCGCTGTTCGGCGTGAGCGGCGCGGGGGTTCTCGTACTCGGCTGCTGGCTCACGATCGCGTTGCTGGACATCGAAGATCCGGTGCAGCGACTGATCACGCTCAACCACGCCGGCGGCAACCGCAAAACCATCGGCGGCGCGGTGCTGACGGTGTTCGGCTGCACCTTGGTGTGCACGCTGGTGACCGTCGGCTGGGCGGCGACGCATCGGAATCAGTTGCAGGCACAGATCATCGGTGCCGGGCTGGCGACCCATCTCGCGTGCGCTCTGGTCGGCATCGCGATCGGCCTGCCGTGCTCGCGGCTGCTGGTGTCGCGCATCGGCTGGACGGTGCTCGCCGCGGTTCTCGTGCTTGGCGTGGTGCTGCTGGGAAAGTGGGTTCCGCTGGTGCATCCGCTGCTGCAAGCGCTGATGAACGGCTCCCCGTACGGCGGCCCGCTCGGTTTGGCGACAGGCACGTCGGTGGTGCTGCTGGCGGCGAGCATGACGGTGGTGGGCACGGTCTCGACCCGCCGATCCTGACCTTTCTGCAAATTGCATTCGGCAAATGCCGATTTGGGGGTTCCGGGTCGGGCTGCGAGTCGGTTACCCTCGCGCCGTCTGTTGGGCCCGGGAGGGGAGCATCCGTGACGGCAGGGATCGCCGCGATCACCGTGGACGGCTCAGCGGACGAGGTGCGGCACCTCGTTTCCTGGCTCGGCGCCGAGGACGAACTGGCCGGGCGCGTGCGGCTCGCCGGGCCGGGCAGCGGCGTGGTCGTGATGGTGAGCAGCCGGTCGGCGGGCACCTTCTGCCGGTCGCTTTTCGGCTGGCTGCACCGGCAGCGCGACGGACGGCAGGTGTCGCTCACCGTGAAGCGCTCCGGGGCCGTCGAAGAGCTGGACGTCGACTGCGGCGGCGGGCACGACGTCGACGAGGTGCTCGCCAGCGTGCGGAATTTCCTCGACCAAGACTGATCGGCCGGCGCGAAAAAAGGGCCCGCACGGTGCGCACCGTGCGGGCCCTCCTTATGCGCTGCGAGCGGGTCAGCCGCCGTTGTTGTTGCGGATCCCGCCCGGCGGGAAGATCCCGCCGGAGCTCGACGTCGGCGAGCCGCCGCTGCCGTCGTCCTCCTTGATCGTCAGCATGATCGGCTGGGTCGGGCTGATCTGGCTGCCTGCCTGCGGGTTCTGCTTCACCACGGTGTTGGCCTTGCCGCTGCCGGACGAGGTCGACTGCGTTTGGATGCTGCCCGACCAGCCAAGGCTCTGCAGCTTCTGCGTCGCCTGGTCCGAGGTCATCCCGGTCAGGTCCGGCATCTGGATCTGCTGCGGACCGGACGACACGGTCAGCTTCACCGTGCTGTTCGGGGGCAGGTTGCCGCCGTTCGGCTGCTGGTCGATGACCTGGTCCTTCGGCTGGTCCGAGGCCTGGTCGACCCGCTGGGCCTTGAAACCGGCGTTCTGCAGGATCTGCTTCGCCGTCGCGTAGTCCTTGCCGACCGTGTTCGGCACTTCCTTCTGGTTGACGCCGGACCCGACGACGATGTCCACCGGCGTGCCTTCGGTGGCCGAGGAGTTCGCGGTCGGGTTCTGCGACACGACCTTGCCGACGTCGTCCGGGGTGTCGACGGGCTGCGAGGTCGTGTTGCCGAGCTTCAGCTTGGCCTGTTCGAGCGCCGTCTTCGCGTCTTCCGCCGACTTGCCGTGCAGGTCCGGCACGGTGGTGTTGCCCGGCTTCTGCCCGACGGTCAGCGTGATCGTGGACGTGGTCGGCACCGTCTTGCCGACATCCGGGTCGATCGCGATGACCTTGCCGATCTGGTCCTCGGTGCAGGTCTGCCCGCCGGGGTTGCTCGCCTCCGGACCGCACACCACGTTCTTGTTCGGCGCGAACGACGAGAAGCCCGCCTGCTGCAGCGCCGCCTTCGCCTGGGTGACCTGCTGGTTGACCACCGGCGGGATCTGCGCGGTCTCGTTCTTGTCGCGGAACGATCCGCTCAGCCAGAAGATCAACAGCACCACACCCGCCACGAGCAGCGCGGCGATCACCCCGAAGATGATCCGGCGGCGGCGCTTGGCGCGCGGGTCCTCGTCCGGCTCGTCGGCGTAGTCGTCGTAGGCCACCGGCTGGCGGCGGTCGGCGTTCATCACCTGGGTGCGCTCGTCGTCCGACATCACCATCGGGGCCGACGGACGCTGCCCGGACAGCGTCCGGACCAGGTCCGACCGCATTTCGGCGGCCGACTGGTACCGGTTCGCCGGGCCCTTGGCCAGTGCCTTCAGCACGACCGCGTCGAGCTCCGGCGACACCGCCGGGTTCACCGACGACGGCGGGTTCGGGTCCTCCCGCACGTGCTGGTACGCCACCGCGACCGGGGAATCGCCGGTGAACGGCGGCTCGCCGGTGATCAGTTCGTACAGCACGCAGCCCGCCGCGTAGACGTCCGACCGGGCGTCCACCGACTCGCCGCGCGCCTGCTCCGGCGAGAGGTACTGGGCGGTGCCGATGACGGCCGCGGTCTGCGTCATCGCCGACTGGCCGTCGTGCATGGCGCGCGCGATGCCGAAGTCCATCACCTTGACGGCGCCGTTCTTCGTGATCATCACGTTCGCCGGCTTCACGTCGCGGTGCACGATGCCGTGCCGGTGCGAGAAGTCGAGCGCGGCGCAGACGTCGGCCATGACCTCCATCGCGCGCTTCTGCGACAGCGGGCCCTCGGTCTTGACGATGTCCCGCAGCGTCCGGCCTTCGACGTACTCCATCACGATGTACGGCAGCGGACCGACGTCGGTGTTCGCCTCGCCGGTGTCGTACACGGCGACGATCGCGGGATGGTTCAGCGCGGCCGCGTTCTGCGCCTCGCGCCGGAACCGCTCCTGGAACTGCGGATCGCGGGCGAGGTCCGCGCGCAGGACCTTGATCGCGACTTCCCGGCCCAGCCGCACGTCGTGCCCGTGGTGGACCTCGGACATACCGCCGTACCCGAGCGTGTCGCCCAGCTCGTACCGATTGGAGAGCAGTCTGGGTGTCGTCATCGCTTCGTGCCGTTCCATTCCGTCCAAGGTGTGGTCATCATGCCTTGCAGGCCCTGGGCCTCGCTCGTACCGGCCGGGGTGGCTGAGGTCGGTCCGCTCCCGCTGTCCACGCTTCGCGGCGGTCCTCCGTTGCCGGAGGACACCACTCTCGCGATCAAGAACGCCACGGCCACCAGGACCACGACGATGACCACCGCGAGCAGCACCCACCAGCCCCACTGGTTCCGTTTCGGCGGCGGGACCGGCGGACCGGGCGGGCCCGGCGGAGCCGACAGCGGCCGGAACGCCGGGTTGGAACTGGGTCCGACCGGGGCACCGGCCGCCTGCGGCACTGCGGGCGGAACCGGTGGCACGGGCGGTGCCTGACCTGCCGCGTAGGCGGCGTTGACCAGGCCGAGCGGGGTGGGCAGCGGGCGGCCGGCGCGGACCGCGGCGATCGCGCCCGCGAACTCGCCGCCGCTGGCGTAGCGCTGCCGGGGGTCCTTCACGAGCGTCGCCTCGATCACCGCCCGCGCGCCCGGCGGGACGTCCGGCGGCAGCGGCGGCGGGACGTCGCGGATGTGCATCATCGCGACCGTCACCGCGTTCTCGGACAGGAACGGCCGGTGCCCGGCGAGGCATTCGTACCCGCACACCGCGAGCGAATAGACGTCGCTGGCCGGTTCCGCGTCCTGGCCGAGCGCCTGCTCCGGCGCGATGTAGTGCGCGGTGCCCATGACCATGCCGGACCGGGTGACCGGGGCCGCGTCGGCGGCCTTGGCCACGCCGAAGTCGGTGATCTTCACCTTGCCCGCGGGGGTGACCAGGATGTTGCCCGGCTTCACGTCGCGGTGCACCAGGCCCTGTTCGTGCGCGGCCTGCAGCGCGGTGCCCGCCTGCTCGAGCAGGTCGAGCGTGTAGTCCGCGGTGAGCCTGCCGTGCTTGGCGAGGATGCCCGCCAGCGGATCGCCCTCCACGTACTCCATCACCAGGTACGCGATGGACAGGTCCTCGTTGACCGTCTCGCCGTAGTCGTGCACCGCGGCGATCCCGGCGTGGTTGAGCGAGGCGGTCATCCGCGCCTCGGTCCGGAAGCGGTGCAGGAATTCGGCGTCGCCGGACAGTTCGGCCTTCAGCACCTTCACCGCGACGATCCGGTCGAGCCGGGTGTCGCTCGCCTGCCAGACCTCGCCCATCCCGCCGACGGCGATCCGGTTCGTCAGCTTGTAGCGCTCGGCCAGCAGCTGACCCGAGGACAGCATCGGCTATCCACCCCCGAGCCGGGCGGCGATGGCGGCACGGCCGATCTCGGCGGCCACCGAGCCGCCGGTCGCGGCGAGACCGCGGTTGCCGCCGTTCTCGACGATGACCGACACGGCGATCTGCGGGTTGTCCGACGGCGCGAACGCGGTGTACCACGCGTGCGGCGGGGTGTTCTTCGAGTCGGCGCCGTGCTCGGCGGTGCCGGTCTTCGACGCGATCTTCAGCGCGTCGTTCTTGCCGCCGCCCTTGGTGAAGGACTCCGACGCGATCATCATGTCGGTGAGGATCTTGTCGTTCTCCGGCGACAGCGCGGGCTTGCCGGTGAGCTGCTCCGGGTCGACGTTCTCGACCGTCGACAGGTCCGGGGCCAGGATCGACTCGATCAGCTGCGGCTTCATCGCGTAGCCGTTGTTCGCGACGGTCGCCGAGAGCAGGCAGTCCTGCAGCGGGGTGAGCCGGACGTCGCGCTGGCCGATGCCGCTCTGGTAGAGCGCGCCCGGCGAGTCGAGTGCGCCCACGGTCGAGCCGACGACTCGCATCGGCACGGTCAGGTCGTTCTGCCCGATGCCGAAGTTGGTCGCGGCCGCCTTCATCTTGTCCGCGCCGAGCTGGCCGGCGAACGTCGCGAACGGGACGTTGCACGAGTGCGCCAGCGCGTCCTTGAACGTGTTGCCGGGGCAGGTTTCGCCGCCGTAGTTCTCCAGCGTCGTGTTCGTACCCGGCAGCTGCACGTTCGGCGCGGTGCTGATCTGGGTGTCCGGGCCGATCCCGCTCTCCAGCGCCGCGGTCGCGGTGACGATCTTGAACGTCGACCCCGGCGGGTAGTTCTCCGAGATCGCCCGGTTCAGCATCGGGTTCTTCGGGTCCTTGGAGTAGGCGTCCCAGGCCTTGTTCTGGTCGGTGCCGTGCGTCGCGAGCTGGTTCGGGTCGTACGACGGGGTCGAGACCATCGCCAGGATGCGGCCGGTCTTCGGCTCCATCGCGACCACCGCGCCGGTGTAGCCGCGCTGCGTCATCAGGTCGTAGGCGGCCTTCTGCACCTTCGGGTCGATGGTGAGCTTCACGTTGCCGCCGCGCGGATCGCGGCCGGTGACCATGTCCGACAGCCTGCGCACGAACAGCCGCGGGTCCGACCCGTTCAGCACGTCGTCCTCGGCGCGCTCGAGCCCGCCCGCGCCGTAGTTGATCGAGTAGTACCCGGTGACCGGGGCGTACATCGGTCCGTCGGCGTAGGTGCGGAAGAACTTGAACTTGTCGGTGGAGGGCTTCACGCCGGCGAGCACGGTGCCGTCCGGCGTGACGATCTGCCCGCGCTGCCGGGAGTACTCGTCGTAGAGCACGCGCTGGTTGCGCGGATCGGTGCGGTACGTGTCGGCCTTGATGACCTGGACGTAGGTGATGTTGGCCAGCAGCAGCACGATCATCGCGAGCATCGCCATGCCGACCTTGCGCAGGGGGGCGTTCACGCGGTCCTCCCGTTCGGGTCGCCTTCGGCGGGCGGACGCCGCACCATGACGGTGTGCGCCTCGGCGATCGGAGCCTGCGGCTGCTGCGGCTTCGGCCGGGAGGCCGGCCTGCGCGCCGCGTCCGAAATGCGCAGCATCAGGGCGACCAGGATGTAGTTCGCCAGCAGCGAAGAGCCGCCGTAGGACAGGAACGGCGCGGTGACGCCGGTTTCCGGGATGAGCGCGGTGACGCCGCCGACGACCACGAAGATCTGGATCACGATGGTGAAGGCGAGCCCGCCGCCGAGCAGTTTGCCGAACGTGTCGCGCACCGCCAGCGCGCTGCGCATGCCGCGCATCGCCAGCAGCATGTACAGCATCAGCACCGCGGCCAGGCCGATGAAGCCGAGCTCCTCGCCGATCGCGGCGGTGATGAAGTCGGTGCTCGCGGCGGGCGGGATGTCCGGACGGCCGGCGCCGAGCCCGGTGCCGCCGACGCCGCCGGTGCCGAGCCCGAACAACGCCTGTGCGAGCTGGTAGCTGCCGCCGAGCACGTCGTAGCGAGGGCCGAGCGGGTCGGTCCAGTTCTCGACCCGCTGCTGCACGTGGCCGAACAGGTTGTAGGCGATGACGCAGCCGCCGATGAAGAACGTCAGCCCGACGACGACCCAGATCGCGCGTTCGGTCGCGACGTAGAGCATCACCAGGATGATGCTGAAATACAGCAGCGACGTGCCGAGGTCCTTCTCGAACACCAGCACGCCGATCGCGACGGCGGCGGCGATCAGGATCGGGCCGAGGTCACGGGCGCGCGGCAGCTCCACGCCGAGGAACTTCTTGCCCGCCACCATGAACAAATCGCGTTTGGACACCAGGAACGACGCGAAGAAGATCATCAGCAGGATCTTCGCGAACTCGCCCGGCTGGATCGAGAAGAACGGCAGCTTCAGCCACACCTTCGCGCCGCCCGCCTCGGACAGGCTGGCGGGCAGCACCGCGGGCAGCGCGAGCGCGCCGAGCCCGACCAGTCCGGCGATGTAGCTGTAGCGGGTCAGCGTGCGGTGGTCGTTGACCACCACGAGCACGATCACGAACAGCACCAGCGAAACCGCGGTGAACAGCAGCTGCTTGGTGATCTCCGGCGAGTACTCCTTGCCGCGCTGCATGAACGATTCGGCCTTCGCGAGATCGAGCCGGTGAATCATCACCAGCCCGATCCCGTTGAGCAGCGCGACGCACGGCAGCAGCACCGGGTCGGCGTACGGGGCCCACCGGCGCACGGCGAGGTGCGTCGTGGCGAGCACGCCGAGGTAAGCGAGTCCCACCCACAGAATCGAGAGCGTCAGCTCCTGCTCCTGGTTGGCCTCGACGATGACCAGCGCGAGCGTGACGATGCCCGCCGCGAACGCCAGCAACGCGAGCTCCGTGCCCCTGCGTTTGGGGAGGTCTCGCGGCGGATTCGTGGCGAACTGGGCGGACGTCGGGTCGGCCAGCGGCTGGCCCATCAGTTACCGCCCCCCGTCGGCGGCGTACCCGCCGTCGAGCAGTCCCTCCCCGCAGGCTGGTTCGCCGACGAAGGCGTGCCCCCGGGAGGCGCCACGCTGGACGAGGGCGCGCCCGACTGCGGGGTGCCCGGAGGATTGGCCGGCTTGCAGTCCGACAGCTTCTTCTTGAGACGCAGGAAATCGTCGATGTACTTGCGCGCGTCGTCGAGGCTTTCGCGCTTCACGCCGTTCTGCACGGCGATGCGCGCGTCCTCCTGCAACGCGGAGACGCGGAGCTTGTCGGTGCACAGCTGGCCCGGCGGGCACGAGCCCTGCTCGAGCGAGTGCAGGTCGATGCCGAGGATGCTGCCCGGGACGCCGCGGTAGATCACGACCTCCTGATCGGGGCCTTCTCCGACGTAGTACTGGCTGAGCACGAAGTATCGAGTCGCGATCGCGGCGGCGCCCAGCACGATCAGCACCACGACCGCCCCCACGAGCCAGCGGAACCGTTTCCGCCGTTTCGCTTTCGGGTCTTCCGGCGGGGGCTGCTGCTCCGGTCGCGGCTGCGGCGGCGGCTGGGTCAGCGCGCGCGCCCTCGCCGCCGGGGAATCCCCCTGATGCATCTCGTCGCTGCCGTCGCCAGCCGCGCCGCCCACGATCGGGGCGTCGTCGCCGAAATCGACGTCGACCACGTCGGCGATGATGACGGTCACGTTGTCGGTGCCGCCACCCTTGAGCGCCAGCTCGATCATCCGGTCGGCGCAGTCCTGCGGGTCCGGGATCTGCACGGCCTCGGCGAGCGTTTCGTCGCTGACCATTCCGGACAAACCGTCGGAGCAAATCAGGTACCGGTCACCGGGACGCGCCTCGCGCACGGTCAGGCTCGGCTCGACCTCGTGTCCGGTGAGCGCCTTGAGCAGCAGCGACCGCTGCGGGTGCACCGCGGCCTCTTCCGGCGTGATGCGGCCCTGTTCGAGCAGTTCGTTGACGAAACTGTCGTCGCGGGTGATCTGGGCGAACTGGCCGCCGCGCATCAGATACGCGCGCGAGTCGCCGACGTGGACCAGACCAAGTCTGCTTCCCGCGAACAGGACGGCGGTGAGCGTGGTGCCCATGCCGTCCAGGTCGGGGTCCTGGGAGACCAGTTCGGCGATCGCCGCGTTGCCGTTCTGGACGGCTTCGCGAAGCTGGGCGAGCAGGTCGTCGCCCGGCTCGTCGTCGTCGAGCGGGGCGAGCGAGGCGATGACGACCTTGCTGGCCACCTCACCTGCGGCGTGCCCGCCCATGCCGTCGGCGAGCGCGAGGAGACGCGGGCCGGCGTACACGGAGTCCTGGTTGTTGGAACGCACCAGGCCCCGGTCGCTGCGGGCCGCGTAGCGGAGGACGAGAGTCATGGGCGAAGCTCGATCACCGTCTTGCCGATCCGGATGGGGACTCCGAGCGGGACCCGGAGGGGTGCAGTGACCTTAGCCCGGTCGAGGTAGGTCCCGTTCGTCGAGCCCAGATCTTCCACGTACCAGTCCTCCCCGCGCAGCGCGATCCGGGCGTGCCGGGTCGATGCGTAGTCGTCGTCGAGCACCAGCGTCGAGTCGTCGGCCCGGCCGATCAGGATCGGCCGCCCGTCGAGCGCGATGCGGGTGCCCGCGAGGGCCCCGTGCGTCACGAGCAACTGCTGCGGGGCCTTGCTGCCCCGCGGCTTCTTCTCTTTGTTGCGGCGGAAGGACGGCACCTGGACCCGAAGGCCCGACGCGGCGTAGAGGTCCGAGCGCACGACTCGGAGCGCGGCGAACACAAAGAGCCAGAGCAGCACGAGAAAGCCCACTCTGGTGAGTTGAACGACCAGCTCTGGCACTTGTTGTGTCCGCTCCCGCCTGTGCCTGCAAGCCGCGGCGCCACGCGCACCGCGGTTCCCCCCGCATGACAATTCTGCGGGAACCCCGTGGACGGTCTGCGATCAGCCCTGGGTTCGGAACACCAGAGACGAATGACCCACCCGGATCACGTCGCCGTCCGCCAGCTGCCACGTCTGCACCGGAGTGCCGTTGACCGTGGTCCCGTTGGTCGACCCGATGTCGGCGAGCGTCGCGCTCTGCCCGTCCCAGGTGATCTCCAGGTGCCGCCGCGAAACGCCGGTGTCCGGAAGCCGGAAGTCCGCGTCCTGCCCGCGGCCGACGACGTTGCCGCCCTGCTTCAGCGAGTAGGTGCGGTTGGAGCCGTCGTCCAGCTGGAGGCTCGCCTGAAGCTGCCTGCCCGCGGCCGGGGCGCCCTGCTGCGCGTACGGGTCCTGCCCGTAAGCCGCCTGCGGCTGGCCGCCGTACTGGTCGTACCCGCCCTGCTGGCCGTAACCCTGGTCGTAGCCGGCCTGCGGGGCCTGGCCGTAACCCTGGTCATAGCCCTGCTGCGGCTGCCCGTAACCCTGGTCGTACCCGCCCTGCGGAGCCTGGCCGCCGTAACCCTGGTCGTAGCCGCCCTGCTGGCCGTAACCCTGGTCGTAGCCCTGCGCGGGCGGCTGCCCGCCGTAGCCCTGGTCGTACCCGGGCTGCGGAGCCTGTCCGCCGTACTGGTCGTAGCCCTGCGCGGGGGGCTGGCCGCCGTAGCCCTGGTCGTAGCCCTGCGCGGGAGGCTGGCCGCCGTAACCCTGGTCGTACCCGGGCTGCTGGCCACCCTGCTGTCCGTAGCCGTACTGGCCCTGCTGGCCGTACGGGTCACCCTGGTCGTATTGGCCGTAGCCGGGGGGCTGGCTCATTGGTGGGTCTCCTGCGTTGCTGGGTCGTGCCGACCGTGACGGCCCTTCTCCCGCAGTGTCGCGGGCGTCGGGATCGACGGACGAACGGGTCTTGAACTGTCCAGTATGCAGCGCCTCGTTGCGCTCGAGTGATACGACGACGTCACCATAGGTGTCCCAGCCCTGCGCGGCGAGGTGTTCCGCCACCGCCCTCGCGAGAACCCCGGTGACCCGCTGCTCATCGCCGGCCATGCGATCGTGGTCAGCCGCCCCCAACGACACGATGTAGTGATTCGGGGCGAGCTGCCGACCGCCTGCCAGCTCACGAACGTTCTCCTCGCCTTCCCTCTCGAGCGCAACCGCCACTTCCTGCGTGACGACGTTGCCGCCGAACATGCGCGCGAAAGTATTCCCCACCAGGTTCTCGAGTCGCCTGTCAAAGCGCTCAACGCGACCCACCGGGGACAACCTCCTCACACGTGTGCTTCCGCATCGATCCTATCCGGGGGAGGAAGGGTTGGGCATGCCCCCGGTGAAACCCGTCAGAAGGCCCTGCTAAGCTTTGCTGGCTGCCTCAAGGAAGCAACTCGGGCGAGTGGCGGAATGGCAGACGCGCACGGTTCAGGTCCGTGTGTCCGAAAGGACGTGAGGGTTCAACTCCCTCCTCGCCCACCATGGTCAGAGCCCCAGCCGCTTGCGCGACTGGGGCTCTTTTCCGTTGTCGGTCGTTCCCTTGCCCAGGGGCCGAGCCCCCGGACCCCCGCGGTGCCTTTGGTGCGGTTGGCGGGCATGGCCGGTTTCGACGGGGCCGGTTGGGTGGGCTGGTTGGTTGGGTTGGGGTGTGGGCCAGGGCACATTTTGTGTGCTTGGGGTGGGGGCGGAGTTCGGGTTTCGGGGTTGTTGTGTTGTAGCGTTGGGTGGTTCTTGATTACGGACAGCTACCGTGCTCAGGTCTGGGGAGGGCTTGGTGGGTCCTTATTTGTATGGAGCGTTGTCTGGGCGGTGGCTTCCTCCTGCTTTGGTCAGGAAGATTCGTGGTGTCACGATCCCCTGGGGTTGCGCGAGTGCCGGGATCGGCTTGCTCATGGTTGTCGCGGTGCCCGTGTTCGGCTACCGCCTGCCCACGTCCTACGACGTGACAACTCCGCTGACGGTTGTCCTGGGGATCATCGCGGGGTGTTGCCTGATGCTTTCCGGGGTCGGCCTGATGGTGTCGCGTACCTATTTCGCGGCTGGGCAACTTCGGTACCGCAAGGAGTACACCGTCCTGGGAGTTCAGCTGGGGACGGCAATTCCCGGATGGCTGGCAACCATCGGATTCGTTTTCTGGTACGTCATTATCGTGACGACGTCCGGCGGCTACTCCGGAGTCGGACAGCTGCACTTCACCGCGCCCATCGTGCTCTACCTGAGCATCCCGGTCGTCGCGGCGCTCCTCAACTCCGTCAACTTGATCATGGTCTTTTTCCTTTTCTTCCCCTCGCCTCGCAGGCTGAGTCTGTACGGTTCCAAGGCGGCATAACCGAATCGGACGGATGACTGATGGGCCAGGATTTGGGCTCCCGGGTCGGGCAGTACTTCGAGGGCGCCTGGCGGGAGCCCGTCCACGTCGTGGTGCTCGGCCGGGTCAAGGCGGGGCGTGATCGGCGGAAGCGGGCTGATCGGTCGCTGGGGTGTGTCGCGGAAGCGGTCCTCGAAATTCTCGCCAATATCGCCTGGCCATTCATGGTGCTTTGGGAGTTCGTGACAGTTCCCAAGCGCCGCCGGAAACCGGTGGCGGTGCCCAGTGGGCCAGCGCGCGGACAGGCGTTCGAAGCGGCTTCGATGTTGAAGGGGCGAAGCGGCGAGATAGCCGTGGTGCGCGGGGCGGCGCGGGTCGCGTTGGTCGAGATGGGGGAAGCCGCACCGGTGGTGGTGTGGCAGGGGACTGCGCAGTGGAGTCCTTCGCCTGCCTGTTTGTACTGGGAAGACGGCTCGATGTTGATGCTTGCTCCCCGGTGAATCGGTAAGCTTGCGGTGACTCGGGGTGAGGGGCGGACTAGTGCACAACGAAGTCAGATCGGTCGACGGCGGCAGTTCTCTCGTGCAGGCGCAGTACATCGGCACGGTCAACCAGCAGCTGCCCGGACCCGAACGGGTGGTGCCGCACGAAACGCCACGAGCGCTGCGGCGATTGGTCGGGCGAAACGAACAAATCGAGGCCTGTCTTGCCGATCAGCGTGTACCGCTCGTCGTGTTCGACGGATTGACTGGGGTCGGTCGGCGCGCGTTGGCCCGGTATGTCGCTGAGCAAGTAAAGGATCGCTATCCCGGCGGGGCCTATTACACGGATTACGCGACGCACACGGTCGACGGTGAGTCGGTGATTTCCGCGGCCCTGCGTTCATTGCTGCGCCGCGACGGGGTCCGCGACGAAGTGATGCCCGCCGAACCTGGGTTGGCGAGTCTGTGGCGAAGCCGGTCGTCCGGGGCGGCTGCCGTGCTGTTGCTCGAGAACGTCACGGAATCCGAGCAGTTTCTTCAATTGATGCCTGGTGGACGGGATTGGCTGGTGCTCGTCGCGGGCCGCGTGGAGTCGCGGCTTGAGGTGCGCGAGGTCGGCGGCGAGACGATCCCCGTCGAGCCGCTTGACGACAAGCAGGCTGCTGAGTTGTTTCACGAGCTGAGCGGACTGGACGCGGACCCAGACGATCCGGTGGTAGCCGAGATCCTCGGCTACTGCGGCGGATTGCCGTTGGCCCTCCGGAACGCCGCGACGCTCGTCGTGGTCGGGCGGTGTCCTTCGTTGCCGGAGCTGGCTGCCCGGCTTCGGCGTTCACGCGCCGAGTTGATGCGATCCGACCGCGGGCCGAACAAGGGGAACCCGGTGTTCGAAGCGACGTACCAGGAAGCGACCGAACCTGCCCAGCGCGCATACCGGTTGCTCGGCGCGTACCCGGCGATCGACTTCACCCCGCCGGTCTTCGATCTGCTGATCGGGCTGGACGAGGCCACGTCGAGGGACATTCTCGCCGAGTTGGTCCTGCTGAAGGTGCTCCAGGAAGAGCACGGCCGGTACTCCATGCATCCGCTCGTCCATGACCACGCGGCATCCCTTTCGGGACTGGACGACGAGGAAACGCACGAGGCGCTCGCCCGGGTGGTGCGCGGGTTCCGCAACGCCGCCTACTACGCGGACGCGGCGATGATCGGCGTGGAGCGGTACCGGGTCGCGGACGCGCCGGAGATCGCGGACCCCTTCAGCGGCGATCGCCGGGCCAACGGACTGGCCTGGTTCGAGGAGAACCGGCGCGCGCTGCACGAATTGCTGCCGGTGGCCGAGAAGATCGGCCTGGTCGACGAGATTTGGCAGATCGCCGAGTCGCTCGCGGCCTACTACTTCGATCGCAAGCGGCAGGCCGATTCGCTCAGCAGTCTCCGGCACGGCATTAAAGCCGCGGAAGAGGCCGGTAATCGCGCGGCGGAGGCGCGGTTGCGGAGTCTGGCGTCGCGTCCGCTGACGGATCTCGAGCAGTTCGAGCAAGCCGGGGACTTCGTGCGACGTTCGATCGAGCTGGCGGATCAGGACGGGCACCTCGTGTTGCGGGCCTCGGTGCGAGAGTTCGCCGGTCGATACCACGATTTGACCGATCAACCGGAGCTGGCGCAGCAGAGGTACCGCGAGTCGATCGAGTTGAACGAGGCGGCTGGGGAGGCGCGGGGAGAGGCGCTGAGCCGGATGTTTCTCGGCCAGTCGCTCGGCGATGCGGAGGGCCTGCGTGAGTTGGAAACAGCGCATCGCGCGTTCGGCGAGCTTGGCGACAGTCGCTCGGCTGCGCGCGCCTTGCTGATCACCGGTCAGGTGCGCGTACGCACTGGGCTGCCGGGCGGCGTTGACGCGTTGACCGCGGCGGCGGAGGCTTTCCAAACGAGCGGGGCGACTTTCTACGAGGCCCAGGCTCGGGAGGCGCTGCACGGTGCGCTGGTCGTGGAGAATCCGGTGGAGGCGCGCAGTCACCTGGATCGGGCGATTCAGCTGTATCGAGAACTGGGCAGCCCGCGGGCGGAGAAGCTGGCGTCAGAAAACGACGGTGGTCTCGACGGAGCCGAGTCGTAGGGACAACGGACGCCCACCCTCTCGACTGGTCGCCAGACACGCGTGCAGCGTCGAAGCCAGTGCGGCGACGTCAGCTGAGCCGGTGACGGTGAACATCTCGCCGTCCCTTGTGCGCGCGACACATCCGTCCGGGACGGCGGCCGCGGCCAGCGTGCAGGCAGGATGGAGCCGCAATGCGTTGGCACACCAGTCTTCTGGTGCAGGACGCAGTGCGGTTCTGGTGAGCACGGTGGCGTTGCCGATCCGGCCGAGGTTGTCGTCGCTTTCGTCGGCGACTACGTGTCTCAGTCTGGTTGAGGCCCGCTCGACGTCGGGTCGCCATTCTTCTACCGAGCGGGGAAACCGGTGCAAGGTAAGGGAATCCGGGCCGGTGAACTCTGGGTACGCGGTGAAAGCGAGCGGAATGATGGGATTCGGTTCCGGGTCCGGTGCGCGAAGGAGTTCGAGCGGACGGGGTTCGAGATCCGTCAGACGGAGTACGAGCGCGTGCAGTTCCGCCGTTGCTCCGTGCGGGTTCGCAAAGGTGCGCTCAGCGAGATCCTGCTGCCACGGCTGGGTTTCGGCCTCGTCGATTTGGTCACGCAACGGCCGGTCCCAGGTGAGCCGGGACGCGTGCTGACCGAGCAGTTCGGCGCTGGTGCCGGGCACGACCTCGCTGCCGAACGTGCCAAGCAGCAACGGCCGTCCCGTCGCGGCGGCCAGCAAAGAGACCGATCCGTGGTCCCCGACGACGACATCCGCGGCGACGATGGCGGCTTGCCATCCGCGTTCCGGCGGGAGGAGGAGCAGCCCGGCGTCCTGGGCCGCGGCGAACCAGGACCGGATCTGGAACGGCCGGTAGCGCGACCAGACGTTGGGATGGAGCACGAGACCGACGGCCGCGGAGTCATAGTCCAGTGACGCCAGCAGCTCGGCCGGGAGCCGAGGACGGCGGCCGATCAACGAGGTCTTCCCCCAGGTAGAGCTGACCAGCACGAATGTGCGATCAGCCACGCCGAGCGCGGCACGGTAGTGCTCGCGGTGCGGTTCGCTCCGGAGAAGCTGCTCGAACTGCGGATCGCCGACGAGCACGGTCTTGCCGTCGGTCAGCGGGTCGGCGTCGCGCAACTGCTTCTGCTGGCTCGGATGCGACACCGCCATCAACACCCGCCCGGACCGCAGCGCGGCGGACGGGATCAGCCCGGAAAGCCGGGTGCCGGCCGAACCGGAGTCGGGAACGTACTTGTGGAATCCGACGCCGTGCGGAAGAACGAGAACCGGTCCGGAGACGTGGTCGAAATCGATGTTTTCGCTAGCCGTGATCGCGAGTGCGTAATGGAGCTCCGGAACGTTCTCCCACGGCGTGCAATGCGCTTCCGCGCGGGCCAGCAACTCCTCGACGCCCGAGCTGAACCGAGACCCGCGGTCGACCGTGAACGTGAAGCGAATCCGCTGGTCATCCTGAAACAGACGGCAAACCTCGAGCAGCTTGATCGCCGAAGTCCAGGTGCGCACGACCCCGAGCACGACGACCGGGTCGAAGGTCCGCCACCTGCTTTGCTGCTTTGCTGCTTTGCTGCTTTGCTGCTTTGCTGCTTTGCTGCTTTGCTGCTTTGCTGCTTTGCTGCTTTGCTGCTCAATTCAATTCTACCAAATCCGTCCTGGAATTCCTGGGCAGAACCTTACCCGGACCCGATCGTGGTGAAAGGCTGGACACGGACCGTGACGTTTCCGGTAGCCTGAGCCGGGATCAGCTGGGCGGGGGAAACGGTGAGCGACGGCAACTACTTCGACGGCGAGGCGGACAAGGTCTTCCAGGGGCGCGACGTGTACGGCGACGTGCACTTCCACGGGCCGCGGGAGCCCGCGGCGCCGGCGTTGCAGGTCCAGGCGCCCCCGGAGCATTACCGGAACAACGAGCGTCAGCTGGCCGCGCTCACTCGCATTCATGACGAGGTGCCGGACCGGGTAGCGATCGCGATCGTGCGAGGTGCGCCGGGCAGCGGGCGGACGACGCTGTGCGAAACCTGGCTGCACCAGCATCAGGACCGCTTCGACCGGTTTTACGACGTGCGCGTGGGCCACCGGGCCGGCGCTGATGTGCTGGCCGAGTTGCTGTCCAAGCTGGGTTACGGGCCGGACGAGATGCAGGCGAGTCTCGAGGGGCGCGCGGCGATGTGGCAGTCGCAGACCGCCAAATTCAAGGTCGCGTTGCTGGTCGACGACGCGTTGAGCGCGGCGGAAGTCAAGGCGCTGCTGCCGACGCATCCCGGCTCGTACGTGCTCGTAGTCGGGTCTGGGCTGGAGGCGCTGCGCGCCCGGTATTCCGCTCGCGAGGTCGAGTTGGAGCCGTTGAGCGATGAGGCGGCGCTGGGTGTGCTGGCGGCACTGGTGGGTGACGAAAAGCTCGCCGCGGAGCCAGAACAGCTGAAAGAACTGCTGCGGATCTGCGCGGGATCTGCCGCGGAACTCAACGTCGCGGGCGTGCTCCTGGCGCGGCCGGGTGCGACGGTGCGGCGGCTGGTCGGGCGGATCCGAGCGAAAGGTGCACTGGCCAGCGCGGTGTACGACGTTGCCTACGAGCAGATGGGCGAGCGTGAGCAAGCGGCGTACCGGATTTTCGGCGCGCATCCGGGCGACGGCACCGTTCGGCTGGAAACTGTGGCGGCGCTTCTCGCCCTCGACGAGTACGACACCGAGGACACCCTGCAGAAGCTGGTCTCTGCCAAGTTGATCGAGGTCATCGGGGGTCGCTACCGGATGTCCGAGCTGGCGCGCATGCACGCAGCGACGCTGGCCGGTGAGCTTTCCGACGCCGTGGTCGTTTACTACGCCGAGCACGGGCTCCGGATCGCGGAACGCGCGCTGTCTACTGGCTGGCCGAAGAAGATCTGGCCGGGCTTCACTCCGGTGCCAGCCAACGTGGATGCCTGGGAGTGGTTGTTCGACGAGCAGGGGAACCTGGCTGCCGCGGCGGAGGTCGCGTTGCAGGAGGGGGCGCACGAAAACGTCATCCGGCTGGCGAGGGCGTTGTGGCCGGTCTACAAAGACGGCGCTTACCCCGTCGAGCTGTTGGCGGTGAGCCAGGACGCGGTCCGGGCCGCGCAGGCCGCCGCGATGCCGCTTGCCGAAGGATTGGTCCGTACCCAGCTCGGGTTCGCTCAGCTGCAGCGGCGGGATTGGGCGGCGGCATTGGAGCAGTACGCCGCGGCGGCCGAGTTGGCCACGACGCCGGAGGAGCATGCGTCTGCGCTGGAGGCGCGCGGGCTCGCGTTCTTCGAGCCGGGGTTGATCGCGCAGCAGCAGGGGCGGCCGGACGACGCGGTTCCGTTGCTGGGCCAGGCGGAAGTCTGCTTTCGGGAAAGTCTCGAGCTTGCCGAGCAGATCGGTGATCCTCGTAGGCTCGCGTTGATCCGGATGCATCTGGCCAAGGTCGTGCCGCCGGAGGAAGCGGCCGTCTTGCTGGAGCAAGCGGAGCAGGGCCTGAAGGACGAACCGGGCAACCTGGTGAAGATCCGGCTGTGGCAGGGGCGGAAGCTGATCGAGGCTGGTTCGTACGAGGAAGGCGCGGCTCTGCTGGCCGAACTCGATGCCGCGGCGGAGAAGGCCAAGCTGCAGCGAGAACGTATCGCGGCGTTGCGGTCTCGGGCGGAGGCCGCGTTTGCTCGTGGCTACCGTGACCAGGCGAAGGCGCACGCGGAGGACGCGTTGGGCATCGCACAGCTGCACGGATTCACGGCCGAGGCGACCGATCTGCTGATCTGGATCGAACAGCTCTGACTATCCATAGTGGACAGTAAGTCGCACCTCGTGCTTGCGGCCGCCCGCGGTGTACGGAAGCTGTTCGGGGAAGTCGAGGCCCAGTTGGTCGCGCGTGTACAGCAGCGACGGCACGGCTTGTGGCAGGTCGGTGCCAGTGAAGGAGACGACCAGGCCGTCTCGGCTGCCAGCTAGCCAGCCTGGTCCGGCTGGGCAGGCGGCCCATTCGCAGCCGGGGAATTCGGCGAGGGTGACGGCGATCCAGCGGCCTGGGTCGGGAAAGCGGTCGCCCAGAATGATGTCGGCGCGGCGTAGCTGGCGTGGGTCGGGGGCGTCGACGTGGACGACTAGGTGAGCGTCGGTGGTGGCTCCGGCGAATCTGGTGACTTCGTCGCCGCGGATCCGGATCCACTGTGCGCCGGGTTCTGGGCGTTGGACGCGCGGCAGCGGGAACGCGGTGAATCCGGCTGGTTGGGCCGGGAGCGGGAGGTTGAGCGTGCGGTAACCGAGTTCGGTCAGCAACGCTGCGGATTGGCCGGGGACGCTGGTGGCGAGTTCGGTCGCGGAGATCAGGGCTGGTGGCTGGGTCGCGGTGCGCAGTTGGGCGGCCAGGTTTTCGTCGGTGAGCGCGGGGGCGGCGCGCAGCAGGGCGGCTACTGGGGAATCCGGATCGACGGCGTCGTATGGTGCGGCGGCCAGCAGGACTGGGGTGCCCAGACAGGCGGAGTAATACGTGACGGAGCCGTGGTCGCCGATGGTGACATCGGCGGCTACGGCGGCTGGTTGCCACAGATCTTCTTCCGGCAGGACGATTACGCCCGCTCGTTCGCATTCTCGCAGCCACATTTTCAGTTGCCACGGGTAATGGCCCTGGCCGATGTTCGGGTGCAGGGCCAGGACGACAGCGAATTCGTCCAGCGGCAGTTGCCTGGCAATCTGTTCGGGGAGGTCTGGACCGGAGCCGTACGACGAGAGTTGGCCCCACGTAGACGAAATCAGTACCAGGGTTTGTTCGCCGGTTACGCCGAGAGCTTGGCGGTAGGACTCGCGGAGTTCCCGAGCGTCGCGCAGGCGGTCCAGGCAGGAGTCTCCGGCGATGACGGCGTGGTCAGCGGCTTCCGGACAGTACTGCCGCAGCCGGGTGAGCTGTTCGGGGTGGGAGAGGACGTGATGTTCGGCGATCACCTCGCCGTTGTGCATCAGCCATTGCTCGGACAACCCGAAAACCGGTTTCCGGTTTGCGGTTTCCAAGAATTTATTATACCCCATTCCGTGCGGCAAAACCGTCAACGGAGCGCGCAATTTATGCAAATCCCCGCCGTAACTGGCCGCCAGCGCCCAGTCGAAGTCCTCCGTCACGACGTCTTCCCAAGGCTCCAGCGGGATCCCGCGCGCGGCGAGGTACTCCTGCGTCCCCCGGGTGAACGCGCTCGAATCCGGGCACGTGAACACCACCTGCACCCGGGGGTCCCCGGCGAACAGCGGCAGCACGTCCAGCAAGCGGGTCGCGGCGGTGACGTTGTGCACGACCGCCAGCAGCGTCCGTTCCGTGGGCACGGTGCGCCATCGGCGCGGCACGGGGTAAGACGACGACGGCACGGAGAGCGATCCTACCGATCGCGCTCCGTGCCGGTCGTCGGAAAAGGCTCAGAGGCTGATATTGCCTTGTACGTCACGCAGCTGGACGACCTTGGCCCCTTCGGCCACGGTGCCCACGTGGTTCGTCACCCCGCCGCTGCGTGCCTCCTGGTGCACCTCGAACTCGGTGCGCAGCGCCGCGCCGAAGTCCGGGTCCTGGCGGCTGGCCTCGTCGAGGCGTTCGGCCAGTGCGGTGACAGTGGCCGGGTTGTCGGGGGTGGCCGCCTCCAGTTCCGCGGTTGCCTTGCTGTTGCCGGAGAACTTGCGCTTGACCAGGTCATACAGCCCGGTCGCGGCCTTTGTGGCCAGCGCGGTGGCGACAGCGGTCAGGATCGGCTCGGGCATGCGACTCTCCTCAGGTCGGCGGCCCCTCCACCGTACTCACTTCGCGTGCTCGTCGATCCAGTCGGCGATCACATCGATGCGCGACGTCGTCTCCGCGCCGGTGTGCGGGCAGTCCGGGCCGTTGTTCTCGATCGAGATCAGCTTGCCGTCGGTGAAGTACGGCGCGCCCGTGTCGTAGGTGCACGCGCTGGTGGACGCTTGCGGTGCGACGCCGTGGATGCCGACTGTCGTGCCGCCGACCGACGAGATCTTCATGGTGCCCTGCTGCAACTGCTTGGACGGCACCGGATTCTGCGCCGTCCGGCTGCCCCAGCCCGCCAGCGTCACCTGCTGTCCGACGCCGGGCACCAGGTGGTTCACCGTGAGCGGCTTGACCTCGGAGACTGGGCTGTCGAGCTGGGCCAGCGCGACGTCGTTCGGGCCGGCTTGCAGGACCTGGGTGACCTTGCGCTGGACGCCTTTCTCCTTGGTCTCGTCGACCAGCCCCAGCGACACCGTCGTCGGGTACGGCACCGGGCCGGACACCCGGTTCTTGTTGGCGTCGTGGAAACAGTGGCCGGTGGTGACGATCCACTGCGGTGCGACGAGTGCTGCCGAACAGAAGCTCGAGTACGTGCTTCCGTTCGGCAGCGGGATTCCGGTCATGCTCAGCTTCGCGGCGAAGCCGAATTGGCCTGGCGGGACGTCAGAACCGTTGGCGACGGCCAAGGCCGGGCTCGCGGTGAGGATGGGCAGGAGTACTGCTGCGGAGATCGCGGCGCGGACGCGCATTCTGTCCCTTCGTCCGGGTCACCGGCGGACGCCGATGAACTCGGCCTTCCACGCTAACGACACCGTCCGCGATGCGGAATTCCCTTGATGGGCGACGAAAACCGACCGATCTCGCGACTTGTCCTCACTGGGTGTGCGAGGCGATCCAGTCCTTGAGGATGTCGACGCGCGCGGTCGTCTCCGGCGTGGAGTGGGGGCAGTCCGGGCCGGTCGACTCGACCGAGATGAGCCGGCCGGTGTTGTCGCCGTCGTCGACGAAGTACGGCGCGCCCGAGTCGTAGCTGCACGCGCTGGTGTCCTTCTTCGGCGAGACGCCGATGATGCTCGCGGTGGTGGCGTCCGAGCCGACCACCTGCATCTCGCCCTGCTGCAGCTTGTCCGACGGCTTCGGCGAAACCTCGGTCAGGCTGCCCCATCCGGCGAGCAGCACCTTCTGGCCGTTGGCCGGCGCGGCGGGCGAAACAGTCAGCGGCTTGATGTCGGTGACCGGCTGGTCGAGCTTCGCGAGCGCGACGTCGTTGACGCCCGCCTGCTGCACCTCGGTGACCTGCCGACGCTCGCCCTTGCCCGGCTCGTCGGTGGTCGCGCCGAGGAGCACCGAAGTCCCGTACGGCACCGGGCCGGAAACCGGCTTGCGGTTGACGTCGTGGAAACAGTGCCCGGCGGTGATGATCCACTGCGGCGCGATCAGGGAACCCGAGCATCCGCTCGAATAAGTGGTGCCGTCCGCGCGCGGGATGACGGGCATCGACAGCTTGGCCGCGAACGGATACTCGCCGGGCGCCACATCGTTGCCGTTCGCGACCGCGGACGCGGGAGCCGCGACGGCGAGTGCGGCACCGGCGGCGAGGAAGGCAACGGAAAGGGCAGCACGCAAACGCATGAAATATCCTCCGGAAGACGACTACTCAATGCGAACGTTAGGCGCCTTCCGGTTCCCCCGAAAGGGGGATCAGCCGGGGCTGCCCGTTCGGGCTTTCCCGGCTGCCCGCGTTTTCGTGCAGATCAGCTCACGCCGACGAGATCGACGACGAAAATCAGCGTTTCGTTCGGGGCGATCACGCCGCCCGCGCCGCGTTCGCCGTAAGCCAGGTGCGGCGGGATGACCAGCTGGCGGCGGCCGCCGACCTTCATGCCGGTCACGCCCTGGTCCCAGCCCGGGATGACCTGGCCGGCGCCGAGCTGGAAATCGAGCGGCGCGCCGCGGTCGTAAGAGGCGTCGAATTGCGCGCCGGTGGAGTGCGAGACGCCGACGTAATGCACGCTGACCGCATTGCCGGACTTGGCTTCGGGGCCGTCGCCGACCGTGATGTCGTTGATCTGCAGCTCGGCGGGCGGCGGTCCGTCCGGGCGCTCGACTTGGGGCTTTTCCACGCTCATGGGGCTCACCGTACCTATCGGGCAAACGCTGCGCCGGATGGAGTACCGCCAGACGGACTACTCCCAACGAGGGGATAAACGCGAAAACTCTTCACATGTGCGCTACCCGTCGGTAGCGTGCGCTGGGTCACCCTGGGGCATCCTTCGTGGACGGAGCTGTGGCATGCGACGACGCATTCCCATCCTGGCCGCGGGCGCGGTAGCCGTGCTCACGGCCGGGCTAGTGCAGATCGGGACCGCGGCACCGGCTTCCGCCGCGTTGCCCGGCAACGACTATTGCGCTGGCCAGTGCAACGACATCCTCCCGCCGGGCGAGAACGGCAGCGCGACGCTCGCCGAAATCCTCGCCAACAAGGCGTTCGGCACCCAGCCCGGGCACGCCGACGACCAGCTCGGCAAATACGCCGACCTCGCGGGCGGGTACCAGACCCTGACGACCGACACGATCGGCAAATTCTTCAACGACTCGTCCTTCGGGGTGCCCGCCGACCAGGTCGCGAGCACGATCAAACCGCGCGACGACGTGACGATCACGCGCGACAAGGCCACCGGCGTCCCGCACATCCAGGGCACGACGCGGTCCGGCACGGAATACGGCGCGGGATACGCCGCGGCGCAGGATCGCTTGTGGCTCATGGACATCATGCGTCGCGTCGGCCGCGGCCAGCTGACGTCGTACGCGGGCGGCGCGGAAGCGAACCGCGAGCTGGAGCAGTCTTTCTTCGCCTCCGCGCCCTACACCGAGGACGAGCTGCAGCAGCAGATCGACGCGGTGGCGGCGAGCGGCCCGCGCGGCAAGCAGGGTCTCGCAGACGCGCAGGCGTACATCGAAGGCATCAACAAATACATCACCGATTCGCACAACGGCCGGTACTTCCCCGGCGAGTACGTGCTGACCGGGCACGTCGACGCGATCACCAACGCGGGCACCATCGAACCGTTCAAGCTCACCGACCTCGTCGTGCTCGCCTCAGTGGTCGGCGCGCAGTTCGGCGCGGGCGGTGGCGGCGAGGTGCAGAACGCGGTCGCGAAGCTGGCGCTGCAGGAGAAGTACGGCGTCGAGCAGGGCGAAAAGGTGTGGCAGAGCCTGCGTGCCGCGGATGACCCCGAGGCCGTGAAGACCCTGCACGACGGGCAGAACTTCCCGTACGGCAACACTCCGGCGAACCCGCAGGGCGCGGCGTTGCCGGACAAGGGCTCGGTGACGAACCAGCAGCTCGTGTTCGACCCGACCGGTTCGGCCGCCGCCGCGCAGCCGAAGGTCAAGGTCGCCGCGCCGAAGGACCAGGAGTCCGCGCGCGGCATGTTCGACAACGGCGTGCTGCCGGGCAACATGCTCAAGGAAAAGCACGGCATGTCCAACGCGCTGCTGGTGTCCGGCGCGAAGACCGCCAGCGGGCATCCGGTCGCCGTGTTCGGTCCGCAGACCGGGTACTTCGCGCCGCAGCTGTTGCTGCTGCAGGAAATCCAGGGTCCGGGCATCAGCGCGCGGGGCGCGTCGTTCGCCGGGCTCAGCATGTACGTGCTGCTCGGGCGCGGCCAGGACTACTCGTGGAGCGCGACGACCGCGGCGCAGGACATCATCGACACCTACGCGCTGCCGCTGTGCGACCCGAGCGGCAAACCGGCCACAAAGGACTCGAACTACTACCTCTACCAGGGCAAATGCCTCCCGATGGACACCGTGGAGCGCAAGAACGCCTGGTCGCCGACGGTCGCGGACGGCACCGCCGCCGGGTCCTACACCCTGCGCAGCTACCGCACGAAGTACGGCCCGGTGACCTCGCGGGCGACGGTGGACGGGAAGCCGGTGGCGTACTCGTCGCTGCGGTCCTCGTACTTCCACGAGGTGGATTCGCTGATCGGGTTCCAGGAGTTCAACGACCCGGGCTTCGTCAAATCGGCCGCGGACTTCCAGCGCGCCGCGAACGACGTCAACTTCACCTTCAACTGGTTCTACGCGGATTCCAAGGACATCGCGTACTTCAACTCCGGTGCGAACCCGGTGCGCAATTCCACTGTGGACCCGATGATGCCCGCGTGGGGCGATCGCGGGTTCGACTGGAAGGGCTGGAACCCGGCGGGCAACAAGGCGGACTACACGCCCGCGTCGGAGCATCCGCAGTCGGTGAACCAGGACTACTACATCAGCTGGAACAACGCGCAGTCCAATGGCTACGCGTCCGGCGGCGCGGACAAGTCCGCCGTGCACCGCGGCGATCTGCTCGACGCGCGGGTCAAGGCGCTGCTTTCCAGCGGCACCAAGGTGACCCGGGTGAACCTGACCCAGGCGATGGAGGATGCCGCGCTGGCCGACCTGCGGGCGGAGAAGGTGCTGCCGCTGTTGTTGCAGGTGCTGGACAAGGCTCCGCTCACCGGTGCCGCGGCGGACGCCGAGGCGAAGCTCAAGACGTGGATGCAGCACGGACACCAGCGCGTCGAGTCCAGTCCGGGAAGCAAGACCTACAACGACGCGGACGCGATCCGGATCATGGACGCGTGGTGGCCGCTGCTGGTCACCGGCGAGTTCAAACCGGCGATGGGCGACGACGCGTTCGGCGCGATGACGAACGTGCTGCAGATCAACGAGAGCCCGTCCGGCTTCCAGAACGAGACGCCGGGCAAGCACGTCGGACAGCCGCACCAGGGTTCGGCGTACCAGCACGGCTGGTGGGGGTACGTCAGCAAGGACATCCGCACCGCGCTCGGACAGCCGGTCGCGGGTCCGCTCGGCGCGAAGTTCTGCGGCGGCGGCGACCTGACCGCGTGCCGCCAGACCCTGGTCGACTCGCTGACCGCGGCCGCCGGCCAGCCCGCGAACACGGTGTACCCGGGCGATGCCGACTGCTCGGCGGGCGACCAGTGGTGCGCGGACACGATCATCCAGCGTCCGCTGGGCGGCATCGCGCACGGCAAGATCAGCACGCAGAACCGGCCGACGTTCCAGCAGGTCGTCGAGTACCCGGCGCATCGCGGCGACAATGTCTCGAACCTCGCGGCGGGCAAGCCGGTGAACGCTTCCAGCGCGGAAACCGGCTTTTACCACTCCCCGGCCTCGAACGCGGTCGACGGCAACCCCGGCACCCGCTGGGCGAGCGACTGGAGCGACAACCAGTCGATCACCGTGGACCTCGGCTCGGTGCAGCAGGTTTCGCGAGCGGTGCTGTCGTGGGAGAAGGCGTATGCGAAGGGATACAAGATCCAGCTGTCCACCGACGGCACCGACTGGCACGACGCGGCTGTGGTGACCGACGGGAACGGCGGCGCGGACAACGTCTCGTTCGCGCCTTCGGATGCGCGGTTCGTTCGGATGCAGGGAGTCACGCGCGGGACCAAGTACGGGTATTCGCTGTATGAGTTCGAGGTTTACGCGCACTGACCGCAGTCGTTGCGGAACCGCCCCGGCCAGCAGGATCGGCCGGGGCGGTTCTTGTGCTCTGGGTATCGCCCACGTTGTGGAACGGCTGACCACCTGGTGACATTCGTCGCCTGCCGTTTCGGCGGTCGCGAAGTTACCGTGTCCGCATGGACGACTGGACTCCGCGGACCCGCGCGATCGCGGCGGGCCGGCCGCACGGCCCTGGCGAGCCGCTGAACACGCCGATCGTGGCCACGAGCACCTTCGAGGCCGGCGGTGACGCGGTGTATTCCCGCTCCGACGGCACCGCTACCTGGGATGCCTTCGAAGAGGTCGTCGGGTCCCTCGAAGGCGGCACCGCGGTCTCTTTCGCGTCTGGCGTCGCGACGTTGTCCGCCGTGCTGGATTCGTTGCCGGTCGGGTCGACGGTCGCGGTTCCGTCGTTCAGTTACGCCGTCACGCGCGGAGCGTTGAAGCACGCGCAGCAGCTCGGTCGGCTCACGGTCACCGAATTGGAGCCGACGGACACGCAAGCGTGGCTCAACTGCGACGCCGATCTGTTGTGGCTCGAATCGCCTACTAACCCGACGCTCGACGTGATGGAGATCGAGACCATCGCGCGCGGCACTAGGGGACGCGTAGTCGTCGACAACACCTTCGCGACTTCGCTGCACCAGCAACCGCTGTCGCTCGGCGCGGACATCGTTGTGCACAGCGCGACGAAGCTCATCGGCGGACACAGCGACCTTCTGCTCGGCGTCGCGGTCGCGGCCGATCAGGACATTGTGGACGAACTTCGCGCGGCGCGGACTCGGGTCGGCGCGACGCCGGGTGCGCTTGAAGCGTGGCTCGCGTTGCGCGGTTTGCGGACGCTTCCGGTTCGTCTTGCCGAGCAAACTCGCACCGCGCAATTGCTCGTGTCCCGGTTGGCGGAACACCCGGCGGTAACCAAGGTCCGCTACCCCGGTTTCGGGATGATGGCGGCGTTCGAGGTCGCCGATGCCGACGCCGCGGACAAGGTGTGCGCGAGCGTCCGGTTGATCCGGCCCGCGACCAGCCTTGGCGGGGTGGAAAGCCTGGTGGAACGGCGTGCGTGGCTGCCCGGCGAGGAACGCGTGCCGCCGGGGCTCATCCGGTTTTCGATCGGTTTGGAAGACCCGGAAGACCTGTGGCGGGATTTGCTGACCGCGCTCGGCTGATTTCCGCCATTCTTTAACGAGGGCTGTGCGGGTTGCCTCGCAACTGTTACGGTATGGGCACGACGGGCCGGATTCCCGGCGATCGGGCGGAATCATCGCTACCGAGAAGGCGTTCGTTACCGCTTTCCCTCGTGTCATTAATCACCAGCTAAAGGGTTACCCCTATGTGCTGAATGTTCGGCAGGATCAGCACGCGCGGTGGGGGTCATCGCGCTTTTCCTCAGAGGGGTAATCATCTTGAAGAAGACCCTGGGCAGACTCGCGGGCGCAGTGCTCGCGGGCGCCCTGATCAGCCTCACCGTCGTGCCCGCCGCGAACGCACAGGAGGCGGGTACGGCTCCCTCGGCCTCGGCTCCGGCCACCTCGGGCGAGACGGCTCCCACCTCGGAGGCCCCGGCCAGCGAGACCGGCAAGCCGACCGAGACGAGCAAGCCGACCGAGACCGGCGCGCCGACGGAGACCGGCAAGCCGACCGAAACCGGTAAGCCGACTGAGACGGGCAAGCCGACCGAGACCGGCAAGCCGACTGACACCAGCAAGCCGACCACGCCGACCTCCTCGGAGACCTCCACTCCGGAAGAGCCGCCGTACGTCGACGACACCGGCTACGGCGTCGACCTCGACGAGAACCTCGGCGTCGTCGTGATCGCGTGCGCGGCGGGCGAGCCGACCGGCCTGCGCTCCAACGACTTCGACCTCCTCGAGGGCCCGCACCAGGACGAGACCGACGGTCGCTACTGGGAGTGGCTCGTCAAGCGCCACGACGGCGTCTCCTTCGACAGCGGCACCGTGCGCGCGGAGTGGACCTGCGGCGGCAAACCGACCGATGGCGGCACGCTTCCCCCGGCGGGCGGCGCGGGCGCTGGTTCGGCCGGCACCACCGGCGGCCAGGGCGGCTCGCAGGTGAAGTACGCGCCGAAGCACGGCATCGAGACCGGCTTCGGGGGCATGGCCGCCTGATGACCAGGAAGTACGGGCAGGGCGTCGCTCTCGCGGGCGCTCTGCTCCTCTCCCTCTCGCTGAGCGCGTGCGGCGGTTCAGACGCCCCGGCGGCGCCCGCCGCGCAGGCCCCGGCCAGTGCGGCGGTCCCGGTGACCAAGCCGTTCACCGGACTGCGGCCGACCTCGGTCGAGATCCCGAAGATCGGCGCGAAATCGTCGCTGATCACCGTCCTGCCGAACAAGGACGGGCAGATTTCGGTGCCGTCGGTGAAGAACCCGATGCAGGCCGCGTGGTACCGGCTCTCGCCGGTGCCGGGCGACGTGGGCCCGGCGATCGTGCTCGGGCACGTCGACGGCAACCACAAGCCGGGCATCTTCTACAAGCTCAAGGACGTCAACCCGGGCGACGAGATCGACATCGAACGCAGCGACGGCAAGAAGCTGAAGTTCGTCGTGGACCACAAGGACCAGGTCCCCAAGGACACGTTCCCGACCCAGGCCGTCTTCGGCAACACGGACAAGCCGCAGCTGCGCCTCATCACCTGCGGCGGCGTGTTCGACCACGCCGAGCACAGCTACAAGGACAACATCGTGGTGTACGCGAACCTGGTCTCCTGACTCAGGTCAGCAACGGGGTGAGCAGCGTTCGCTGTTCCTTCGGCACGTACTCCGAGTAGTTGTCATACAGCGCTTGCCGCGCCAGCCGCGCCGCCGACTCTCCGTCGGCGGCGCGGATCGCGTTCAGCACCTCTTCGTGGTGGCGCAGCCAGGAACGCATCAGCGTGCCGCGGTCGTTGGCGTGGCTGAGTTTGTCCTCGATCAATTCCAGCACGACGCCGCGGACCACTTCGCCGCTCACCACCAGCAGCGGATTTCGGGACACCCGGGCAATGACGTCGTGGAATGCGACGTCCGCGCGGCTGAATTCGGCGTATCCGTCCGCCTCCGCCATTCCTTCCAGCGCGCCGTCGAGCGCGGTCAAATCCTCGGCGGTGCGCAGTTCCGCGGCCAGCAGGTGCGAGGAACCGTCGAGCACCATCCGGAATTGCAGCAGTTCCGCCAGCCCGACGTGTTCCGCGCGCGCCAGCCGGTGCATCGACCGGTGCAGCGCGCCCGGGGACGCGGCCAGCACCTCGGGTCCGCGCGGATCGCCCGGTCGCGACCGGATCAGCTCGGCGGCCTGCAACACCCGCAGCGCCTCGCGCACGGTCGAGCGGCCGACGCCGAACTGCGTCATCAGCTCCCGTTCGCCGGGCAGCCGTTCGCCGGGCTTGAGGCGGCCGCTGACCACGGCCTCCTCGATCTGCTCGACGATCCGCTCGTAGGCGCGGACCGGAGCCACCGGTTCGAACTTCATCTTGACCTCGGTGTCTTCCGGATGCGAGTCTGCTGTCCGAGTTACTGGTCAGACCAGTGTACTGAGCAGGAGGCGGAATGAAAGCCCGGAGCCTTGCGGCGGCATTGGCACTGCTGCTCGTGACGTCCGGCTGCTCGGCAGGCTCCAGCGCGAGTGTTTCCCCAGGTCCGGACACGCTTTCCGTCGGGTACACGGCGGAACCGGCCAACTTCGACTTCACTCATTCCGACGGCGTGGCCATCCCGCAGGCGCTGCTCTACAACGTCTACGAGGGCCTGGTGAAGCTCGATCCGCAGGGCCGGATCGTGCCGCTGCTCGCGAAGTCCTGGACGATCAGCCCGGACCGCAAGACCTACGATTTCCAGCTTCAGCAGGGCGTCAAGTTCAGCAACGGAGCGCCGTTCACCGCCGCCGACGTCCAGTTTTCGCTGATGCGGGTGAAGACCGACTGGACGATCTCGATCAAGTCGGCGATGGACGTCGTGGACCATGTCGAGGTCGTCGCGCCGGACCACGCACGCGTCGTGCTGGCGAAACCGAGCAACGGCTGGCTGTTCAGCCTCACCAGCAGGCTCGGCGCGATGTTCAGCCCGACCGGTGTCGCGGATCTGGCGAACCATCCGGTCGGGACCGGACCGTACGAGGTGGCCTCGCGTCGTCGCGGCGATTCCATTGTCCTGCGGGAGAATCCGCGGTACTGGGGACGGAAACCGGCGTATCGCACGGTCGTGCTCAAGTACTTCGCCGATCCGACCGCGCTCAACAACGCCTTGCTGTCCAACGGGATCGACGTGATCTCCAATCTCACGTCGGCCGATTCGATCCCGCAGTTCCAGGGCGACGACCGGTTCACCGTGCAGCAAGGAACCACGAACAGCGAGGTCACGCTGGCGTTCAACGGCCGGCGCGCGCCGCTGAACGACGTGCGCGTCCGCCGCGCGCTCACCTACGCCATCGACCGGAAAGCCGTTCTGGACCTGGTGTTCAGCGGTCGCGGCACGCTCATCGGCAGCATGGTCCCGCCCACTGACCCGTGGTACGAGGACCTGTCGAAGGTCTATTCCTACGACCCGGAGAAGGCGAAACAGCTGCTCGCCGAGGCGGGCGTGCACGATTTGAAGCTGCGGCTGCGGATTCCGAACCTGCCGTACGCGGTGTCGGCGGCGCAGGTGGTGCAATCGCAGCTGGCGGACGTCGGGGTCATCGCGACGATCGAACCGCTCGACTTCCCGGCGGTGTGGCTCAAACAGGTCTTCACCGATCACGACTACGACCTGTCGATCATCCAGCACGTCGAAGCCCGCGACATCTCGACGTTCGGAAAACCCAAGTACTACTGGGGTTACGACAACAAACGGGTGCAGCAGTTGCTCGCCGCGGCGGACAGCGGCACCCCGCAGGAGCAGGTGAGCGACATGAAGGAGGTCGCGCGGCAGCTGAACGCCGACGCGGCCGCGGACTGGCTGTTCTTGTTCCCGAACGTCGTGGTCGCCAAGAAGAAGGTGACCGGGCTCGCGCGCAACCAGGTCAGCGAGTCCTTCGATCTGACCGGGGTGAGGCCGGCATGACCGCGCGCGTGCTGCGGCGGGTGGCCGTGTTCGCGGTGAGCCTGTTCGTGGCGTCCATTGTGGTGTTCCTGTTCATGGCGGTGCTGCCGGGCGATCCGGCGCAGGTCGCGCTCGGCGTGAACGCGACGCCCGAACTGCTCGCGAAGACCCGCGCCGAATTCGGCATCGACCGGCCGCTGGTCGAGCAGTACCTGAGCTGGATGGGCGGGGTGCTGCACGGCGACTTCGGCCGGTCGTACGTCACGCGCGAGGCGATCAGCCCGCAGTTGCTCGACCGGCTCGGCGTCACGTTGTGGCTGGTCGGCGCGGGAATGATCGTCGCGCTGGTGATCGCACTCCCGGCTGGCGCGTTCGCCGCGGTGCGGCATCGGAAGGCCAGCGGTTTCGCGGTTTCCGGGCTCTCGCAGGTCGGCGTGGCGATCCCGGCGTTCCTCGCGGGGATCATCCTGGTGCAGATTTTCGCCGTGCAGCTGCGCTGGCTGCCGAGCGGCGGATGGACGCCACCAGACCAGAACGCGGGCGAATTCCTGCGCGGACTGATCCTTCCGGCGTTGTCGCTCGGTCTCGTGCAGGGCGCGGTGCTCACGCGCTACGTCCGCTCGGCGGTGCTCGACACGCTCGGCCAGGACTACCTCCGCACCGCCCGGTCGAAGGGACTCTTGCCTGGTCAGGCGCTGTTCCGGCACGGGCTGCGCAACGCGTCCGTCCCGGTGGTCACCGTGCTTGGCCTGCAGTTGACGACGCTGCTGATCGGCGCGGTCGTGGTGGAGCGGGTGTTCGTGCTGCCCGGGCTCGGCAGCATGCTGCTGGACGCGGTCGCGCAGCGCGATTTGCTGACCGTGCAAGGGATCGTGCTGGTGCTGGTGGCCGGGGTGCTGCTGGTGAACTTCGTGGTCGACGTGCTCTATTCGGTGCTCGACCCGAGACTGCGGGGGTCCTGATGCGCCGCAACGGAAATCTCCTGCTCGGCGGGATACTGGTCGCGCTCGTCGTGGTGGCCGCGCTGGTGTCGTTCGTCTGGACGCCGTACGACCCGGTGCAGGTCAACGCGGCGGACCGGCTGCTGGGCTTCTCGGCCGAGCACCTGTTCGGCACGGACAAATTCGGTCGTGACGTCTTCAGTCAGATCCTCGTCGGCGCACGAACGACGTTGTACGTCGGCGTCGTCGCGGTCGGCATCGCGGCGGTGATCGGCACGCCGCTGGGCGTGCTGGCGGCGATGGCCCCGCGGTGGCTCGGCGAGTTCGTGATGCGGGTGAACGACCTGGTGCTCGCGTTTCCCGCGCTGCTGCTGGCGATCATGTTCGGCGCGGTCTTCGGCGCGGACACGCTCACCGCGATGGTCGCCATCGGCATCGCGACCATCCCGTCGTTCGCCCGGATCGCGCGGTCCGGCTCGTTGCAGGTGATGAGCAGCGAATACGTGCTGGCTGCTCGCGCCGGCGGCCGGTCGCGGACGCGGATCGCCTGGTCGCACGTAATGTCGAACATCGGCGGGCTGCTGATCGTGCAAGCGTCGGTGTCGTTCGCGATCGCGGTGCTGGCCGAAGCGGCGTTGTCGTTCCTCGGTTTCGGCACGCGGCCGCCGACGCCGTCGTGGGGCCGGATGCTGCAGGAGTCGCAGGAGCTGCTCACCGCGCATCCGCGGCTGGCGCTCGTGCCCGGTGTCGCGATCGCGGTGGCAGTGCTCGGTTTCAACCTTCTCGGCGACGGTCTGCGCGACCGTCTCGACCCCCGATTGGCGGCGCGGGTATGACGCTGACCGTGGAGAACCTGCAGGTCGCGGACCTGGTGCGCGGGGTTTCGTTCGAGCTGGGCGCGGGCGAACGGGTTGGCCTGATCGGCGAATCCGGGTCCGGGAAATCGCTCACCGCGCTGTCCGTGCTGGGCCTGCTGCCGGAAGGATTGTCGGCCACCGGTTCGGTGCGGCTGGACGATCGCGAGCTGCTCGGTGCGTCGGAAAAGGAGCTCTCCCGGTTGCGCGGCAACGGGATGGCGATGGTGTTCCAGGAGCCGATGACGGCGCTGAACCCGGCGATGCGGATCGGACGGCAGGTCACCGAGCCGTTCCGGGTGCACGGCCGTCGCGGGCGTCCGGCGGAGGAACTGCTGGCCGCGGTCGGATTGCCGGACGTCGCGCGGGCGTATCCGCATCAGCTGTCCGGCGGGCAGCGGCAGCGGGTGGTGCTGGCGATCGCGCTGGCCAACGACCCAGCACTGCTGATCTGCGACGAGCCGACCACCGCGCTGGACGTCACCGTGCAGGCGCAGATCCTCGGGCTGATTCGCGAGCGACTGTCGGCGGAGAGCTCGCTGCTGTTCATCACGCACGATCTGGCGGTGGTGGCGCAGATGTGCGACCGGGTGCTGGTGATGCTCGACGGGTCCATTGTGGAGCATGGCTCGACGCGGGAGGTTTTGACCGCGCCTCAGCATTCTTATACGCAGCGGTTGCTCGCGGCTTCCGATCTGGAGGGGGCGCGATGATCTCCGTCCGAGATTTGGAACGGCGGTATGCGCGGCGGGACGTGCACGCGTTGCGCGGCGTGAGTTTCGACGTTTCCGCTGGTGAGCGGTTCGGGATCGTCGGCGAATCGGGGTCCGGGAAGTCCACGCTGGTGCGGTTGCTGGCCGCGTTGGACCGGCCGACCGCGGGCTCGGTGTCGTTCCAGGGGAAGCGGATCGACTCGCTGCCCGAACGTAAACTGCGGTTCCTGCGCAGCGAAATGCAGATCGTGTTCCAGGATCCGATGGGCTCGCTCGATCCGCGGATGCGCGTGCGGGACATCGTGTCCGAACCGCTCGGCCGCCGGTCGCCGGAGCGTGTCGCGGAGTTGCTGACCGCGGTCGGACTGCCCGAGGACGCGGCGATGCGGTACCCGCACCAGTTCTCCGGCGGGCAACGGCAACGGATCTCGATCGCCCGCGCGCTCGCGCCGAACCCGAGCGTGCTGATCGCGGACGAACCGGTGAGCGCGCTGGACGTTTCGGTGCGCGCGCAGATCCTGGACCTGCTGGCCCGGCTGGTCGAAGAGTTCTCGCTGACGTTGATTTTCGTCTCGCACGACCTCGGCGTGGTGCGGCACGTGTGCGATCGCGTCGCGGTGATGCGGAGCGGCGAGATCGTGGAAATCGGTGCGGTCGAGCAGGTTTACGCCGCTCCGGAGCACGAATACACCCGGGAACTGCTGGCCGCCGCGCCGAATCTGCGGACCGAGCTGGCCCGGTTGAAGGGAGAAACGGATGCCTGACTACCCGGACGGCCTGCCGGTCGGTCCCGGCTGGGTGTCCACAGTGGATACTGCGGACGTCGTGTTTCCCTACGACGGCAGCGTGATCGGCAACGCGCCGGTCGGCACTGCCGCGCTGGCTTCGCGTGCTGTGGACGAAGCGGTGGCAGTGGCTCGCGAAGTCGCTTCGCTGCCCTCACGAACTCGCCGCACCTTGCTCAACGACGTGGCTTCGGCCGTGCGCGAGCGTCGGGCGGAGTTTGAGCAACTGCTCGTGCTGGAGACCGGGAAACCGCTGGTCGACTGCCAGGTTGAGGTCGCGCGCACGATCGTCACCTGGGAGGCCGCGGCCGAGGAAGTGTCGCGGCTGCACGGCGAAACCGTGCCGCTCGACCTGCTGCCGTCCGGCGACGGACTGGTCGGGTTCTGGAAGCGCAAGCCGATTGGAGTGGTCGTCGGCATCGCCGGGTTCAACTACCCGCTGCTGCTCGCGTCGCACAAGATCGCCCCGGCGATTGCGGCGGCTTGTCCGGTGGTCGTGAAACCGGCGCCGCAAACCCCGCTGGCGACGCTGTGGCTGGTGCACCTGGTCCGCTCGCTAACCGATCTTCCCGCGATGGTCCAGCTGGTCACCGGAGACGCTTCGGTCGGATCGGCGCTGGTCACGGACCGACGGATCGGCGCGGTGTCCTTCACCGGCTCGGCCGCCGTCGGCCACCAGATCGCCCGCGACGCCGCGCCGACGAAGACCCTGCTGGAGCTGGGCTCGAACGCCGCACTGGTGGTCGCCGAGGACGCCGACCTCGACGCGGCCGCGGACGCCGTGCTGCGCGGCGGGTTCTACGCGTCCGGGCAGGCCTGTATTTCCGTACAGCGCGTGCTGGTGGTGTCTTCCATAGCTGAAGAATTCACCTCCAGAGTGCTTGCGCGGCTGGGCGAAGTGACCGTTGGTGACCCGCGCTCCCCGGACACGAGAGTGTCCGCGCTGATCGACGAACGCTCGACCGCCCGGGTCGCCGAGTGGGTCGACAAAGCGACCGCGGCGGGTGCCCGGCTGCTGGCGGGCGGTTCGGTGCGCGACGGCGTGCTGGAGCCGACGGTGCTCGCGGATGTCCCGGACGGCGTCGAATGCTGGGACGAGGAGATCTTCGGACCAGTCGTCTGCCTGCGCACAGTGTCCGATGTGGACGAAGCCTTCGCCGTGGTCAACGCGTCGCGGTACGGCTTGCACGCGAGCGTGTACAGCCGCTCGTTGAAGACCGCGTTCCGCGCGCTGGACGAGCTGGAGGTCGGCGGGGTAGTGGTGAACGAGGTGCCGGGTTTCCGGTCCGACACGATGCCGTACGGCGGGGTCAAGGACTCCGGGATCGGCCGCGAGGGGCCGCGATTCGCCGTCGAAGAGCTGACCGTGACCAGGATGGCGGTGCTGCGCCCGTGAACTACGCCGAACTGTTCCGCATGGACGGCCGCCGGGCCGTCGTGCTCGGCGCGGGCAGCGGGATCGGCCGCGAAGCCGCCCGAGCCCTGGCCGCGCACGGCGCGTCGGTGATCTGCGCGGACCGGGACGTCGCCGCCGCGCGGGAGACCGGCGTCGGCGAAGCGTACGAGATCGACCTGCTCGCCCCCGGTGCCGTCGAAGCCGCTGCTGCTGAACTGGGTCCGCTGGACGCTGTCGTGCTGACCGCAGCTACCAACGTCCGGAAACGCCTTCTCGACTACACCCGCGAAGAGTTCGACCGCGTGGTGGAGCTGAACCTGGGCGTCGCCTTCGAGGTGCTGCGCGCGTTCGGCGCCCCGATGGTCGAGCAGGGCCGGGGAAGCATCATCGGGTTTTCCTCGATCCGCGGCACCACTGTCGAACCCGGCCAAGGCCCGTACGCAGCGACGAAGGGCGGCTTAGTGCAGCTGTTCCGCACAGCCGCCGCTGAGTTCGGACCGTCCGGCGTACGCGTCAACGCCATCGCCCCTGGCGTTGTCGAGACGCCCTTGACCGCACAGATCAAAGCGCGCCCCGACTGGTACGACGCCTACGCCCAGAAAGGCGCCCTCGGCCGCTGGGCGCGCGCGGACGAACTGGCCGGCGCCGTCGTGTACCTCGCTTCGGACGCTTCGACCTTCGTCACCGGCTCCGTCCTGGCCGTCGACGGCGGCTGGACCGCAGTCGACGGCCGCTTTGACCCACCCGCTTCGTGAATCGGAGGTTCCGCGATGACCGAATTGGCTGACCTGACCGCTAACGAGCTGGTAGCCGGGTACCGCGCGCAGACGTTCTCGCCCGTCGAAGTCACCGAAGCCGTCCTCTCGCGCATCGACGCCCGCGAACCCGAACTGCGTGCCCTGTACGCGTACGACGCCGCTTCAGCGCGCGAAGCAGCGAAGGCGTCCGAAGCCCGCTGGCACGCCGGTGAGCCTTCCGGTCCCATCGACGGCGTCCCTCTGACGCTGAAGGAAAACATCGCCTCCGTCGGCGTCCCCACGCCCCTAGGCACTGCTGCCACGGCCTTGAAGCCCGCCGCTGCAGACGCCCCCGCCGCAGCCCGCGTACGCGAGTCAGGCGCAGTACTGCTGGCAAAGACGACCATGCCCGACTACGGCATGCTCACCTCAGGTCTCTCGAGCTTCCACGCCGCTTCGCGCAACCCGTGGGACGTCACACGCACCCCCGGCGGCTCCAGCGCCGGTGCCGCCTCCGCAGCCGCCGCGGGCTACGGCCCCTTGCACGTAGGCACCGACATCGGAGGCTCGATCCGCCTCCCCGCCGGTTGGTGCGGCTTGGTCGGCCTGAAACCCAGCTTCGGCCGCGTCCCGGTGGACCCGCCCTTCCTCGGCCGCGTCGCCGGGCCCCTGACCAGGACCGTCGCCGACACCGCCCTGCTGATGAGCGTCCTGGCCCAACCCGACTCGCGAGACCACCTCAGCCTGCCGCCCGAGCCCATCGACTGGCTTTCCCTGACGGGTTCGCTAAACGGTCTCCGCGTCGGCCTGCACCTCGACCCCGGCGTCGGCCTCCCGGTGACTCCAGCTGTCGCCGACGCGGTCACCGCAGCCGCCGATGTGTTCGCCTCCGCCGGTGCGATCGTGGAACCGGTCGCCCCGTTCCTGACCCGCGAACACCTGAACGGCCTGGACACCTTCTGGCGAGTCCGCGCCTGGTCGGACCTGGCCGCGCTGTCGGAGGAACAGCGTGCGCAAGTCCTGCCGTACATCGCGGAGTGGGCAGCCGGGGGAGCGAATGCGTCCGGTGTGGACACTTACCGAGGTTTCGCCGCCATCGACGCGATCAGCGTGGCAGCCCTGCGAGCGACGGAACCGTACGACGTCGTGCTGTCGCCGACCTGCCCCGTCCTGCCCCCGCCCGCCGACTGGCCATCCCCGACAAACGACCCGACGCGGCCGTTCGAGCACATCGCTTTCACCGTGCCGTACAACATGTCCGGCCAGCCCGCGGTGTCAGTGAACTGCGGCTATACGACGGAGGGCTTGCCGATCGGGCTGCAGATCGCGGGACGCCGGTTCGCGGACCTGGAGGTCCTGCGGGTCGCGGCGGAGTTCGAGAAGCTGCGCGGGGAACAGCGTCCTTGGCCGGTCAGTTGACCCGGCTAGCGTTTCGCCTGCTCCTCGAGTTTGGTTAACCACGCCTTGAAACGCGGGCACTTGCCTTTCAAACCGACTACGCCAAGATCGGCGATCGCCAGCGGTCCTTCGATCACCTTCTGGTAGCCCGCACAGTACTGGAGGAGGCGTTTGGAAGGTGCTGTCTTCGCTCCTCCATTGATCAGTTCCGGGCCTCCGGCGGCGTCGCAGTCCGCGCGGAGACGCTCGGCCAATTCCGGCTCGCCTCTCAGCTCGCTGAGCTGATCAGCAGCCGCGAAAACCCACGATTCGAGTTCGTGCAAGACCAGATTCGGGAGAAAGCGGCGGTCGGGGATGGCCGCCGCGATCTCGTGCTCAACGTGTTCCACCTGGAGTTCCGCCGAACCAGCCGGACGATCGGAGACTCCAGGTGCGTCGGAGGGAAATCCGTAGAAATCTAAGATCGTGGTCAGCGTGGTGAGGGACTTCTGCCCAAGCAGGTGCTGGATCTCCCGGCGGATCTTCGCCCAGGAAGAAACGCCGCCGCGGTGGGTAACCGACGAGGTCTGTGTTCGCACGACCGACACGGTTACGGTTGCCCAGCCGGCCTCCCGCAAATGGTCGACCAGGAGTTCCTGCGCGACTGTCAGTTCCGACTGCCCTTCGACCAACAGGTGAAGGCGTTTGGGGTCAGTCATTCAGGACGCTGCCCCTCGAACCGGGCTGTCCTCCGATGAGGTTCTTCTCCCACAGTTCACCAAGCGAGTAATCCTCGAGCCAGGTCCGCAGCGCGTCGGGATTCGGCTTCCCGAAGGAAGAACTGCCGTCGTGTTGTTCGACCACGATGAGGTCGTCGACAGTGAACTGGTTCATGAGCGTGACCGATTGAGTGGCGATCAGCACCTGGCTGTGCGCCGCCGCTCGCCGAAGCATGTCCGCCAGCACGACGATCGCGTAAGGGTGCAGGCCAAGTTCCGGCTCGTCCAGGACGACCAGGCCGGGCAGCTGCGGCTGCATCAGCAAGGTGGCCAGGCAGACGAACCGCAAAGTGCCGTCGGACATCTGTTCGGCGGAGAAGACCCCGTCGAGGTCTTTGTGGATCCAGCGGAGCCGGACGCGGTCGGTTCCGTATTCGTCGTCGAGGACGAAGTCCTTGAAGAAGGGCGCGACCAGCCGGACTGTGCTGGTGATCCGGCGGTAAGCCGCTTTGTCCTCCGGCCGGTCGCTCCGTCGCAGCCTCAGGAGAACGGGCGCGAGGTTGGCGGCGTCGTCTCGCAGCGCGAGGTTGTCCGCTGTCGGGGCTTGACGTTTGACTGGCGCGTCCCGGCTCGTGTCGTCGAAGTGATAGACCCGGCAGCCCTTGAGCACGGTGTGAATGAGTTCAGCGGCCTCGTCGTGCTCGTCTATCGCTTGTTCTAGGCGCGATTCGCGGTGCCCTTGACCGAGCTCTCGTCGGTACTGCGATTCAGGAGTCGCGCTGCTGATCTCCTCGAGATCGAAGATCAGTTCGTCGTTGGCCGCGGGCACGAGCCGGATGCGGTATTTCGCTGGTGACAGATCGAGGGCCAGTCCAATGCTGGACAGGGCGCTTCCCTTGTAGCCCATTTCGGCGGCCCCGCCGTGGAGACCGACGTACAACCCGAGGTCGCCGTCGACAACGCTGCTCAGCAGACCCAGCGCCTGGATGAAGTTGCTCTTGCCCGCGCCGTTCGCACCGACCAGCACATTCATGCTGCCGAGAGGCACACGTGCCGAACGGATCGAGGTGAACCCCTCGATGGTGATCGCGCTGAGCGAGTGCCGAGCCATGCGCACACTGTACGGCCGGGCCCCGGCACCCGGCCCGCGTTACTGCGCCCCGATCGCCTCCGCCAACGCCAGCACCCGCCGCGCGTTCTCCACATGCAAGTTCTCGATCATCCGCCCATCCACCGTCACCACGCCGCGTCCCGCGGCCGAAGCCTCCTCGAACGCCGCGATGATCCGCCGTGACCGGTCGATCTCTTCCTCCGACGGCGCGAAGATCCGGTTGCACGGCTCCACCTGCGAAGGATGGATCAACGTCTTCCCGTCGAACCCGTACTGCCGCCCCTGCAAGCACTCCGCCTCGAAGCCCTCAGCGTCCTTGACGTCGTTGTAAACCCCGTCCAGGATCACCTTCCCGGTCGCCCGCGCGGCGAGCAGGCACAGCGAAAGCCCGCCCAGCAACGGGCCCCGGCCCGGTACGAACTCCGCGTGCAGTTCCTTCGCCAGGTCGTTCGTGCCCATCACCAGCACGGTCAACCGGTCCGACGCCCCCGCGATCTCCTCCGCGTGCAGCATCGCGACCGGCGTCTCCACCATCGCCCAGATCTTCGTGTGCTCCGGCGCTCCGCCAAGCTCCAGCGCGCGCTCGATGTTGTGCACCTCAGCCGCCGAGTTCACTTTCGGCACCACCACCGCGGCGGGGCCGGCGGCAGCGGCGGCGCGCAGGTCGGCGTCGTGCCATTCGGTGTCCAGGCCGTTGACTCGGATCGTCACCTCGCGCGAGCCGTAAGTGCCAACAGCGGCGCACACCCGCTCCCGCGCGGCTTCCTTCGCATCGGGGGCGACGGCGTCTTCCAAGTCCAGGATCAACGCGTCCGCCGGAAGGCTCTTGGCCTTCTCCAGCGCGCGTTCGTTCGCGCCGGGCATGTACAGCACGGACCGCCGCGGGCGGAGTTCGGTCATGACTGGATCTCCTTCGTCGCGGCGTCGTACGCGGCGGCCAGTTCGGGGTCGGTCGCGGCCAGTTCGTCAGCCAGTTCCACGACCACCCGGCACTGCTTGACCGAGGCGTCGTCCTGCATTTTCCCGTCGATCATCACCGCGCCGGTGCCGTCGCCCATCTCGGCGATCACGCGCCGGGCCCAGGCCACGTCGGCGGGGGACGGCGAGAAAACCTTCTTCGCGATGTCGATCTGCACCGGGTGCAGGCTCCACGCGCCGACGCAGCCGAGCAGGAACGCGTTGCGGAACTGGTCCTCGCAGGCCACCACGTCGCGGATGTCCCCGAACGGCCCGTAGTACGGAAGGATTCCGTTCATCGCGCACGCGTCGACCATCCGCGCGACCGTGTAGTGCCACAGGTCCTGCTGATACGTCGAGCGGCCTTCGTTCAGGTCCTCGCCGACCGGGTCGGTGCGCACCAGGTAACCCGGGTGACCGCCGCCCACGCGGGTCGTCTTCATCCGGCGGCTCGCGGCCAGGTCGGCCGGGCCCAGCGAGATGCCCTGCATGCGCGGCGAGGCGCCGGCGATCTCCTCGACGTTCGCCACGCCGCTCGCCGTTTCCAGGATCGCGTGCACCAGCAGCGGTTCGGTCAGCCCGGCCCGCGCTTCCAGCTGCGCCAGCAACCGGTCGACGTAATGAATGTCCTGCGCGCCTTCGACCTTCGGGATCATGATCACGTCGAGCTTGTCGCCGATCTCGGTGACCAGCGTGATCAGGTCGTCGAGCACCCACGGCGAGTCGAGGCTGTTCACCCGCGTCCACAGCTGCGTGCGGCCGAAGTCCGTCGCCTTCGCGATCGACACCAGTCCGGCGCGCGCGGCTTCCTTGCGGTCCGCGCGGACCGCGTCCTCGAGGTTGCCGAGCAGCACGTCGGTCTTTTTCGCGAGGTCCGGGACCTTCGCGGCCATCTTTTCGTTGCCCGGATCGAAAAAGTGGATCATGCGCGACGGGCGCACCGGGATTTGCCGCGGCGGTTGCGGCGCTCCGACGGCGAGCGGGGCGAAGAAGTCCTTCGGCGAGCGCATCCTGGTCCTCCCGGCGGGTACTTGACCGACGGGTAACCCTAAACCGGAGACGCGAACCCCCGCTGCGGCGAAGCTCACCCGCCAACCGGGTGACGCCCGTGACCAGCGGAAGTCCACTGTGGAACCGCGTTGATTAGGCCGATCGGAGTAAGGAACTGCGCCGCTTGCCCTGCCCCGCGAGGGGTGGCGCGACACCCGGCGGAAGCGCTCCGTGCCCACCACTCACCCCCGTCTCACTCGGTTGGCCGCACGGTCGGGCTGAAGTCGAACGACCGCCCACCGACCGGTCACCGACCGCTGAGCGCCGCCGATCGCACGCGGCGGGGCAACCCGGAGACCTCGCGTCTTTGCCCTGGTACTCAGTTCATGTACCGGTTTTCGCCGGTACATGGGAACAGGTGCTTGAAGGAGGCGGACTCGTGGCGGCTACCCCACAGAACACCGAGCGCTCGACGGTCGCCGGCGGTGCGAAGCGCAGCCGGACGACGGCGAGCCGGGTGCTGCCGCCGATCGAGCTCCCCGCGAGCGTCGACGAGCTGGCGCGCAAGGCCGCGGCCCTTCTGGGCTGGAACGGCGTGGTGCTGCCCGCGACGACCCTGCTCGGCCGCAAGGTCAGCATCGTCGCGAAGCTCAAGACCGACGTGCACGCGGAGCGGATCGCGATGGGTGTCGGTCCCGTCGCCGATCGCGCCCTCGTCGACACCTGGACCTGGCCAGAGCTGGCCGCGACCGCACCCGCGCCGGCCGCCGAGATCATCGGCGTCCTCGCGGTCGCCCGGCACTGGCGGACCGCGATGGCCTCCGCGGTGCCCTTTTCGCGCTACGGCGAGGCCGCGATGGTGCTCCCATCGCCTGCCGTGCTGACCGATGACTACGTGACGAACTGCCTGCCGCGCGCCCGCGCGTACGGGCTCGCGGTCGTCACCGCCGACCCGTACGCCACCGCCGACCTCGACCTCGACACCCACCACGACCGGGTGCTGCTGCAGGAGGACCCGGTTTCGCGCTGGGTCAACGAGATGGCCTACGACCTGCTGCTGCGCGAGGACTCCGACGCCCCGGTCCCCGCCGAGGCGGACTGAAGCACCGGCCTCGGGCCGCGCGCGGCGATAGAGTCGGGCTCATGCGAGTCGTCATTGCTGGCGGACACGGCCAGATCGCCCTGCACCTGGAAAAGCTGCTCGCGCAGCGGCACGACGCGCCGGTCGGCATCGTGCGCAACCCCGAGCACGAAGCCGACCTCACCGCCGTCGGCGCCGAGACTGTCGTGCTCGACCTCGAAAAGTCCGATGTGGACGCTGTCGCCAACGTGCTCGAGGGTGCGGACGCCGCGGTGTTCGCCGCCGGGGCCGGCCCGGGCAGCGGCGAAGGCCGCAAGGACACCGTCGACCGCGGCGCGGCAGTGCTGTTCGCCGACGCCGCGCAGCGGGCGGGCGTCCGCCGGTTCATCCAGGTCGGCTCGATCAATGCGGACAAGGCGGACGACCCCGGCTTCGAACCGGTTTTCGCCGCCTACCTGCGGGCCAAGCGCGCCGCCGAGGAGGACCTCAAGGCCCGCGACCTCGACTGGACGATCCTGCGCCCCGGCCGCCTGACCAACGATTCCGGCACCGGTCAGGTGAAGATCGCGGAGAAGGTCGGCGGCGGGGAGATCCCGCGCGAGGACGTCGCCGCGGTGCTGCTGGCGCTGCTCGACACTCCGGCGACGGCCCGGCGCACGCTGGAGCTGGTCTCCGGCGACGCTTCCATCGCCGACGCGCTGTCCCGGATCTGATGCGCGACATCGCGGTTTTCAGCGGCAGCGCACACCCCGAACTCGCCGCGGAAATCTGCGTCAACCTGGGCGTTCCGCTGCTTCCGGTGGAGATCGACCGGTTCGCCAACGACTGCCTCCAGGTCCAGCTCCAGGCCAACTGCCGCGAGCGGGACGTCTTCCTGATCCAGCCGCTGGTCAAACCGGTGCAGGAGAACCTGGTCGAGCTGCTGTTGATGCTCGACGCGGCCCGAGGCGCCTCGGCCGCGCGCACCACCGTGGTGATGCCGCACTATTCGTACGCGCGCTCGGACAAGAAGGACGCGCCGCGGATCTCCATCGGCGGTAGGTTGGTCGCCGATCTGATGGTCACCGCGGGCGCGAACCGCGTGCTCACCATGACCCTGCACTCGCCGCAGGTGCACGGGTTCTTCAGCGTGCCGGTCGACCATCTGCACGCGCTGCACGAGCTGGCCCAGTACTTCCGGCAGTACGACCTCTCCGAAACCACGGTCGTGTCGCCGGATTTGGGCAACGCCAAGGAAGCCGCGCATTTCGCCCGGCTGCTCGGCACCAAGGTCGCGGCGGGCGCGAAACAGCGGTTCGCCGACGACCGCGTCGAGATCACGTCGGTGATCGGCGAGATCGCCGGACGCGACATCATCGTGCTGGACGACGAGATCGCCCGCGGCAGCACGGTGCTGGAACTGCTGGACCGGCTGCGTGAGATGGGCGCGCGGTCGATCCGGGTGGCCTGCACGCACGGGCTGTTCGCCGACGGCGCGCTCAAGCGGATCGGCGGCCAGGAGGACGTCCTGGAGATCGTCTGCACGAACACCGTGCCGGTGCCCGCCGAGGAACGCACGGAGAAATTGCGGATCCTGTCCATCGCCCCGGCGCTGGCCGAGGCGATGCGGCGAATCCACAATGGAGAGTCGGTCAGTTCGCTGTTCGAGCCGAACTGATCCCCGGGCTGATCAGACGCTGCCGAGTACCCGGTCGAGATAGGTGTTGGTGAACGTCCCGGCCGGGTCGCACTCCTTGCGGATCCGCAGGAAATCGTCGAAGTGCGGGTAGCGGGTGCGCAGCACGGACGCGTCGAGGTCGTGCATTTTGCCCCAGTGCGGCCGCCCGCCGACCTGGCCCACGACGTTCTCGAACGCGGTGAAGTACTCGCGGTAGGGCATGCCGAGGAACTGGTGGATCGCGATGTAGGCGGAATCGCGGCCGTTCGCGGTGGACAGCCAGATGTCGTCCGCCGCGGCCACTCGCACCTCGACCGGGAACGCCACCGGGTCTTTCAGCCGCGGCACCACCCCGCGCAGCTCGGCCAGCACGTCGAGCACGGATTCGCGCGGCACCGCGTACTCCGACTCCACGAACCGCACCCCGCGATGAGTCACGAACACCCGGTGCGACAGATCGCTGTACTCCCGCGGCGACGACACCTGCGAGGCGAACGCGCCGAGCGGCCGCACCAGCTTCGGCACCGCGCGGCCGAGCCGGCACAGCCCGCCGAACGCGATGTTCTCGGTGAGCTCGTAGTCCACGAACTGCTTCAGGCGGGACAACGGTTTCCGCTCGGCGTGCAGCGGCAGGCGGTTGTTGCGCTTCACCAACGCCTTGCTGCCGTAGGGAAACCAGTAGAACTCGAAGTGGTCGTTGTTCGCCGCGTTGTCGTCGAAGCCGTCGAGGACCTGCTCCAGCGGCTCCGGGCGTTCCTGCGCGGAGAGCACAAAGGACGGTTCGCACTGCAGCGTCACCGTGCTGATCACGCCCAGTGCGCCAAGACCGACACGGGCGGCGTGGAACAACTCCGGACGCTCGCCGGCCGAGCAGCGGACCACCGAACCGTCCGCGAGCACCAGTTCCAGCGCGACGATCTGCGTCGAGATCCCGCCGAACCGCGCACCGGTGCCGTGCGTGCCGGTGGAAATCGCGCCCGCGATGGTCTGCGCGTCGATGTCGCCGAGGTTCGTCATGGCCAGCCCGAGCGCGTCGAGAGCGGCGTTCAGGGTGCGCAGCGTGGTCCCGGAACGGACCGTGACCTGCTGCGTTTCCAGGTCGGCGCGTTCGATGCCCGTCCACGCGGTCAGGTCGAGCGCGTCGGAATCAGCGGCGGCGATCGCGGTGAACGAATGCCCGCTGCCCCACGCGCGGACGCGGCGCCCGGCGTCGGCGACCCCGGCCACGACCTCGGCGATCTCCGCCGTGCTGCGCGGCCGGTGCACCCGCTGCGGGGTGGCCTTGGCCGTTCCGGCCCAGTTGCTCCACGTCATTGCGGCACCTGTTCTTCGCTGGAAGGTTCCCACGATAGATGCCGGAACCGTAAGTGAATAGTATTCGCGTTTCAAGCGTTGTTGTCGTACCGTAAGTGGTGTGACCACCTCAGCGCACGGGTACGACCTCGCGACGAAGGACCTGGATCCGCCGCTCGCGATCGTCGACCTGGACGCCTTCGACGCCAACGCCGACGACCTGCTGCGCCGGGCCGCGGGCAAGCCGATCCGGGTGGTCAGCAAGTCCGTGCGCTGCCGTGCGTTGCTGGAACGAGCGCTCGCGCGAGAAGGCTTCGAAGGCCTGATGTGCTACTCGCTCGCCGAGGCCGTTTGGCACGCTGAGCTGGGCACTTCCGACGACATCGTGGTCGCGTACCCGACTGCCGACCACGAAGCGCTCCGCCGGCTGGCCGCGAGCGAACGCGCCCGCGCGGCGATCACGATCATGGTCGATTCGACCGAACACCTCGACCTCGTCGACGCAGCGCTCGGCCACGGCCACCCGGACATCCGCGTGTGCCTCGAACTCGACGCGTCCTGGCGGCCGCTGCCCGGCGTGCACGTCGGCACCCGGCGTTCTCCGGTGTTCAAACCGGCGCAAGCCGTCGCGGTGGCGCGGAAGATCGTCGCACGGCCGGGGTTCCGGCTGGTCGGGATGATGGCGTACGAAGGCCAGATCGCCGGACTCGGCGACGCCGCCGGAAAAGGCCTGCAAAACCGGGTGATCGGCTGGATGCAGCGCCGGTCCGCGGCTGAACTCGCCCGTCGCCGAGGGGCGGCGGTGCGGGCCGTGCGCGAGGTCGCTGACCTGGAGTTCGTCAACGGCGGCGGCACCGGAAGCATCGAGACCACCGGCGCGGAGGACGTGGTCACCGAGATCGCCGCCGGTTCCGGCTTCCTCGCCCCGACGCTGTTCGACGGCTATTCGCACTTCCAGCCGCGCCCGGCCGCGCTGTTCGCGCTGCCGGTGGTGCGCCGCCCGGCGAAGAACGTCGCGACGCTGTACTCCGGCGGATACATCGCCTCCGGACCGACCGGCCCATCGCGCGAACCGTCGCCGTACCTGCCGGAAGGCTTGCGCCTGCTGGGTTTCGAGGGCGCCGGCGAGGTGCAGACCCCGGTGACCGGCGAGGCCGCGCGCACGCTGCGCCTCGGCGACCGGGTCTGGCTGCGCCACGCGAAAGCCGGGGAACTGGCCGAACGGTTCCTGGCGTATCACCTCGTCCGTGGCAGCCAGGTGGAGCGAACCGTCCCGACTTACCGCGGCGAGGGCCAGAACTTCGGTTAAGCGTTCAGTCGCCGAATTTGCTTGCCAGGTAACCCTTCACCACGTGCTTGGCCTCGGCGACGATCCGCTCGTCCCCGTTCGGGTCGCGGCGGAAGGCGAGTTTCAGCAGCGCGTCCGCCGTTTCGTTGGCGATCGCGATGGCGAACCGGAGTTCGTCGGCGGGGCGGTCGACGTGCCCGCGCAGGATTTCGACCAGCGAATCCGCGATGACCGAGTTGTTGTCGCGGTCGTCAGCCAGCAGCCGGACGTCGATGACGTCTCCGAAGTGGACCTTCGAGAATCCCGGCACCTCGCGGTGCATCTGCAGGTAGATGTCGAGCACCGAGTCGACGATGTTCCACCAGTGCTCCGGGCTCAGCTGCTGCAGCCGCTCGTTCACCGCGGCCACGAAGCGTTCCAGGTTCCGTTGCGTCAGCGCCTGCACGACCGCGCGTTTGTCCGGGAAGAACTGGTACAGCGACCCGACCGCGACGCCCGCGCGTTTGGCGATCAGCGTGGTGGTGAGCGCGTCGTAGCCCAGCTCGTCGATGAGCACGGCGCTCGCGTCCAGCATCTGTTCCACCCGCCGGGCGCTGCGTTGCTGAACCGGCTTTCGCCGCAGCGGTGTGGGTTCAGCCTGGGTCTCGGCCACGTCGTTCCTCGGAGTCTCTCGCGATTCACTCATCTGATCTGGGACTTTAGCGCCCCGCGGGGCTTCCCCCGAGACGAGTGACGACCTAACATATGAGAACTTTTCACGTTCACCCGCGAGGGTGTCCGAAGGCAAGGGGTGCTCAGCGTGGACCATCCGACCTTCCCGCCCGACTTCCTGTGGGGTGTCTCGACCTCGGCGTTCCAGATCGAGGGGGCGACGGCCGAGGGCGGTCGCGGACCGTCCATCTGGGACACGTTCACCGCCGCCGAAGGCAAGATCGCCCGGGGCGAGGACGCCAAGGTAGCGGCCGACCACTACCACCGCTACTCCGAGGACATCGCCCTGATGGCGGAACTCGGCGTCGGTGCCTACCGGATGTCGATCGCCTGGCCGCGCATCCAGCCGGACGGCACCGGCAAGCCCAACGCGGAGGGACTTGCCTTCTACGACAAGCTGATCGACGAGGTCTGCGCCGCCGGAATCGCCCCGGCGATCACGCTGTACCACTGGGACACGCCGCAGGCGATCGAGGACAAAGGCGGCTGGCGCTCCCGCGACACCGCCTTCCGCTTCGCCGAATACGCCACGATCGTGGGGGAGCATTTCGCCGATCGGGCGAAACTCTGGATCCCGCTCAACGAGCCGATGGTCATGTCGATCTACGGCTACGGCGTCGGCGAGTACGCGCCCGGCGAGTTCCTGCTGCTCGACGCGCTCCCCACCGCGCATCACCAAAACCTCGCCCACGGACTGGCCGTGCAGGCGCTGCGCGCGGCCGGCGCGACCGGCATCGGCTCCGCGAACAACCACTCGCCGATCTGGCCCGAGCACGACACCCCCGCCGACCGCGAAGCCGCGGACTGGCTCGACGCGCTGATCAACCGCACCTTCGCCGACCCGATGCTGCTCGGCAGCTACCCCGAACAGGTCCACCCGCACCTGCCGGAGAACTTCGCCGACGACCTCGCCACGATCGCGCAGCCGCTCGACTTCTACGGCGTCAACTACTACGAACCCCAAGGCGTGACGGCTCCCGGCGAGGGCAACCCGCTGCCGTTCGAACTGCGCCCGATCGTGGGTTATCCGATGACGACCAACGACTCGCCGATCGTCCCGCAGGCGTTGCGCGAACTGCTGGTGTCCTTCCACGAGCGCTACCGCGAGCACCTGCCGCCGGTCCAGATCACCGAAAACGGCTGCAGCTTCGCCGACGAACCCGCCGCCGACGGCACCGTCCCCGACCCCGAACGCATCGAATTCCTCGCCAGCCACCTGCAAGCCCTGCGCGAAGCGATGGATGCCGGCGTGGACGTGCGCGGATACTTCGTCTGGTCGCTGCTGGACAACTTCGAATGGTCCAAGGGCTACGCGCCCCGCTTCGGGCTCGTGCACGTGGACTACGAGACGCAACGCCGCACGCCCAAGGATTCCTTCGCCTGGTACCGGAAGCTGGTCCGCCATGAGTGACACCGCCGCCGCTGTCCCGGAGGTCTTCGCCGAGCCGGTCAAACGCGTCCGCGCCGGCTGGATGACGCTGCTGTTCCTCGCGAACATCGCGCTGTGGCTCGGCGTTTACGCGCCGATCCAGGTTCTGCTGCCGCAGCAGGCCGAACTGCTCGACGCCGCGCACAAGGAAGCCGTCTTCGGCATCGTGACCGGCATCGGCGCGGCCGTCGCGCTCGTCGCGAACCCGGCGATCGGCCTGCTCTCGGACCGCACCTGCTCGCGGTTCGGCAGGCGGCATCCGTGGACGATCGCGGGCGGCGCGCTCGGCGCGGCCGGGCTGCTGGTGCTGGCCGAGGCCCCGAACGTCGTCGTGATGACGATCGGCTGGTGTCTCGTGCAGGCCGGGCTCAACGGCATGCTCGCGACGCTGATGTCCGGCATCGCCGACCGGGTCCCGGTCGGGCAGCGCGCGCAGGTCGGCGGGCTGGTCGGCATCGCGCAGATGCTCGGCACCGTGCTCGGCGCGGTGGTGGTCGTGGTGATGCTCGACCTCGCCGGGCTGCCGCTCGGCTACGCGGCCTGCGCCGCGATCGTGCTCGCCGGCGCGGCGGCGTTCGTGCTGCGCACGCCGGACGCGCGGCTGCCGGTGGAGTTCCGGCCGAGCGGGCGGATCCGCGAAATCCTCGCCGACCTGTGGGTCTCGCCGCGGCGGCATCCGGACTTCGCGTGGGCGTGGGCCTGCCACTTCATGATCAACCTCGGCAACGCGTTCGGCACGCTCTACCTGCTGTTCTTCCTCAAGGACGCGGTGCATTACCCGGATCCGGACAGCGGCCTGCTGATCATGATGGGCCTGTACGGCGTGGCTTTGGTGATCGGCGCGGTGCTGGCGGGGCATTTCTCGGACAAGTCCGGCAAGCGCAAGCCGTACGTCCTCGGCTCGGCGGCGATCATGGCGCTGGCCGCCCTGCTGCTGGTGATCTGGCAGAGCTGGCCGGTGGCGCTGGTGGCGTCGCCGCTGCTGGGAGTCGGCTTCGGCACGTACATGGCGGTGGCGCTGGCGATGCTGACCCAGGTGCTGCCCGCGGCGCAGAACCGGGCGAAGGACCTCGGCGTGGTCAACATCGCGAACTCGCTGCCGCAGGTGGTCGCGCCGCTGCTCACGACGTTGATCCTGCAGTGGCTGGGCGGGTATCCGGGACTGTTCGCGGCGTCCGCGGCGGCGACCTTGCTGGCCGGGGTTTTGGTGACTCGCGTGCGGTCGGTGGGCTAGCGCTTGCGTTTGAGCGCGCTCACAGGCTTAGCGTCTTCGGCATGGAGAAGGAAGACGCGCTGACCGAAGCGCTGCGGCTGGCGATCGACCCGCCGGGCACGGTATCGGTCGAAGCGCTGCGGGAACTGGCCCGGGACGACGACGCGAACGAGTGGGACATCGCGACCACGGCGGAGCACCTCGGGCTGAACCCGCACACGCTGCGGTACTACGAGCGGATCGGGCTCGTCCAGGTCGCCCGGGACAGCGCCGGGCACCGCGTTTACGACGCCGCGTCGGTGCGCCGGCTGGTGTTCCTGACGCGGATGCGCGTGTCCGGCATGTCGATCAGCGACCTGCGCCGCTACGTCGAGCTGATCGAGTCCGGCGCGGACACCGTGCCCGAACGGCGCGAAATGCTCCTGGAGCACCGCGACACCTTGCGCGCGCAGATCGCTCAGCTGCAGCTCTCCCTCGCCGCCACCGAATACAAGATCGCCACTTACCAGGAAGGCCCCCTGCCGTGACCCAGTACGACATCGACAGCCCGGAAAACCTCGCCCGCCGCAAGCACGGCATCGAGGTGCTGTCCCGCATAGACGGTCACCAGGGCGAAGCCGTCATCGATTCCCTCGCCGACATCAACCCCGCGCTCGGGCACCACGTGGCCGCGTTCGCCTTCGGCGACATCTACGACCGGCCCGGCCTCGACCCGCGCAGCCGCCAGCTGGTCACCCTCGGCGCGCTGACCGCGCTCGGCGGCTGCGAAGCGCAGCTGAAGGTGCACATCGGCGCGGCGCTGAACGTCGGGCTCAGCCGCGAGGAGATCACCGAGGCGCTCACGCACTCGGCGGTCTACGCGGGATTCCCGCGAGCGCTGAACGCCACCTTCGCCGCGCGCGAGGTGTTCGCCGCCCGCGACGCGGAGGAAACCGCCTGACGTCCGCGGAGCCCGGCCCGGTTCTCGTGCCGGGCTCCGGAGATCACCAGCCGCGGTTCTTCCGCGCGTCCTCCGCCAGCTTGTCGGACTTGGCTTTCGCCTCCGCGGCGGCGTCCTTGACGTCCTGCTTGCTGGGCTCGCCGACCTCGTCCAGGTACTTCTTCTTGTCCGGGTCGTTCCACCCCTCCGGGTCGTACTTCCCGTTTTCGAGGTCGTTCCAGTCCTTCTTGGTCGGCCCGATGCCCTGCTCGTTCCGGTTGCCCCATTCGGTGCGCGACTGGTTGCCGTCGAGCGGCTTGTCCGGGCGCTTCCAGTCCGGATCCGAGTCCTTGTCGATGTCCTTGACCGGGTTGCCCTTGTCGTCGAACCGGTACGGGTTGCCGTCCGGAGCCTTGTTGTACTCGTCGATCGTCGGATGCCGCCCGGACGGCGAGGGCAGATCGTGGAACCGCTTGATCATGTCGTCCACGTCTTTTTCGGTGTAGTTCTTCGGGTTTTCCTTGAGATCGGTGAAGTCGAGGAAGGACTTGTGCCACTTCTCGAATTCTTCCTTCTTGCCGCCGGGCCAGTCGAAGTCCGCGCTGTCGCCGATGTCGCGGGTGGCCCGGTTCATTTCCTTCGGATCGGTGATGCGGTCCGCCTGCTGCCCGATCGGACGCCAGTTCTTGTCGAGATCCGGGTGGTCCTTGTGCTTGTAGCCGCCGCTCTTGTCCAGCGAATCGCTCGGCCACTTCGGGTTCTCGCTCTTGATTTCGTCGTTCTTGCCGACCTTGAGCTTGCCCGCGATCCCGTCCTCGATGTTGCCGATCCGGGTGGAGACGCCGCCGATCCCGGCGTTGGTGTGCTGCGGGCCGAGCGGCAGGTTCTTCGGCTGGTTGTGCAGCTTCGGCAGTTCTTCCTCGCCGTATTTCTTCGTCAGCGCGCTCTGCTTGTCGACCGGCTGTTCGTGCACCCAGTTCTTCAGCCCGTCCCGCATTTTCTGGAACGAGATGATGTGCCGTTGCGCCACGTCGCTGCCGGCCTTGTGGAACGGATCGTTCTTGTCGCCGGTCTGGTTCTTGCGCGCGTTCTTGGCGTCTGAGTTCCACGCCATCCGGTCCCAGACGTCGTCCTTCTTTTTCTTCGCGTCCGGCTTGCTGCCGGAGCCGCTGGAGCCGTCGTCGTCGGCGTCGCGCTTGCGCTTGCCTTTGCCCTTGCCGGTCGACGCGGAACTGGTGCTGCCGCCGCCGTTGCCGGCGTTGTGCTTGGCCGTGGAGTCCGCGGGCGGCGGGTCCGTCGCCTTGCCTTTGCCCTTGCCTTTGCCACAGCCTTCGAGGCCGAGCGGGTCGTAGGCGGCGAACGGGTCGGGGACGTAGGAGACCGGGTTCGGCCCGCCCTCCAGCCCGAGCGGGTCCTGGCTGAGGTAGCGCGCGGCGGCCGGGTCGTAATAGCGGAACACGTTGTAGTGCAGGCCGGATTCCGCGTCGGCGTACTGGCCGGGGAACTGCAGCGGGATGCCGCCGGGCTGGACCCGGCCCCACAGCGAACGGCGCGCGCTCCAGGCGAGGCCGCCGTGCTCGTCGATCAGTTCGGTCGGCGTGCCGATGGCGTCGGTGACGACGGACGCGAACCGGTCGCCGCCGGGGCCGCGTTCGAGCTGGGTGACCGGTTCGTCGCTGCCCGGCCTGCGTTCCCAGGTGGTCGTACGGCGCACTCCGGCCGGATCGGTGTGCACCTGCTCGATGAGCACGAAGCCGTCCCACACGAACCGCGTCGATTCGGCGACCGAACCGTCGGCGAGCAGCCGTTCCTTGGCGATCCGGCGGCCGAGCGGGTCGTACCGGTAGCGCCACTGCGCGCCGTCCGGCGTGCGCAGGCCGGTGAGCAGATCGCCGGTCCAGGCGTACTCCCACACCCGCACGCCGCCCGGGTGCACCTCGCGGTGCCGGATCCGGCGGCCGAGGGAGTCGTAGTCGGCGGACAGGCCGGGGCTGCCCGACCAGGCGGTCAGTTCCCCGGCCGGGTTGTAGCGCAGTTCCTCCCGGCCCGTCGGGGAGGACACTGTGACCACGCGGCCCGCCGGATCCCGGGTGAAGGCGGTCTTCCCGGCGAGACTGTCCTGCACCGCGGCGAGGCTGCCGTCCGCGTAGTACTCGAGACCGCGCCGCTGCACCGGCGTTGTTCCACGGGAAACCTGCTGCGCGGTGACCAGCCCGCGCGGGCCGAACGCCTGCTGCAGGATGCTGATCCCGTCGGTGTCGCGGGCGAGCACGCGGCCCTCGTCGTCCAGCCGGTAGCGCACGGTGTGTCCCGCCGTGGTCAGCGAAACCGGCCGGTCTTCCTCGTCGAAGCTCCACACGCTCTCCGCGCCGGACGGCGTGCGGCGGCGGATCGTCTGGCCCTGCTCGTCGTAGGCGAAACGCACCTCGACGCCGTCGATCGCCTCGCGCACGACCCGGCCGTACAGATCGCGGTCGAACTCCACCACCGAATCCGCGGACTCGACCCGTACGACGTTGCCGACCGGGTCGTAGGCGTAGCGCACGGTGCGGTGCGGGCCGCGGACCTCGACCCGGTTGCCGAGCAGGTCGTACTCGTTCTCGGTGACCGAACCGTCCGGCTCGGTCACCCGGATCGGCTGCCCCGCCGCGTCGTAGGCGTAGGTGCGGGTCCGGCCGTCGAAATCGGTCTGCGCGACCAGCCTGCCGAGCGGGTCGTAGGTGTAGGTCCAGGTGCGGTTCAGCGGATCGGTCACCGACGTCAGCCGGAGTTCGGTGTCGTAGGTGTAGCTGGTGCGCGCGCCGGAGGGGTCCACGACCGCGGTGACCACGTCGAACGGGCCGTACTCGCGCCGGGTCACGCGGCCGAGCTCGTCGACGTGCTCGATCTCGTTGCCCTCGCGGTCATACCGCCACAACGCGCGCTCGCGGCGCACCCCGATCCGCGACGCGGGTTTGCCGTCGACCGTCCAGCCCAGTTGCGTCCGCCCGCCGCCGACCTCGGGCGCCGAACGCGGCCTGCCGAATTGGTCCAGTTCCGCGGCCGGGTCGGCTGCCTCGGGCTCGGTCGCGAAGAACTCCGGCAACTCGAGCGCGGACCCAGGCTGGTCGTACCGGCGCTGCCAGCTCCTTCCGTTGCCGTACACCGTGATCGCGGCCAGTTCGGCGCCGTCGTGCTCCAGCTCGGCGAGGCTGCCGTCGGGACGGGCGATGGTGAGCGGCGTGCCGTCGTCGGCGTAGGTGTACTCGGTGACCCGGCCGAGCGGATCGACCCGGCGGAGCAGATTGCCGTAGCGGTCCCATTCCGACAGCGTCACGTTGCCCAGCGGATCGGTCTCCCGGACCGGACGGCCCTCGAGATTGTACTCGTACTCCGAAACGTGGCCGAGCGAGTCGGTGAACCGGGTGATGCGGGCGGCGGTGTTGTACTCGAACGCGCCGTTGTAAAAGCCTTGCGCGCCTTCGGTGCGCACGCAGCGGCCTTCGGCGTCGTAGACGTAGCGGTAGCTGACGCCGTTGCGGTCTTCCCAGCTCGTGACCCGGCCGTCGGGGTCGTAGGTATAGCGCTTCGCGGTTCCCGAGGAGTTGACGATCTCGGAGAGATGACCCTGGTAGTTGTAGCGGTAGCCGCGCACGACGACGTCCGGAGCCGGGCCGGCGCCGATCATCCGCAGTTCGGTGATCCGGTGCCCGTTGGTGCGGAAGCCGACCTGGATCCCGCTCGAATGCGTGAGCAGTACGGGCGCGCCAGTGTCCGAATAGGACAGTTCGGTCCGCGAGCCGTCGGCGTCCTCGATCGAACGCAGCGGCAAGGTCTTGCCCTCGCCGGAAAACCGCATCGTCCGGTCTGGCCGCACCTGCTCGATGGTGCAACTGCCGTCAGCATGTTTGGTCAACGGCCAGCGCGCGCCTTCGAGCGGCAGCACCGATTCGTCCCCGGCGGGCATCGGGTAGTAGAGGATGACGCCTTCCGGCCCGTAGTACCGGAGGTATTCCTCGCCGTACTCCAGCCGCTGGTCCACAGTGGACGCCCACGTCGGGCCGAACCAGCGCCCGGAGCGGTAGGACGAGCGATGCGTCCGCCGCACCAGCAGGTGCGCCAGTTCGAGGTCGAAGTCCTCGACGAGCACCTCGCCGCTGGAGATGACGACCGGGTCGGTCAGGCAGGGCGGATCGCCGTCGCCCTCGTTTTTCGCGTTGGACGCTTCGGTCTTGTCTTTGTCCTTCGCCGGATCGGAACGCTCGTTCCCGCCGCGGTCGTTCGTGCCCGCTCCGCCACCGGATCCGCCCTCGTCTTTCCCCGGTTCGCGCGGCGGCGGCTCGTGGTTCGCGCCGCCCTTGTGTTCGCCCGGACCGTCGTGCGCGCCGGAAGTGTGGGTGGATTCGTCCTTGCCGGGCGGCGGTTTCTCGTTCGGCGTGTCCTTCGCACCGGAGGTCTTGATGTCCTTCGGCGGGTGCGTGGCGTCCTTGCCGCCGGACTTGATGCTCTTCATCGACTTGGCGACATCGTCGAACAGACCGCGCGCCTTGGTGAGCAGCTTGCCGAGTTCCTTGAGCGCCTTGGTGAGGTTCTTGACCAGTTCGGCGATCTGCTTGGCGGTCTTGGCCACCAGGTTGACCACCTGCGGCACCACCCAGGCCATCCCGATGCCGAGGGTGAACAGCACCTGCAGCGCCCACGAGATCAGGTGCGCCACGACCTGGGCGATGATGTCGCGCACCAGCATCCGCACCGCGCCGACGACGTCGCCCGCGGTCTTCACCCCGCTGCCCGCGCCCTCGCACGCCTGCGCGGCGCCTTCGAGCGTTTTGGCGACCTCCTCGGCCTGTTTGCGGTAGGCGTCGGCGCTGCCGCCCTCCCAGGACTCGATGTCCTTTTTGACCTGTGCGGCCAGATCCTGCGCGACGGAACTGACCTCTTTGGAGACGTTCTTCCAGGTCTCGGAGTACGCGTGGACCTGATCCGGGTCCCCGGCCAGCTTGTCCAGCGCTTCCTTGAGCGGACCGACGTGCTCGATCAGCCAGCCGACGCCCGCGGCGAGGATCGCGCCGAACGGGTCCATCACCGCGGCGAGCGCTTCCATGCCGACCCCGACCGCGCCCATCACGGTCGCCGCCCAGTCGCCGGACTCGATGCCGTCCTTCAGGCCCTTTCCGGCCTCGAGGATCGAGATGCCGGAGATCGCCGAGGTCGAGTCCTTCTTTTCGGCAACCAAAGGATTCGACATGCCCGGCCTTTCTCCCTGCGCACCACGATCTCGGGCGCGCGGCCGAATGCGAACGCGCGCCCCCGCAGCAGATTACCGACGGCCGGAGAACGTTTGCCGTGGTGTTGCGCGGAATTACCGCCCCGGTACCCGTGCGCGCCGCCGCGAACACGACAAACCCGCCGCGGGCTCCGAGGAGACGACGGCGGGTCTGGGAAGTGGAACCGCGGGCCGGTGCCGGTCGGGGGAGGGGAGTGCAACGGCACCGGCCCGCGGAGTTCTGGGTCGCGACCGGCGCGGGGCGGCCGGTGCGATGATCTTCAACCTAGCGTCCGATTACTGCGTCCGCTAGGTGTTCTGCCGGACATTTTTCGATTAATCGCGTTAAGACTGGGGGGGGGTGGCCGAGGGCGGTCCGTCGCGCTCGGGGGGACGGACGGACCACCCTCGGCCGGGCGAGGATGCCGGGCGACCTGACCGGTCGGGGAAGCCGGACGATCGCGCGCTCGCCAGTCGAACCCAGGTGGGGTGATCCGCCCGGAAGCACCCCACCCGAGAGGTCAGGCGCTGACCGGGCGCGGCTTCACCAGCGCGTGCCTGCCGGTGGTCTCCACCGGGGATTCGGCTCGCCGGTTCTGTCCGGGAACCGCCGGGACCGCGGCGCGGCGGCGCGCCGGGCGGTGTCCGGCAGCCGACAGCGCCTGCGGGGCCAGCCCGCCCGCGACCAGGTGCTCGTGCGCTACCTGCCACACCGAGCACGGGGCCTTGCAGCGGTGCCAGCGCGTCGAGCAGGTGGGGCAGTCGCCGCGCTCGTCGGGCTCGTGCGCCTGCAGCATCGCGCGCCAGCCCTCGGCGAGCCGGGGCAGTTCGGAGCGGGCGACCGAGACCAGCGACGGGGCGTCGGCGCGTTCCGCCAGGTCGGACAGCATGTCGAGGCGCTCCCACACGGCGTTGCGGAGAACCTGACCGAGAACCTGATCCATGGGGAAACTCACCGTCACCTTTCCGCCATAGTGGCGGCTTCGTTGAGCGCGGCCCGGAGCTGGCCGAGCTGGCCGGACGTGAGGCGGGCGGTCTCCCCGGGCGGAGAAACCACGACGACCTCGTCGTCCTCGACGAACACCGTGACAGCGCGCTCGCGGCTGATGAGATCTCCGCACTGCACGCGCCACACGACCTGGCCGCCCTCGAAATGCCGCACGCCCGCGGTACGCGGGTCAGCGGACACCGAGGCGGCGACGGCGGAAGCGACAGTAGGCGGCACCGGACGTGCCGTGGCGATTCCCGGTGCGGGCCGAACGGACCGCACCGCGGTCCCGGCTTGTCCTCCACCGAGCGAATCCACGAACTCCACTGTCCCTCCACGCTTTCTCGTCCCGGGCCGCTGCACCTTGCGGGATGCATCAGCGCCGGCAGATCTGTGTCGTCGGGTCCATCGCTCTCCGTGATCGCCGCGGGTGACCGGGCGCTGACGGAGATCTGGCAACTACAGTGAAGTGAAACCGGGTGCGAGAGAAGGTCGAAACCGCGTCATAGCGGTGACCGGACCGCGTTCCACGGTAAGCGGTCAGCGGAGTTCGGCCCTGCCGATCAACGCGTGCGTCCGCGCGTTTCACAAGGTTCTCGCGTGTGCTTAGGGTGCTGATCAGACGCCCAGGAGACGGTGAGGGGGCGCAATGGCAATGGATGCCAGTGCTGGCAGTGGTTCCGGAGTCGCTAACACCGACAACCGGTCAGGCAATCCGGTTCCGGCCGATGCCTGGGAACAGCCCGAAATGCGGGAGGCGCTCGCCTCCCGCGAGGTCAGCGCCGTGTACCGGCTGTTGCGCAAACACGGGGTATCGCAGCGCCAGATCGCCGCGATGACCGGCCAGTCGCAGTCCGAGGTGTCGGAGATCCTCAAGGGTCGCCAGGTCATGGCCTACGACGTACTCACGAGAATCGCCGACGGCCTGGGTGTCCCTCGTGGATACATGGGTCTCGCCTATGACGAGACCACGGCGATACGGGTCGTCGGCGCGTCCGACGGCCGGCAGGCTGAGGAGGACGAGTCCGTGAAGCGACGGAGGTTCCTCGCGCACGCCGCCCAGGTCACGATGGGTGCGGCGGTGTTCGGTCCGGAATCCGGCGCGTGGTCGGAGGCGCCCGCGCGCACTCCCGCCCCCGGGCGCATCGGGACGACCGACGTGCGCCAGGTCGAGGCGGCGACCAGAGCGTTGCGCGCGCTCGATTACCAGTACGGCGGCGGATTCTGCCGCGACGCCGTCGTCGCGCAGCTGTCCTGGGGCCAGCAGATGCTCGACTCCAGCGCGGCCGAGCAGGTGAAGAACCGGCTGTACACCGCGATCGCCGACCTGCACAGCCTCGCCGGATGGACGTCGTTCGACACCGGTCTGATGGACTCCGCGCGCGGCCATTTCGCGCAGGCGCTCGACCTGGCCAAACAGGGCGGCGACCACCACCTGGTGGCGAACGTGCTGTACCGGATGGGACGCGTCTACCTGCACCAGGACGCCGCGAACGACGCGCTCAAACTGTTCCAGCTCGGCCAGATCGCCGCGCAGGAATCCGGTTCCGAGCTGGCCGTCGCCGTGCTCTGCGCCAACGAGGCGTGGGCCTACGCGATGATGGGCAACGAGGAGCAGTCGGTGAAGCTGCTCGGCCGGTGCAAGGACGAATTCGCGCGCGCCGACCTGGCCACGGCCGAATCGTGGGTCAAGTTCTTCAACGAGACCGACGTCTACGCGATGACCGGCACCGTGCACACCGTGCTGGCGATGAAGAACCCCGAGCACACGAAGTACGCGATCCCGGCGCTGAGCCGGGCGGTCGACACCTACACCGACGACATGGCGCGCAGCAAGGCGTTCATGCTCAGCGCGCTCGCCACGAACCACCTGCTCGAGGGCGATATCGACCACGGCGTGAAGATCGGCGGCAAGGCCATCGAATGCGCGGAGAGCATCAAATCCGCGCGGGTCAAGGACCGGATGCGGCCGCTGCTGGCCGAAGCCGAACGGCGGCGCAACAACCCCGACGCCCGCGACCTCGCCGACCGGCTCAAGATCTTCTACGCGGCCTGAGCCGACCGGATTCGCCTTGCCCGAAGGCAGGTTCACCCCTGCGAAACTGCGCCGGGTGCTGGCGGATGTCTGCGCTCGGCTCGGCTTCGACCCGGCGGGCGCGCGGCTGCTGCGGTTCACCAACAACGCGGTGTTCGCGCTGCACGGGGCTCCGGTCGTCGTGCGGATCGTCGGCTCCACCAAGCTGCGTCACCGGGTCGGCACGGTCGTGCGCGTGGCCGAGCATTTCGCCCGGCACGACGTGCCCGCGGTCCGGCTGTTGTCCGGGGTCGAGCAACCGCTTGACGTGCACGGACATCTGGTCACGGTCTGGGATCTGGTGCCGTTCGCCGGCCCGCCGCCTGCCCCGGCCGACCTGGCCGGACTGCTGCGGCGGGTGCACGCGCTGCCCCCGCCGGCCGGCCTTCCCGCATGGGAGCCGCTGCGTTCGATCGAGGCCAGGGTCGCCGACGCCGAGGAACTCGCCCCGGCCGACCGGCGGTTCCTGCTGGAGCGCTGCGCCGAGGTACAGGACCGGCTGGACACCCTGGATTTCCCGCTGGCCAGGGGATTCGTGCACGGCGACGCGCATCCGGGAAATGTCCTGCCCGGCCCGGACGGCCCGGTGCTGTGCGATTTCGATTCCTCCTGCGTCGGCCCGCCGGAATGGGACCTGACGCCGCTCGCCGTCGGCCGCGAACGGTTCGGCGATCCTCCGGCCCGGTACGCGGAGTTCGCCGCCGCCTACGGGTTCGACGTGACGGTTTGGCCGGGGTTTTCGGTGCTCAGGGCGGTGCGGGAGTTGAAGCTGACGACGAGCGTGCTGCCGATCCTGCGCAGTCATCCGCCGGTGCGGGCTGAACTCCGCCGTCGGCTGGCGGACCTTCGCGCCGGCCGGACGGCCACCGCGTGGACGAGATACCGCTGAACGGCATTCTGCACGTGCATTCGCCGACTGCAGATGACCGTTCGCCGCTTTCCGTCGATGGCTGACGAGGTATCGCTGCGCAGCGATAATTCGGTCCGGCAGATCGCCCCGGATAGCGTACTGCTAGTCCCATTGTGCAAGTTGCGGCTACCCGCCGTCACCTCGGCCGGTCAGGACACCGCGACCGGGGCCCGGGTGAGCACCACGGCGAACCCGAAGGCGAGCCCCATGACGGTCAATTCCAGCGTGGCCCACGAGGCGAGCGCCGTCCGCTGGTGTCGCACGATGCGCGGCATCAGCCGCCACCGCAAGTTGGCGGCCAGCAGCGCGATCGCGCCGGTGCACAGCACCTTCAGCACCATCAGCTGGCCGTACGGCGTGGTGAACACGCCTGCCCAGAAGCCGATCGTCGGGTTGGCCAGGATTTCCACGATGCCGTTGAACAGGCCGGTCACCGCGGAGAGCGCCAGGCACAGCGTCGCCAGTTTCGAGAACCGCGGCAGCGCGTGCGCGAGCAGCGTCCGGTTGGCCGCCAGCAGCACGATCATCGCGCCGAGGCCGCCGCACCAGGCGACCGCGCTCATGACGTGCAGCTCCATCGAGATCATCGTGTAGTCGTGATAGGCCCAGTTCGACGCGTGGCCGGTGACCGGCAACGGCAGCAGCGCGAACATGCCGAGACCCACCCGCACCTCGGCGGGCACCTTCTCGCCCTTGCGCAGCGCGACAAACCCGAGCACGGCGTGCAGCAGCGCGAGCACGGCCACGATCACCAGCGCCTTGCCCGCGCCGACCTCGGCGATGTAGCTGCCGATGTCGCCGCCGGTCAGCATCCGCTTGCCCGGCTTGTACTCCGCTGTCTGCAGGATCAGCGCGACCACCGCGGTCGCCGCCCAGACCAGCGCGGCGGCGACGGCGGCGGGACGGGCCCGGCGCATGACCGGTTCGGTGAGTTTCGGCCGGTCGTACCCGACCAGCACGGACAGCAGGGCCAGCCCGATCGTCGCGACGGCCGCTAGGTCCAGCAGCACGCGCACGATCGGGATGGCCGCCGAGACCACCTCGCTGGGTTCCACCACGCCCGGAATGGGCGAGGATGCGGTGAGCGCGATGCCGATCAGCGCGCCCAGCAGTCCCGCGACGACCACGCAGGCGAGCGTGGCCCAGCGGACCGCGGAGGTGGTCTCGGCTCGCGTCACTGGTCCGCCTTGTCCGATCCGGGGTCGCGGCCGGTGCGCAGCGCGACGGTGAGGCCGATCGCGAGCAGCACCACCGCACCGGCGATCCACACCCAGATCGGCACGCCGCTCGACGACGAAGACGCCGCCGGGGCCGACTGGGCCGGAGCCCCGGCCGCCTTGGCCGCGTCGCCCTTCGCCGGGGTGCCGTTGCCCGCGGTGGTGAGGGTGAACGGGATCTCGCCGGACACCGGGTGCCCGTCCGCGGAGAGGATCCGGTAGCCGACGGTGTACTTGCCCGCTGGGCCGAGCGGCCGCAGCGGCGCGCTGATCACGTTGTTCTCTACGGAAACCGGACCCTCGGCCCACTGGCTGCCGTCCGGTCCGGTCACCGCGATCTGGTTGACGTCGGCGTTCTGCACGTACTGGTCGAACGTGAGCGTGACTTTCGCCGGGCCCTTGGCGAGCGACGCGCCGTTCGCCGGGTCGGAGTTGATCAGCACGTTGTGCGCCAGCGCCGGGGTGGCCGTGCCGAGCAGGGCCACCCCGGAAATCGCCAGCGCGAGAAGCGCTTTACGCATTACTTCGTTCCTTCGGTCTTTCCTGCGGCGGGACGGCGGGAACGGAGCACCGCGCCCGCACCGACGCCGAGCCCGAGCGCGCCGACGACGAGGCCGGCCCCGCCGAGCCAGCGCGCCGTGTTGTCCGACGACGACGCGGCCTCAGCGTTCTCTCCGGCAGCTGTGGTCTGCGTGTGGCCGCCGTGCTCCGAGGATTCGGCGGCGGCGAGCTTGATGGTCGGGGCCGGGTGCTCCGGCTCCTCGCCGCTGGGCGGGGTGGGCTGGTTCCAGTCCACCACTTTGCCACCCTCGTACGTCTGGATCGCCGGGAACTCCAGCTGGTCGACGTTGGACGGCAGCGGGCCGCCGCTGATCTCGAACTCCTGGAATTCGGTCGAGCCGATCTTGGTGCCCGGCTGCGCGGTCCAGACGACCTTCGTGACCGCCTCGGTGATCTTCGTGCCGGACGCGGTGGTCACCGGCTGCGGCAGCTTCGACTTGGTGACCTCGGCGGTCCAGCCGGGGATCGGCTTGGTGCGGATGTTGCCGATGCCGTAGTCCGGTTTGACGTCGATCTCGACCTTGATCGTGCCGAGTTTCGCGTCCTCGTTCGGGACGCGGAAGAAGATCGTGCCGTAGCCGCCCTTGGCCGGCTGGTCGCCGTAGACGTTGGCGGTCACGTGCGCGGACGCGATGCCGGCGCCGAGCAGACCGGTGGCGGCGACGGTCGCGGCGAGCACGCCGGCACGACGGAAGACATGGTGGGACACAAGTTCTCCTGAACAGGGAAGGGCCGGCGGAGGACGAGGCCTGCGCCGGAAAAGGGGAAAGAAGGTGCGGGTTCAGGAGAGCCAAGGAGGTCCGCGTCGGCCCCGGACGCGGCGAAGTTCCACGGTCAGCAACGGCATCGCCCCAGCCGCACGCGACCGCGCGATCCCGGCAGCCGCCACCGGAACCGGCAACGGCCGGACCAGCAGCGGAAGAACGACCCGCAGGACGTGCAGCACCGCGAGCAGCATCGCGTCCGCCCGCGCCAGCACGAGCGCGGTGAGCAGCGTCGCGACTGCGTGCGCGACGGTCATCGCCCAGCCGTCCGGCGCGGCGGGCGCACCGGACGGGTCGTGCCCGCCGAGCGTCGTCAGCACCAGGTGCATCACGAGCTGCCCGCCGCCGAGCACGGCGATCGTGCCGAGCGGTCCTCGGGCGCGCCCGGCGAGCGCGGTGGCGGTCCAGCCGAGCAGTCCGGTGAGCAGGAGAGTGAGCGCGGGATCCGGCAGCCCGCCGTCGGCGACCGCGTGTGCGGTGACGGCGAGTGACGCCGAACTCAGCGCGAGCAGTCCGCCGCGGACAGCGGCGAGTGCGCCGCGATGCCGGGCTGGAGTGCTCATTCGGGCAGCTTAACGGCACTCCGCTGGGTGACTGAAGCGTCTCGAATGGTGAGCACCTGCGGAAAACGCACAGGTAGGCGGGTCTCGATCCGGTAAAAACCGCTCGGTGGAGCGCTGTGCTTCGGTTGCCGACCCCTCGCTGATGCGAAACGGTGGGTAATCACAACCGAGAAGTGGGGGTTTCGACCGTATCCGTTCCGGGTAGTCACCCTGCCGATTGATGGGCTACTCCGAACGGGTGACGTCCGGGGCTCGCAAGCTGGCGGGAGAACGAATACGGATGAACCTCTTCGAGTACATCTCGGACCGGTGGGGAAGGCTGCTGCTCCAGGCGTGGCTGCACACCAGCATGGTCGTGCAGTGCACGATCCTCGCCGCGATCCTTGGCGTGCTGATCGGCATCGCCGTCTATCGCAGCCCCATCGGCTCCGCCGTCGCCACGGCGCTGGCCAGCACGATCCTCACCGTCCCGTCGTTCGCCCTGCTGGGTCTGCTGATCCCGCTTTCGGGCCTCGGCTCGACGACCGCGGTGATCGCGCTCGTGCTGTACGGCCTGCTGCCCATCGTCCGCAACACGATCGTCGGCCTCGACGCGGTCGACCCGGCGATCACCGACGCCGCCCGCGGCATCGGGATGAGCAGGCTCTCCGTGCTCACCCGGGTCGAACTGCGGCTGGCCTGGCCGGCGATCCTCACCGGGATGCGGGTCGCCACGCAGATGCTCATGGGCATCGCGGTGATCGCGGCCTACGCCAAGGGCCCCGGCCTCGGCGCGGAGGTCTTCTCCGGCCTCACCAACGCCGGGAGCACGAACTCCCTCAACCAGGCCCTCACCGGCACCGTCGGCGTGGTCATCCTCGCGCTGGTGCTCGACGGCATCTACGTCCTGATCAAGCGATTCACCATTTCTAGGGGTGTCCGTGGCTGAGCACACTGCGACCGAAGAAAACGTCTCCGGCGTCGAGATCGAACTCGACCACGTCACCAAGCGCTACTCCGGCACCCGCGCCCCGGCCGTCGACGACTTCTCGATGGTCGTGCCCGCGGGCAAGATCGTGGTGTTCGTCGGCCCGTCGGGCTGCGGCAAGACCACCACGATGCGGATGATCAACCGCTTGATCGAGCCGACGTCCGGCCGGATCACCATCGGCGGGCAGGACGCGCTGAAGCTCGACGTGGACACCCTGCGCCGCCAGATCGGCTACGCGATCCAGCAGGCCGGGCTGTTCCCGCACTTCACCGTCTCGCAGAACATCGCCGTCGTGCCCGGCCTGCTCGGCTGGGACAAGAAGAAGGTGACCGCGCGGGTCGAGGAGATGATGGACCTGGTCGGGCTCGACCCGGCCGATTTCCGCGACCGCTACCCGCGCCAGCTGTCCGGCGGCCAGCAGCAGCGCGTCGGCGTGGCCCGCGCGCTCGCCGCCGACCCGCCGGTGCTGCTGATGGACGAGCCGTTCGGCGCGGTCGACCCGATCACCCGCGGCAACCTGCAGGACGAACTGCTGCGGCTGCAGACCGACCTGAAGAAGACCATCGTCTTCGTCACGCACGACTTCGACGAGGCGGTCAAGCTGGGCGACCGGATCGCGGTGCTCGGCAACCAGTCGAAGATCCTGCAGTACGACACCCCGGAGTCGATCCTGGCGAACCCGGCCGACGACACCGTCGCCGGTTTCGTGGGCGCCGGCGCTTCGCTCAAGCAGCTGACCCTGCTGCGCGTGCGCGACGTCGAACTCCAGCAGGACGCGCTCACCACCACGATCGACGAAGCGCCCGCTGACCTGCGCGAGAAGCTGAGCAAATCGCGCAAGCCGTTCGCGCTGGTGCTCGACCAGCGGCGACGGCCGATCCGCTGGGTGCACGTGCGCGAGCTGACCAACGCCACGTCGCTGGGTTCGGTCGGCAAGCCGCTGCGCGACATCGTCAGCCTCCAGTCGACGCTGCAGGACGCGCTCGAGGCGATGCTCGCCGAAGGCGGTTCGGTGCCGGTCACCGGCGCGCGCGGCGAGTACGCGGGCACGATCAAGCTGGACACCGTCATCGCGACCATCCAGCAGCTGCGCGACGAGCACGCCGACGACCACGTCGACGAGGACGGGGCCACGGCATGACCGCTGCCGTCGATACCGGATTCAGCACCGAGTCAGGCTCCCGCCGCGCGGAACGCGTCCGCCTGTTCGCCCAGCCCGCCGTGGTCGTGCTGATCGTCGCGGTGACGCTGATCTGGGTGTTCGCCAGCGGGCTCACCGCGACCGAGAAGGAAACGCTGAACGCGGAGTCGCTGCTCACCGCGCTGCGCGACCACGTGGCGATGACCGTCGTGGTCACCGCGATCGTGGTGCTGGTGGCGGTGCCGCTCGGCATCATCGTCACCCGGCCGTGGGCGAAATGGCTCGCGCCGATCTTCCTGGCCATCGCGAACATCGGACAGGCCGCGCCGGCGCTGGGCGTGCTGGTGCTGTGGTTCATCTTCACCGGCGCGGTCGGCGGGCTGTGGGTCGCCGCGCTGCCGCTGGCGTTCTATTCGCTGCTCCCGGTGCTGCGCAACACGATGGTCGGCATCCAGCAGGTCGACCCGTCGCTCATCGACGCCGGCCGCGGCATCGGGATGTCCGCGCAGAAGGTGTTGTGGCGGGTGGAATTCCCGCTCGCGGTTCCGCTGATCCTGGCCGGCCTGCGCACGTCGCTCGTGCTGGCGGTCGGCACCGCGACGTTCGGCATGTTCGTCAACGCGGGCGGGTTCGGGCTCCTGATCGACACCGGCTACAAGCTCAACCTGACCAAGGTGCTGATCACCGGTTCGGTGCTGGCCGTCGCGCTGGCGCTGCTGGTGGACTGGCTGGGCGCGGTCGCCGAGCAGTACTTCGGACCGAAGGGACTGCGCTGATGAACGTCCTGAAAAAGGCGGGCGCGCTGGTCGGCGCCGCCCTGCTCGCCGGGACGCTCTCGGCGTGCGGGCTCGACGTCAACACCTCGATCCCGTTCAAGATCGAACCAGGGTCCATCCGGCCGATCCCGTCGCTCGAAGGCCAGCGCGTGGTCGTCGGGTCGAAGGACTTCACCGAGAACATCATCCTCGGCTACATGGCCGAAATGGCGCTGAGCGCGGCGGGCGCGGACGTCATCGACCTCACCGACATCAAGGGGTCGAACTCGTCCCGGCAGGCGCTGCTCAACGGGCAGACCGACGTGACCTGGGAATACACCGGCACCGGCTGGATCAACTACCAGGGCAACGAGCTGCCGGTGCCGGGCGGGGAGAAGGCGCAGTACGAGGCCACGAAGAAGGCCGACGCGGAGAAGTACGGCGTCACATGGCTGAACTACTCGCCGCTCAACGACCAGTACGCCTTCGCCACCACTGAGGCGTACGCGGCGAAGAACAACCTCAAGACCACGTCGGACCTGGCGAAGTTCCTCACCACGCATCCGGACCAGAACCGGTTCTGCCTGGAGACGGAGTTCACCAGCCGCCAGGACGGGTTCCCGGCGGCGGTCAAGGCGTACGGGTTCAAGAACCCGAAGATCGAGAACTTCGGGATCGGCACCATCTATTCGGCGGTGGCCAACGGGACCTGCCCGGTCGGCGAGGTCTTCACCACCGACGGCCGGATCTCCGGGTTGAACCTGCGCGTGCTCGAGGACGACAAGAAGGCGTTCCCGCAGTACAACGCGGCGGCGACGCTGCGCACGGACTTCCTGAACCAGCACCCCGAAATCCGCGGCCCGCTGGAGACGGTGGCGGCGGCGCTCGACAACAAGCAGATGGTCGAGCTGTGCAAGAAGGTCGACGTCGACGGCAAGGACGCGGGCACCGTCGCGCACGACTGGATGCTGCAAAAGGGCTTCATCAAGTAGCGCTTCCCGGCAGCGCAAAGGGCCCCTTGAGTTCGCTCAAGGGGCCCTTTCGCCGGGTTCAGATGCCCAAGCGGTGCAGCAGCTGCTCTTCCAGCCGTTCGAGCTCGCCGGTGACCGCACGGTGCGCGGCCTTGCGCCGGCCCGCGGGCATGCGCTCGGCGGCGCGCACCGTGGCCGACAGCTGCTCCAGCGTCGACTGCGTTTCGGCGGCGAACTTCTGGTCCTGCTCGGTCGCCTTCGCCGACTTCTTCAGCTCGCCGAGCCCCTGCACGAGACCCGCGATCCGGGCGTGCAGCGCCGCGCCGCGGCCGGTGTACTCGCCGAGCTGGTCGACGGCGACACCCAGCTTGCGGGCCTGGTAGCGGTCGTACGCCTCCCGCGCCGCACCCGCCGCGCGGACCGCGTACGGCGCGAGCACCGGCAGCACCGCCGGGCCGAGCACCTTGGCCACCGCGACCGCGTTCTTCGCCTTCTTCGGGGTGATCCGGGCTTCACCCTCGTCCTTTTTGGCCTTGTCTTGCTTGGCCTTGCGCGCCATGGCCGTTACCTCCCACGCCTTCTCCGGATGAACTTACTGGTCCCCGACCTGACGGGCATGTCGGCTCGCGCGGGGAATGTCGTACCCACGATCTATTGTGATCGCTATGGGAGACGAGGTGTTGCTCGACGCGGGAGCAGTGAGTCGTTGCCGCCGCCGGGTGCACCTGGAACACGACCCGGCGATGCGCGACGTGCCGCTGCCGCCGCCGGATCCGACCGCACAGCAGCGCATCGACGACGCGACCGCGCACCGCGAGGAAATCCTCGAACAGCTGGTCGCGGCGTCGGGGCCGGAGGCGACCTGGGCTCGGGTGCCGCGCACCGCGTCCGCTGGCGAGCGGGTGCGGCTCACCGAGCAGGCGTTCGCGGACGGCACGCAGTACATCTGGGGTGCGCTGCTGCCCGCCGACCCGGTCGGGCACCGGCGCGGCGGCATCGACCTGCTCGTGCGCGTCGACGACGGGTATGTGCCGGTGCTGGTGGTCCGGCACCGGATCACCGACCGCGGCCAGGGCGCGCCCACCACCGCGATGACGGAGCTGGATCCGGCGCGCCGTTCGCCGGACGAACTGCGCAAGGTGCGCTCGCAGCCGCGAGACCAGCTGCGGCTCGCCCACCTGCGGCGAATGCTGGAGACGCGCGGCTTGGCGGCCGGCGGGCGCGCGCTCGGCGGCGTGATCGGTCTGGACGCGGACGTCGTCGTCTGGCACGACCTCACCGCGGGCACCTGGCCGGGCGGCCGCAGCGCACTGGACGAATACGACGCACGCTTTGAGGATCGACTCGCCGTCGCGACCGCTGCCGCCACCGGTGCCGAAGCGCTGGCCGCGCCTTCGCGGGTGCTGGAGTGCCGGCGGTGTCCGTTTTGGGCCACGTGCGAGGTCGTCCTCACCGAAACACGTGACGTGAGCCTGGTCGTGCGCGGCGAGGACGCGGGCGAGCTGCGCCGCGTCGGAGTGTCCACAGTAGACAAGCTGGCCGCGCTGGACCCGGCCGCCGAGATGCCGCCGATGAACTGGACGGGCGGCACGTTCTCGGACGCGATCATGCTGGCCCGGGCGTGGCTGGCGGATCTGACGGTGGTGCGTCGCACGCCGAAGATCGAGGTGCCGCGCGCGGACGTCGAGGTCGACGTGGACATGGAAAGCTTCGGCGATTCCGGCGCTTATCTGTGGGGGACGCTGCTGTCCGGAGTGGACATCGGAGTGCCGCAGGGGTACCGGGCATTCGCGACCTGGGAGCCGCTGCCGACCGTGGACGAGGCGCGGTCGTTCGCTGAGTTTTGGGCGTGGTTCACGGATGTTCGCGAGCGGACCCTGGCCGCGGGGCTGACTTTCCGGGCGTATTGCTACAACGCGCTCGCGGAGAACCGGTGGCTGTTCGGGTCGGTCGAGCGGTTCGGGGAGTACTCCGGGATCCCGGAGAAGCGGACTGTTCAGTCCTTTGTGGACTCAGATGAGTGGGTGGATCTTTTCCGCAGTGTGACGGATCAGTTCCTGTGCTCGCGGGGCAAGGGCTTGAAGGTGATCGCCCCGGTGGCCGGGTTCGCGTGGCGGGATCCGGAGGCTGGGGGCGAAGCTTCGATGCGGTGGTACCGGGATGCGGTCGGCATGGACGGCGCGGTCCCTGATGACGAGCAGCGGGAACGGTTGTTGCGGTACAACGAGGATGACGTGCTCGCGACTAAGGCGCTGCGGGAGTGGATGAGCGGGCGGGCTCAGGTTGAGGTTCCGTACATGCTGGACCTCTGAGTCCTCCGGAAGCCGCGGCGGCCCCGGAATTTCGGCGCGGAAACGGCACGAGTCCTGGCGGATCCGAAGGGGGTCGCGCGGATCCTCGCGGCAGGGGCAGGAGTCCGACCGCCGCGAGGAGAGGTGCGAAGGCGCCGGGGGGTGTGCTGCGGTGTCCGGACAGCACACTTGACCCCGCAGAAGGTTATTCGCCCGCGCGCAGTTTCTTGTTCTCCCGCTGGGCCTCGTGGAGCTGGTCCTCGAGAGAGACGATGCGGCAGGCGGCGTCGACAGCCGTGCCCTGGTCGACCAGTTCGCGCACGCGTGCGGCGAGGCGCAACTGCTGGCGGGAGTAACGGCGATGCCCGCCGGACGAGCGCTGGGGCTCGATCAACCCGGTCTCGTCCAGGCTGCGCAGGAAGTTCTGGCTGGTGCCGAGCATTTCGGCGGCCCGGCCCATCGTGTAAGCGGGGTACTCGTCGTCGTCGAACTTGTCCGTTCCGCCGGAACCGGCGGACGGGGTATCGCGTGGGTCAGGGATCATTCCACCTCCACATCACAAGGGACCCCGGGTGCCACGCGGCACCCGGGGTCCCAGGGTTGGGTTTCATCATTGTCAACCGGCCGTGAAGCCGGCTTCTGGTATCCGCGGGGTCCGTTCACCGGACATGCCGCGCGGAGATCGCTGATTCGTAACCGAGAACCACCTGCCAATCTGATGGGACTGCGGTACCCGCGCGGCATTGCTGCTCCGCCGCCGCGGGCGATCCAATGATGTGCCCGTTCCCTTCTTTCCGGTGTTTTCCTCTTGCGGTGTCGCACTTCCGGTACTGCGTTTACTGCTTCGAACGTCACCGGCTGGAACCCTTCCGCTGATCGGCCCCAGCACGCGTAACGCCGCTGGTCACTGGCCGGAGCCCCGTCGGAAATCGGCTCCGGCCACCTGACCGCTCCCGCACTGCCTGGCCTGCCAGTGCGGTTACTGCACCTGCGTTCACTGCACGGTCCCGGCCGAAACCCGTTCGTTCAGCGGCTTCGCCCTGCCTGACCGTCTGTCTCACTTCACGGGCAGTTCGTCATCTCCCGTGCCTGATTGACGTTGTCTCTCTTGTACAAGAAGGATGCTACCCATGATCGAAACCGAATGTCTACCCCAGTCGCCATAGATTTTCTCCAAGCTGGGCGCGCGACCGCGTTTCCGCTATACTCGTCCACGAGTACTCGCCCACGAGGAGGTCGAAAGCGTGAAGCGGCGAAAGGTCTCCAACTTGCTGGGCCTCGCCGTGCTGGCCACCGTGTTCGAGCGGCCGATGCATCCGTACGAAGTGGCCTCTCTCCTGCGGGAACGCGGCAAAGAAGGCGACCTGAAGATCAAGTGGGGCTCCCTCTACACAGTCGTCGGCAACCTCGAAAAGCACGGGTTCCTCGAGGCGGTCGAGAACGTGCGGGACGGGGCTCGGCCGGAGCGGACCGTTTATCGGATTACCGACGCGGGTCAGGCTGAGCTGGAGGATTGGGTCGCCGAGTTGCTCGCGGTGCCGGATTTGGAGGCCACGCGGTTTCACACGGGGCTCTCGGTGATGCTCGCGCTCGGGCCGGACGTGGTCGATCAGCAGTTGTGGCATCGGGTCGGCGAGCTGGACCGGCTGATCGGCGACCGTGTCGAGGCGTTGGCGAAGATGCGGGCTGAGCTGCCTCGGCTGGTTCTCGTCGAGGCGGAGTACCAACTGGCGATGTGGCGCGCGGAGGCCGAATGGGTCCGTGGGCTGCACGAGGAGCTGGCCACCGGCGCGATGCCGGGGGTCGAGGAGTGGCGGCGTTACCGGGAGACCGGGGAGCTGCCTGACATGGCCGCCTTCGTCGAGAACGAGGGCGAATAAAGAGGCCCCGGAGGAGGTGCTGGCACACCGCCCCCGGGACCGGGAACCGTCGAACTGGAAACCGCGAGGTGCGGGAACCTGTCTTCAGGCTGCGCTGACAAGGATACGGCCCCGCGGCGAACCGGTTCGGACTCAACCGAACAGGGAGAAACACGATGGGGAACACCCAGGTCAAACGCCACCGTACGAAACTGCTGCCGGAGATGGAGGGGCCGGTCGCCCGGGCGTACGCGCGGGGACGCGGTACTGAACCGCAGCGAATTCAGTATCGCGAAACGGCCGAGATGCTGGCTTCGGAGCTGACCGAAGGCTCCGACGTGCTCGAGGTCGCGCCCGGTCCGGGCTTCTTCGCGGTGGAGCTGGCACGCACCGGGCGGTGCACGGTGACGGGGCTGGATGTCAGCCGGACGTTTGTTCAGCTGGCCAGGGAGTACGCGCACGAGCAGGGCGTCTCGGTCGACTTCCGTCGCGGTGACGTGGCGGCGATGCCGTTCGTGGACGGCTCGTTCGACTTTCTGATCTGCCAGGCGGCGTTCAAGAACTTCGCCGACCCGGTGGACGCGCTCGACGAGATGCACCGGGTGCTGCGGCCGGGCGGCGTCGCGCTGGTGCAGGACTTGAGCAAGAGCACGACCGATGCGGAGCTGGACGCCGAGGTCGCGCGGATGAATCTCGGTCCGGTGGCCACGTTCACCACCGTTCGCACGCTTCGCGGGCTGCGGCGGCGGGCGTACACGCCGGAGCAGTTCCGCGCGACGGTCGCGGAAAGCAAGTTCCGCACCTGCGAGGTGACCCCGGACGGGATCGGCCTCGAGGTGCGGATGCGCAAGGAGTGACCGGGCGAGTGGCTGTGCCGCTGAGGGGGCGGCACAGCCACTCGCGAGGCAGGGTCAGCGCGGGGCCATCCGCAGCGAGCCGTCCATGCGGACGACCTCGCCGTTGAGGTAGTCGTGGTCGATCAGCGACAGGGCGAGCTGCGCGTACTCGTCCGGCCGCGCCAGCCGCTTCGGGAACGGCACCCCGGCGGCGAGGCCGGCGCGGAATTCGTCGCTGACGGTGGCGAGCATCGGGGTGTCGACGATGCCGGGGGCGATCGTCAGCACGCGGATGCCGTGCGAGGCGAGGTCGCGCGCGGCGGGCAGGGTCATCCCGACCACGCCGCCCTTGGACGACGCGTACGCCACCTGCCCGATCTGGCCGTCGTACGCGGCGACGGACGCGGTGTTGATGATGACGCCGCGGGCGTCGTCGGCCAGCGGTTCGGTCTTCGCGATCGCCTCGGAGGCGATGGTGACCACGTTGAACGTGCCGATCAGGTTGATCTGGATGACCTTCGCGTACAGCGCGAGGTCGTGCCTGCCCTTGCGGGACAGGATGCGCGCGGACGGTCCGATGCCCGCGCAGTTGACCACCGTGCGCAGCGGTACGCCCGAGCCCGCCGCGGTGTCGACGGCGGCCTGCACCTGGTCCGGGTCGGTCACGTCGGCCTCGACGTAGGTGATGCCGTCGATCTGCTCGGCCTTCTCGATCGAAGGCGCGAGGTCGAGGGCGAACACCCGCGCGCCTTTCGCGGCCAGCGCCTTGGCGGTCGCGCCGCCGAGTCCGGACGCGCCACCCGTGACGAGCGCTGCGGTGTCGGTGATCTGCATCTTCAGCCTTCCTCCTGCTCTCGGTGCCGCGGTGCACCTCCGCGCCCAGGTTAACGCTCGTTCGCATCCCTGTCGGAGTGTGTCGCCTCACCCGCTGTCGTCGCGAGGAGTATTCGGCCGCGACCGCTTCCGTTAGCACTGAGGTCAACTCCGGCTGTCACCTTCAGCGTCATGAGCTCAGCTCGGATCGTGGTGGTAGGGACGGGATACGTCGGATTGACCACGGGGGCTTGTCTCGCGAGCCTCGGGCACCGCGTCACCTGCGTTGACGTGGACGTGGCGAAAGTGAACCGGCTGTCGGCCGGGCGCGTGGACATCCTCGAGCCAGGACTGGCCGAACTGGTCTCCCGCGGACTGGCGAACGGACGGCTGTCGTTCGTCGTCGGCGCGCGGGAAGCCGTTCGCGGCGCGGAGGGCGTGTTCCTCTGCGTGCCGACGCCGATGGGCGCGGGCGGGTCCGCGGATTTGCGCGCGGTGGAATCGGTGACCGCCGAGATCGGCGACGTGCTGCCGGCCGGCTGCGCGCTGATCACGAAGTCGACGGTGCCGGTCGGCACCGCGAAACGGATCCAGGCGATGGTCGGCCGCGCCGACGTGCCGGTGGTCTCCAACCCCGAATTCCTGCGCGAAGGCACTGCGGTGCAAGACTTCCTGCACCCGGACCGGATCGTGGTCGGATCGGATTCGCACGCGGCCGCCGTGTGGGTCGGGCAGTTGTACGGCGACCTCGCAGCACCGGTCGTGGTCGCGGACGCGGCGAGTGCGGAACTGGTCAAGTACGCGGCGAATTGCTTTCTCGCGCTCAAACTGTCCTATGTGAACTCGATCGCCGAACTGTGCGAACGGCTCGGCGCGGACATCGACCTGGTCACCGAAGGCATGGGCTACGACCGGCGGATCGGCCGCACCTTCCTCAAACCCGGCCCGGGCTGGGGCGGTTCGTGCCTGCCCAAGGACACCAGCGCGCTGGTCAAGGTCGCCGAATCGGTCGACTACGACTTCCGGATGCTGACCTCGGCGATCGACGAGAACATCGCCCAGCGCGACCGGATCGTGGCGAAGATCGCCGGAGCCTGCGGCGGAACGCTGGCCGGCGCGCGGATCGGCGTGCTGGGCCTGGCGTTCAAGGCGGGCACGAACGATCTGCGCGATTCTCCCGCGCTGGCAGTGTCTTCGGTGCTGGGCGCGCTCGGCGCGGAGATCACCGCGTACGACCCGGCGGTCTCCGGCGGCATCGCCGGGATGACCGTGGTGGACGACCCGTATCAGGTCGCCAAGGACGCGGATGTCGTTGTGGTGCTTACCGAATGGGCCGAGTTCCGCAATCTCGACTGGGTCGCGATCGCGGACGCGATGGAAGGCGACGACGTCGTCGACACCCGCAATCTGCTCGACCCGCGGATGATTCTCGACGCCGGGTTGTCCTGGCAGGGAGTCGGGCGCCCGCGCGCGGCCCGGCGGCGAGTTCCGGTTTTCTGATTGGCGACGAGCCGCGGTTGGGGTATGTTCGACGGCGGCATCGCGTGTCGGTCACCGGCTGGGTGAGGCATGGAGGTGCTGGGATGCCTTGTGGAGGCATTGCTTCGTGTCACTTTCTCTTGAACTGAATCACCTGATGGTCCCGTCCCGGAACAACCGGGAATCCGCCGAATTCTTCGCGCACCTGCTCGGGTTCGAGATCGGCGAGGAATGGGGCCCGTTCATCCCGGTCGAAACCAGCAACGGCGTGCGGCTCGACTTCGCGACGGTGCCGGACGCCGATCGCAAGCTGCAGCACTACTGTTTCCTCATTCCGGAAGACGACTTCGACGCGTTTTTCCTGCGGTTGAAGGAAACCGGGGTCGACTACCACGCCGGACCGGGCGGGCAGGGCCCCGGCGAGATCAACCACAACCACGGCGGACGCGGCGTGTATTTCCTCGATCCGGGCGGAAACGGGATCGAGGTCATCACGCAGCCGTACGAGCCGGAGCGGAAACGGCCCGCCAGCTGGTAAGTCCTTTGTAGACGGACGGCGGGCGGGTCACAGCGGAAGCGAGGCCCACCCGCCGCCCGCGGCAAGCAAGGTCCGCACGCTCTCCGCGTGGTCGGAGAACGCGGCCAGGTCGGCGTGCAACAGCGCGGCCCGCTCGGAATCGAGCGGGTCCGCGTCGTCGCGCCACAATTCGAGCGTCCAGTTGGCGGCCAGGATCATCGACCGCACCAGTCCGGCGACCGCGGAATCCGGCCGGTCGTACGCGGCGAGGATTTCGTCGCACGTCGTGAAGCAGCGTTCCAGGCCGCGGACGGCTTCGGCGGGCGTGCCGTCCCAGTCCGGTCCCGGCCAGGCGCACGAGCCCAGCGCGAGCCACAGCTGCCAGCCGGCGGTCAGCTCGGCTTCGTCGCGGGGCGTCCAGTGCGCGGCCATCCCTTGAGTGTGCGCCCCGCCGGCCGGTTTGCCGCCGGGGTTTTGGCCGAGGTCACGTGCGTGGCTGTTCCCACAACCAGAACTCGATCCCCTGGTCGTCGGCACAATCCGCCGTTCGGCCGTACGGCTGGTTCTCCACCTCGCCCGCCCGGCCGCCCCCCTCGCGCACCCGGCCGAGCGCGGCCTCGAGGTCGTCGACGGCGAACATCAGTTTCCAGCCGGTCTGCAGTTCCGGTCCGCCCCACAGCCCGCCGGGCAGGCCGTCGCCCTCGATGCGCCACGCGGTCGGCAGGCTGCCCTGGTTGAACTGCCAGCCGAGCACCGCGCCGTAGAACGCCTTCGCCCGGCCGTCGTCAGGCACCTGGAAGGTGAAGTACCCGGCCTCGCCGTGCCGGTACGTGCGTTCCCCGGGCGTTTTCGCTTGTGGCGCGGCCTTTCCGACCAGCCAGCGCTGGCCGTAGGGGTCGCGGATCACGCCGTTCAGCCCGTAGCCGCGGTCCTCGACCGGACGCAGCAGTTCCGCGCCCAGCTCCACGGCCCGCCGCGCCGCGCCTTGCGGATCGGGCACCTCGACGCGCACCAGCGCGCCGCCCTCCGGCGCGACGACATTGCCCAGCTCGGGGAACTCCTCGGCCAGCATCAGCACGCTGTTGCCGATGTCCAGTTCGGCGTGCCCGACCCGGCCGTCGTCCATCACGATCGGCTCGGCTCGGCGTCGCGCGCCGAAGACCTCGACGTAGAAGTCGAGCGCGGCGCGCGCGTCGGTCACGACCAGGTACGGCGTCAGCGCACCCGCTCGGGCCTGCTGCGGCGTGGTTTCGGTGGTGGTCATCTCCGCTCCGTTCAGGATCAGTCGGCGGAGGTCGTCCCGCAGCTGCTCGGCGAAGGCCGGATCGGGGTCGGCCGGAGTCGAAGGCAGTGCGAGCGCGTCGAACGGTTCAGGCATCGCGTCCCTCCTTCTCCTGGTAGCCGCGGCGGAACGCGGTTTTGGCCCGCGTCAGCAACGCCTCCGTCGCGTGGATGGTCCGGCCGAGATGCGCCGCGACGTCGCGCACCGGAAGGCCGTCGACGTACCGCAAGGTGAGCACCGCCCGATGCGAGACGGCCAGCGTTTCGAGCACCTGCCGCGCGCGCAGGGCGTCGAGCTGCTCGTCCCAGGGATCCTCGACGTCGCATCCGGCGTCGTGCACGAGCCGCAGCCCGCGCTGTTCCCGTTCGGCGCGCCGCCAGTGGTCGGCCAGCTTGTGCCGGGCCACCCCGATCAGCCAGGGCGTGCTCACCGGCGGCGCGTGCTCCTTGCGGCAGGCGGCGACCGCGCCGAGGAACGTCTCCGACGTCAGTTCCTCCGCCAGCACGCGGTCGCCGCACCTCGCGAGCAGGTACCCATAGACCTCCGGCAGGGCCTTCTCGTAGAGGCCGAGCAGCGCGAAGGCCGGGTCTGGCTGCACCCGAGGTTCCGTCACATCTCCATCGTCGTCCGGGAGCGGGGTTTTCCGTCGGTCGAATTCTCAGCGAGGATCGGGAAGTTTGCGAGCCAGCCCGCTCACGAGCAGCGCCAGCACCGCCAGAATCCCGATGACCAGCACGAACGCACCCTGGTAGCCCATCGCGCCCGGCACGCTCAGGCTGGCGAACAGGCTGCCCAGCACCGCCACGCCCAGCGCCAGCGACGTCTGCTGGGTCGTGGTCAGCACGCCGCCGCCGACCCCCGCCAGGTCGGCGGGCACCCGGGACAGCACGACCCGGAACAGCGTGCTCATCGCGAGCCCGTTGCCGACGCCGATCAGCACCATCGCCGGGGCCAGCTGCCAGATCGACAGGTCGGGCCAGTCGAGCAACGCGGTTCCGGCGAGCGCGAGCAGCCCGACGGCGAGGATCACCCCGCCGATCGGCACGATCTTGCGGCCGAAGCGGGCGACGAGGCGGCTGCTGACCAGCGAGGTCGTGAAGTACGCGACGGCCATCGGGGTCAACGCCAGGCCGGCGCCGAGCGGACCGAGGTGCAGGCCGTTCTGCAGGGTCACCGCGTAGACGAACATGAACGAGCCGAAGGTGCAGAAGAACGGCACCGCGACGGTCAGGCCGTGCCGCACGCTCGCGGTGCGCAGCAGGGCAGGCGGCAGCAGCGGGGTGCCGCCCGCGGCTTCGAGGTTCCGTTCGGTGCGGGCGAAGCCGAACGCCGCGAACGGGAAGAGCACCAGCAGCGCGATGCTCCACCACGGCCAGCCGAGCGCGCGGCCCTCCATGATCGGGATCAGCAGCGACAGCAGCGAAACGGCCAGCAGCACGGTGCCCCAGCGGTCGACGCCGAGCGGGTTGCTCGCCCGGCTGTCCGGCACCGTGCGGCGCGCGAGCAGCAGCCCGACGATCCCGATCGGCACGTTGACCAGGAAGATCGGCCGCCAGCTCAGGTCCCACACGTTGGCGGCGACCAGCGCGCCGCCGAGCAGCTGGCCGACCACGGTGGCGATGCCGCCGGTCGCGCCGTACATGCCGATCGCGCGCGAGCGGCGTTCGCCGGAGGTCCCGGCCTGGATGATCGACAGCACCTGCGGCAGCAACAGCGCCGAAGCCGCGCCCTGTGCGACGCGGGCGATGACCAGCGTGGCGGCGTCCGGGGCGACGCCGCAGGCCAGCGAGGTGAGCGTGAACAGCGTGAGGCCGAGCAGGAAGAGCCTGCGACGGCCGAAGGTGTCGCCGAGCCGTCCGCCGAGCACCAGCAGCACCGCGTACGCGATGCCGTAGCCCGCGACGACCAGTTCGAGCGTCGCGGTGGACGCGTGGAGGTCGGTATCGATGGTGGGCAGGGCGACGTTGACGATGAAGAAGTCGATGATCGGCAGTGCCGCCCCCAGCAGCACGGTGATCAAGCCGGCGGACGAGAGGCCCGTCCTCTCCGACGTCCCGACAGCGGCGGTGGCCGTCGCCGGGGCAGTGGTGGTAGTCGTCATGAGTACTACGTTCCGCCGCCGCAAACCCTGGTACCAGGTGTGCTTCTATCCTGGTACTGGGACTACCTGGTAACAGGCTCGGCACTGTGCTTACCTGGTACTCGTGACCAGTGGCATCGAAGACCGCCTGCGCCGGACCGAGCTGGGGGAGTTCCTCCGCAACCGGCGCGGACGCATCACGCCCGAGCAGGTCGGCCTGCCGCTCGGCGGCCGCAGGCGCACGCCGGGGCTGCGCCGCGAGGAGGTCGCGCAGCTCGCCGGGGTGGGGGTCACCTGGTACACGTGGCTCGAACAGGGCCGCGACATCAACGCGTCCGAGCAGGTGCTCAGCGCGATCTCCCGCACGCTCCGGCTCGACCCGCACGAGCACGTGCACCTGTTCACCCTCGCCGGCGCGCCGGAGCCGGTGACGGAGAAGAAGCACTGCTCCGCGATCACGCCGTCGATGCAGGACATGATGGTCCAGCTGGAACCGTTCCCGGTCGCGGTCCGCAACGCGCGCTTCGACGTGCTCGGCCACAACGCCGGCTACGACTGGCTGATGGGCGGCGTCGACGCGATCCCGTACGAGGAACGCAACACGCTCGTCCAGTGCCTGCTCAATCCGCAGTGGAAAGAGCGGATGGTCGACTGGGAGCAGAACGTGCCGCGGATGGTCTCGTCCTTCCGCGCGGCGATGGCCGAGCACGTGGGCGAGCCCGGCTGGAAGTCGCTGGTCAAACGGCTTCGGGCGGAGTCTCCGTGCTTCGAGGAACTGTGGAGCCAGCACGACGTGAACACCGAGCTGGCCAAGAGCAAGCGCTACCTGCACCCGGACGCGGGCCTGCTCACCTTCGACTTCACCTACCTCTACGCCGGCCGCCGCTCGGAGATCCGGATGTCGGTCTACACCCCGGCGAACGACGAGACTCACGCGAAGCTGCTGGAGTTCGTGCCCAAGACGCGGTAGTGCAGGTGGGTCACGCCCTCGCCAGGCGTGACCTCGGGCGTGCCGAGCCGCACCGGACCGAAGCCGAATTCGCCGAAGAACGGCACCCCGCCGCCGAGCAGGACCGGCACGAGGTCGATCCGCACCGCGTCGAGCAGCCCGGCCGCCAAGCACTGCCGCGCCATCTCGCCCGCGTTCACGCCGACGTCGCGGCCGTCGGCCAGTTCTTTCGCCCGCGCCACCGCGACCTCGATGCCTTCGGTGACGAAGGTGAACGGCGAGCCCTCCCAGCCGGCAGGCGCCTCGTGCGTCACCACGACCACCGGCCCGCCGAACGGATGCGTCCCGCCCCAGCCCGAGGTCAGGTCGAACAGCCGCCGGCCGACGAGCAGCGCCCCGGTCGACTCCAGTTGTGCGCGCATGACCTTCGCGCTCGCCGGGGACATGCGCAGCGAGCGTCCCGGCTGCGCGGTCGGCACCTCCTCGGTGCCGCTGCCCAGCCAGCCGAAGAGCAGATCGAACCCGGATTCGCCCGGCCCCGCCACGAACCCGTCCAGCGACATGCTCGCCCCGGCCACTACCTCGCCCATCACCGTCTCCTTTTTTCGCCGTTTGCCTGGTGAACGGAGCCGGATGAGAGTTCTCGACATACCGCGCCGCGCGTAGTCCGATCCCGCGCTTCACGACGGACGCGCCCGCCCGGCTTCCCCGGTAGCTTTCGCACCATGCACTACTGGTGGCGGGCGCAGAACCCGTGGTTCGGGCGGGTGTTCCGGACCTTCGTGGTGCTCGCCTTCGTGCTCGGCGGCTCGAGCGCGTCCGGCCGCTGGCAGCACGCACTGCATCCGCTGAGCCCGCTCGGCGCCGCCTGGCTGGCCGCGACCGTGCTCACCTTGCTGCTCGTCCACCGGTACCCGCTGCCGCTCTTCGTGCTCACCGCGGCCTCGGCGTACGCGTACTACCTGTCCCCGGAGCCCGGTGGTCCGGTGATCATCGTCCCCACCATCGCGTTGTTCGTGCTTACGCGGCGGAAGGGTCCGGTGGTTGCCGGAAGCACCGGTGCGGCGGTGCTGGTGGGGGCGTACGTGGTCCACATCATCACCGCGCAAACGTTTGCGGTCAGCGCCTGGGCACTGTTCGCCGTGGTCTGGATGGCCGCCGTGATCGGCATCGCGACCGCGGTCCGGTTCCAGTTCGCCGCCGTCGCCGCCCGGCGCGAGCAGGCCGACGAGCACCGGCACCGGATGGCCGAGCAGGAGCGGCTCCGGATCGCCCGCGAGGTGCACGACGTCGTCGCGCACAGCCTCGCGATGATCAATGTCCAAGCGGGCGTCGCCGCGCACGTCGCGGACCGGCGGCCGGAGGAGGCGAAAGAGGCACTGCTCAACATCAAGGCCGCCAGCGCGTCCGCGCTCAACGACCTCCGGGCGACGCTCGCCGTGCTCCGTTCCGGTGAGAACCGCGCGCCCGCGCCGAGCCTCGCGCAGGTCGACGAGCTGCTCGACCACGCGCGCGCCGCCGGGTTGGCAGTCGAACTGCACGGCGAAGCCGGCGAGCTGCCCGCGCCGGTGGACGGCGCGGCGTACCGGATCCTTCAGGAGTCGCTCACCAACGTCGTCCGGCATGCCGACGGGGCACAGCGCGTCGAGGTCCGCTTCGAGCGGAAGCCGGGCACGCTGGTCCTGATCGTGCGCGACGACGGCCGCGGCACCGTCCAGCCGACGCCGGGGCACGGTCTGCGCGGCATGCGGGAACGCGCGACCGCGCTCGGCGGCAGCGTCGAGGCGAGCGTCACCGGGCAGGGTTTCCAGGTGCGGGCGGAACTGCCCGTGGAGGGGGAGAAATGACCATCCGCGTCGTACTGGCCGACGACCAGGCTCTGGTCCGCGCCGGATTCCGGCTGCTGCTGGACACCGAGGACGGCTTCGAGGTGGCCGGCGAGGCGAGCGACGGCGAGCAGGCCGTCGCGCAGGCGGTCGAGCACCGGCCCGACATCGTGGTGATGGACATCCGGATGCCCGGCACCGACGGTCTCGAAGCGACCCGCCGGATCACCTCGCACCCCGATCTAGGCGGGGTGAAAGTGCTGGTCCTGACCACGTTCGACGTCGACGAATACGTCTACGAGGCGCTCCGCGCCGGGGCCAGCGGGTTCCTGCTGAAGGACACCGAACCGGTCGAACTCCTGCACGCGCTGCGCGTCGTCGCGGCGGGGGAGGCGCTGCTCGCGCCGACCGTCACGCGCCGGTTGATCGCCGAGATCGTCGGACGGCCGGAGCACCGACGGATCGACACCTCAGCCGTGCAGGAGGTGACCGAACGCGAACGCGAGGTGCTGGCGCTGGTCGCGGGCGGGCTGTCGAACGACGAAATCGCCGCCCACCTGGTGATCTCCACGGCGACCGCGCGCACGCACGTCAGCCGCATCATGACCAAGATCGGCGCGCGCGACCGGGCGCAGCTGGTGGTGCTCGCGTACGAATCCGGCCTCGTCACCCCGCGCCGCGGCTCGCACGAATGAGCTAAGCCGGGAGTGTGAGTTACGCCGTGTCGGTGAACGTCGTCCCACCGTCGCACGCCTTACCGGAAGAGCATCACTGCTCAGCGAGGGGTGTGGCGGAAGGAGTTCCCGTGGCGTGGGAGATCGTCGTGGTCGCCGCGCTGGCCCTGGTTTTCCTGGTCCGGCTGGTAGCGCAGCTCCGGCGGAGCTGACGGACGCCGGCGCGGCGGCATCGGCCGGCGCACCGGCGGTTCGGCGGTGCGGTCGACGGCTGATTCGACAGGACGCGCCCGGTGCGCGCCCCCGTTCGCGCGCGGCGGCATCGCGCGCGGAGCGTCGTTCGGCGGCGGAGCGCCGTTCCTCGGCATCCGCCCGTTCTGCACCGGACGCGGCCGGGGCGCCGGACGACGCGGCGGCAGCGGTTCGGCGGGAATCTTCGGGATCTCGGCGGTCACTTCGGCGTCCTCGACGAGCTGAGTCGTTTCGCCAGGAGTTTCGACCGGCGGCTCCACCGGGGGCTCAGGCGTTTCCGGCGCGGGCGGAGGCGGCTTCGGCTTGTGCGACAACCGTCGCGCCAGCGAGTGGCTCGGCCGTTCCACGAACCGGTAGCTCAACTCGACCACCCCGAACACCGCCGGGATCACGATCAGCAGCGCGATCGGCAGCGGCACCGCCGGGCGCAGCAGTTGCAGCAGCACGAACGTGACCAGCATGTGCAGCAGGTAGATCGAATAGCTGCGCTCGGACAGCATGGTCCAGATCTTGCGCTGCTTCAGCCGGTCCTCGGCGAACATGCCCATCAGGAAGCAGGCGACGGCGAACGCCAGCGCTAGGTTGTACGAGCTGTCCACGCGGCCGACGTTGATGACGTCCGCCAGCACGTACAGCGACCAGGCGCAGCCGCCGTACAGCGCGCCGGTCCAGAGCGGGATCTGCTTCTTGGTCGTCGCCCAGACGACCTGGCCGATGACCATCGCGGGCAGGTACGAGACGTTCACCGCGAACAGCGACCACGACGGTCCGAGCTGGGAGCGGCTCATCATCACCACGAAGATGAAGGTCAGTTCGACCGCGATCGCGAGCCACACCCATCGGCGCAGCAGCGGCAGCACCGCCATGAGCAGCAGGTAGAAGATGACCTCGACGATCATCGTCCAGGCCACCGGCACCAGCACGATCTGCGGGTAGATCAGGTAGTTGACCAGCGTGGTGTTGGTGAAGACGGTGAGCGGGTTCAGCGTCTGCGCCTGGCCGGTTGACGGCGGGTGCAGGTTCACCAGCAGCAGGAACGCGGTCAGCAGCACCACGAACAGCATCGGCGCGTAGACCCGGATGAACCGGTTGAGCGCGAACCGGCCGGTGCCCTGGCGCAGCGCGATCGGCGTCACGACGAAACCGCTGACCAGGAAGAAGAACGGCACCGCGATCTGCCCGATGCCCTGCTTCGACATGTGCATCGGATCGCTCGTGAGCGCCTCGATGAAGTCGACGTACGGGGCTTTGTCGTTCTTCGCGATCACCCACGGATGGGCGATGTGGCTGTAGAAGACCAGCAGCGCGCCGAGGCCGCGGCCGATGTCGATGAAGACGATCCGGGTTTTCTTCGCGGGCGCGGACGAAGGGTCGGCCAGGGCAGCGGAATTCGGCTCGGCCAGCGTGCTCACCCCCGTCTTCCGCTACCGACAACCTCGTGCAGGTTACCGCCTCGCACCCCCGCCCCGGACGTACTCCCCGCAATTGGCGGTAAGCAGGGGATTAGTCACAACACCCGTTCTGGCCTCGGATTATGTGGTCGCCAGGTACGATCAGGCAGGAATTCGTCCGGTTTCACGCTAGGTAGTTCAGGAGTTCGGGGAGCGTGCAGCAGTCCAGTCTCGACGGTCCCGTCGAGCCTTCGCCGACCCTGCGCGCCGCTTTCCGCCAAGCCGCCCCCGCGATCAGCCTCTACCTGCTGTTCCAGCTCGTCGCGTTCGGCGTGCTGTGGATGATGAGCTGGAAGGCCGACGTGTCGCCGGGCCGGTTCATCGACAACTTCGACGCCAACTGGTTTCTCTCGGTCTCCCAGCACGGCTACGACCAGCCGGTCGTGCACGGCGCCGACGGGCTGCCGGTCGAGAACAGCCTCGTGTTCTTCCCGCTGTACCCGGCGACGGTGGCGCTGCTGACCCTGGTCGGGATCCCGCCGCTGGCGGCCGGGATGACGATCTCGCTGCTGGCCGGGTGCGCGGCGGCGTGGGGCCTGTTCGTGCTGGGCCGCGACCTGGCCGGACCGCGGGTGGGCCTGCTGGTCGCGGTGCTGTGGTCGATCGGGCCCGGTTCGACGGCACTGCACCTGGCGTATTCGGAATCGCTGCTGATGGCGCTCGTGTCCTGGACGTTCGTGATGCTCGCCCGCCGCGAATGGCTGGTCGCGGGCGGGTTCGCGGTGCTGGCCGGGCTGACGCGGGCGAGTTCCGGTGCGTTGATCGCCGCGGTCGGCATCGCCGCGCTCATCGCGGTCTTCCAGCGGCGCGACGGCTGGCGCCCGTGGGCAGGCGGGCTGATCGCGCCGCTCGGCCTGCTGGGCTACCTCGGCTACGTCTGGATCCAGACCGGCCGCCCGGACGGCTGGTTCTGGCTGCAGAACGCCTGGCAGATGCACTTCGATTTCGGCGTTTTCACCTGGACGCAGGTCCGCGAAGGCCTCACCTCGGACAACGCGAGCTGGATCACCGTGACCGCGCTCGTCGTGCTCACCGCGGTGGTGCTGCAGTTCTGGACCTGGGCGACGAAGCTGCCGTTGCCGTGGCAGATCTACGGCACGCTCACCGTGGTGATCGCGCTGTGCTCCTCGAACTTCTTCCAGTCCCGCGCGCGTTTCCTGCTGCCGGCGTTCGTGCTGACCGTGCCGGTCGCGCTCATGCTGGCGAAGCTGCCGAACCGGGTGCTGGCGGTGCTGCTGCCGGTGATCACCGTCGGAAGTGCCTGGTACGGCGCGTTCCTGCTGACCATCGCGCACGTGGCACCGTGAGGAACCACGTGCGCGATGGTCAGGGCACCAGCCACAGCGTGACGAATTCCTTCTCGTCCGCTTTAGCGGCGGCGATGATCGCCGAATCTTCGAGCACCTGGTCGGACGGACCGTCGTCGGTGACCACCTTCAGCGTGTAGCCGAACGAGCGGTACCCGGCGAGCACGGCGGCCGGGTCGTCGCCCAGTTCGGCGATCGCGCCCGGGTCGAACTCGCACACCACGTGCGGCCGGTCGCGGCGCAGCACCTCGGCCAGCCCCGCCAGCGCACGGTGGTCGCGGCCCTGCAGATCGACCTTCACCAGGCTGATCCGCTGTTCGGTCACCTCGGGCACGGAATCCAGCCGCACCGCCGGTACCTCGACGCCGGAACCGTCCACGGTGACCCGGTTGTCGCCGCTGTTGCCGGGGGTCGCCTGCGCCAGGTGCACGGTGCCGGGCTCGTCCCACGCGGCCGACTCGACCACGGTGACCAGCTCGCCCGCCGCCGCGGGCAGGTTGACCTCGACGTTGCGGCGCAGGTACGCGGCGTTGACCGGATCGGCCTCCACCGCGATCACCCTGGTCACTTCCGGAGTGGCCCGCAGCAGCCGCAGCGTGTGGTAGCCGACGTGCGCGCCGATGTCGAGGAACGCGCCGTCCGCCAGCGAAGCCATCAGCTCGGCCTCGCTGTCCTCCCAGGACCGGTGGAACAGGATCCACGGCAGCATGACCTCGTCGACCGGCATCAGCAGCGCGCCGACGTCGCACTGGACGACGTCCGCCCCGCGCGGCACCGGAGCGTGCCGGAGCCGCGCCGCGTCCCGCATCGCGCTGACGTCGAGGGTCACCCGCTGGATGGCCTTCTCGTCGGCGTCGAGCCGTTCGTCGCGCCGCGCGAACATCTTGTGCACGGTTCCCGCGGCGGCTTCGACCTCCGCGCCGACGCCGTCGTAGCCCTCGGCGAGCTTCGCCACGTCCGCTTCGAGATTGCGCAGCGCCAGGTCCGTTTCCGGAGCCTGCCGACGCAGCTCGTTGACCGTGCCGCGCAACGCTTCGAGCCGTTCGCCGAGCGTGCGCGTGGACAGCGCGGCGCGGCGCGATTCGTCGATGTTGCGTTCCAGGCCTTCGATCCGGTCCAGCAACCGCCGGTTGCTGTCTTCGGTCGCCGCGAGCAGCGCACCCATCACCTGGCGCTGGTGCACGTCGTAGTGGTCGATCGCGCGCAGCACGGCCTTGCGCAGCGCGGGTGCGAGCGGCAGCCGCGACGGCGCGCTCGCTTCCGGACGCCAGCGCAACGCCTCGGTCGCCTGCTGCAGCGGGCTGAGCGGGTGCTCCGGCGGCGGGGTCGCGGCGCGCTGCCGCTCCTGCCACGTCTCGTGCGCCTGCTCCAGTTCACGCCGCATCCACTCGGCCGCGGTCGCCATCGACCGCTCGCGCAGGACGACCTCCCGCGCGCGCCGGCCGCGTGCGGTCGCCTCGTCCGGGTCGTCGGCGATCTGCACCATCGCGGCCGCGGCGGCGTTCAGATCGGGCTCCGCCCAGACCGCGTCGGCGTGGTACGGGTAGTTGCCCTCGCCGACCGGGACCAGCCGGTACGGGATCGGCCAGCCGGTGGACTCGTCGAGGAATTCCGTGGTGCTGGAGTAATCCGTCGAAATCACCGGCATCGCACGGGCCATCGCCTCGGCGACGGTGAGCCCGAAACCCTCGCTGCGGTGCAGCGAAACGTACGCGGTGCTGGTCTCGTACAGCTCGTGCAGTTCGGCGACGCTGAGGTAGCGCTCGACCAGTTCGATCCGGTCGTCGCCGCGGACCACCGCGCGCAGTCGTTCGGCGGCCTGCGGGTGCAGCTTCGCGTTGATCGCCTTGACGGTGAGCCGGACGTCCTCGCGCCCCGGGAACGCCCGCTGGAACGCTTCTACCGCGCCCCAAGGGTTTTTGCGCTCCGCGACGCTGTTGAAGTCGAACGCGAACAGGAACCGCACCGGCTCGCCCTTGTCGCGCGCGGGCGGCGACGGCTCGCCCGGATCGCGCACCGGCACCGGAATCGTCTTGACCGGGATCGTCGAATGCGCGGCGAACGCACGGCGGCAGAAGTCGCTGACCGTCCAGACCTCGTCGAGCATCCCGAACGCTTCGTGCTGCCACTGCGGGAAGTCTTCGAGTTCCCACGCCCACAGCCCGATCCGGTAGCGCCCGGCGCCGACCTCGGGGTGGTTGGTCAGGATCGTGCGCGTCTGGTCCGCGTTCACCGCGAACACGCTGACCGGGAACCGCGGATCGCCGACGGTCGCGGGCCGCTCGATGCCGGTGCGGTTCGAGACCGCCTTCTCCTCCAGCACCGTGGCCACCGGCACGCCGCCGGTCTCGATCGCCTCGAGCACGATCCGGCCCATCTCGCCGAGCCCGAGCTCCGCGGTCAGGTAGCCGAGCAGGTTCACGCCGAACTCGTCGTGCGGCGGACGGGTCGAGACCGGTTCGGACGGCAGCGCCCACTCCGGCAGCCCGGCCTCGGAGACGCCGGATCCGGCGCACCAGTGCCGGAAGCCGTCCGCGTCGTCGCCGTAGGGGTGCGGGAACGCCATCTGCAGGTCGATCCGCGACGCCCAGATCGCGTGCGTCAGCCGGTTCAGCCCGGCCGCGGCCTGGCCCTGGTCCTCCGGAGTCGCGAGCCATTCGCGCAGCGCGAGCCCGCCGTCCTCGGCGTACGCGTGCGGCGGCGCGGGCTTCTTCTTGCGCTCGGCCTTGATCCAGCCCTCGCGGAAAACGCGCCGCGCGAGCTTCGGCACCGGCGTGCCGTCCTGGAAGTCCTTGAAGCCGTACGGAATCGAGTCGAGCGACTCGGCGTACCCCGCTTCGCGCAGCTTCGTGCCGTACGAATCGCAGATCGCGCGAAGGTCGTCGTTGTGCGACAGCAGCACCCGCGGCTTGCGCGCGCAGTGGAAGCTCAGCAGCCACGGCTTCTCCGGCCGGTAGCCGCTGAAGTGGAAGAACCGCAGCTTCGCGCCGCCCGCGGTCAGTGCGCCGTCCTTGTCCCGGCCGATCGGCCGCTCGTGGAGGTTCCAGTACGCGACGTCGAATCCGGGGTCGGTGACGACGTGATGCCGGAACAGCGACGGCACCTGGTCGACCCAGCGCTGGTCGGTGAACAGCTGCTGCTCGGGCGCGACGATCGCGTCGTGGCGCAGCCTGCCCGCCCAGAAGTCGAGGAACGGCCCGGCGCCGCGGCCGACGCCGATGAAGCCGAGGTTGAACATGCCGGTGCCCATGATCACCGCGTCGTCCGGCTCCATGCCGTCCTGCGGCAACGGGGTCAGGAAGTGCGGCGCGAGCACGATGTCGTGCGTTTTGGCGAGCTCGGCGACCTCGGGGATCGGCGCGAACAGCTCGATGTCCGGGTCGAGGTAGATCGCCGCCTCGGACTCTTTGAGCAGCTCGCGCAGCAGATACGGCTTGACCGACGTGGCGAGTTCGGTGACCGAGTACGCGGTCGCCATCCGCAGGTAGTCGTCCTCGTCGATGCCGAACGCGGCCGGGCCGACGACGGTGAGTCCGTCGCCGGCCCGGTCCGACTGATCGCGCGGGGCGTCGATGACCGCGATGACGAAGCGGCCGCCCGGATGGTGCTCGAGGTAGGAGCGGGCCAGCACGCGCGCCGCGGGCACGTAGTTGCGGGCGACGATCGTGCAGGCGGTGGTCCCGGGCTCAGGCATCGGCGGTCAGCACCGTGAGCTGCTGGTTCAGCGCGGTGGTGAAGTCGGTGGAGGTCTGGCTCTTGCCGGACACCTCGACGCGGACGACCACGTTCCCGTGCGCGTAGTGCCCGCGCGACTGGGCCGACTGGCCTTCCTTCGCGTCGATCGAGGTCGCGTACACGCCGTTCGGGGCGGTGGTGTCGCGCTTGGCCCCGTTCGTGACCTGGACCTCCATCAGCTTCTCGGCCGCGGTCTTCGCCGCGGTCGGGCTGCTGGCCTGGGCGAGGAACAGCGTGATCACGTTGCCGTCTTCGAGGTGGTACACGACGAACTTGACCTTGGAGACGCCCGCCGCCTGGTAGGCGCTCAGTTCCTGCGGGTTGAGGTACTTCAGCGTGTCGACCTGCGAGAACGACGTGATGTCGTCGTGCGTCTCGGCCTTGCCCGGCATGGTCGCGACGCCGAGCGGGTCCGGCGGCTTCGGCGCGGCCGAACTCTGCGAGTGCTGCGCGGTGGTCTGCTCGGTGCCGCCGCCTCCGCTGTCGCGGCCCCACAGCCAGTACGCGCCGAACGCGATGCCGGCCAGCACGACGACGGCGCCGACGATCGCGCCGATCTTCTTGCCGTTGCTCTTCTTCGGCTTGTCGCTGAAGTACTCCGGACCCTGGCGGACCCATTCGGAGTCGCCACCGGACGGGCCGAGCGGCGGGAGATCGCCGCCGCCCCACGGTGGGGTCTGGTCGCTCTCGGCGGCGTTCCACGGCTGCTGCTGCGGGAAGCCCCCGGGCGGCGAGGACGGCGTGCCCTGCGGGAACCCGCCGGGCGGGGAGTAGTGCGCCTGCGGCTGGTGCTGCTGCGGCTGCACCACCTGGGTGCGCTCGGGACCGGCGTCCGCGGGCGGCTGCTGGGTCTGCCACGACTGGACGACCTGAGTGCGCTCGGCGCCGCCGTCGGCGGGCGGCTGCTGCGGAGCCTGCGGCTGCTGCTGCGGGACGCCTCCAGGCGGGCTGACCGGCGCGATCACCTGGGTCGAGTCCGCGCTCTGGTTCTGCGGCGGGGCGGGCTGGTCCTGCTGGCCGACGGCCGAGGACAGCACCTGATCACGCCGGATGCGATAGTCGTCCGCGGACAGTCGCCCTGACGCGAGCTCCTCGTCCAGCCGGCGCAGCTCCTCCTGCCAGGACACCAGGGCCCCCCTTATCTGTCGGCATGGCGACGGTCAATGCGTCGTCGCTACCCGATTGTGTGTGACGACGTGGACATTGTGCACGGGTCCGACCCCGCGTGACCTGGCGGGTGGCCTTGTGCGCCGGGGTGTGTTCAGCCGGCGGGCAGCGCGGCCGCGACCTTCGCGCGGATCTCTTCCATCCGCGAGCGCAGCACCGCCGGATCCTGGCCGACCGGGCCCGACACGCCGATGCCGACCGACACGCCGCCCGAGGTGTACCAGAAGGCCATCACGCGTCCGGCCGGGCTGCTCCCGGTGTAGAGCAGATCGGTGGCCGCCGGGCCGAGCGGGCTGCTGTCGAACCCGCCGGTGACCAGGTTCTGCCGCAGCCCCTGGACGAGCTGACCGGCCTGCGCCTTGGACGGTGCCGGGACCGCGATGAGCGTCGTGCCGCCGTCGGTGCCTGCGTAGGCGTGGTAGACGAGCTGGTCCGCGCCCGCCGCGCGCATGAGGTTCGCGTCGGCGTCGGAAACGGCCTTGGCCTGGACCGCCTTGTCCAGCGCCATGGTCGAGTTCTCCGGGTTCGGCGTGCCCGGCAGCGTGGGCAGCTTGTCCTCGAGCGACGCCGGCTGGGTGTTCGGCGCGGACGACGCGGCGGGCGGCTGCGCGGCCGTGTCGTTCGAGTCGTTCTTGTTGCCGAGGAACCAGATGCCGCCGACGACCAGCGCCAGCACCACGAGCACGGCCAGCGACAGGAACAGCCAGGTCGGCTTGCCGCGGCGAGGCTTGGCGTCGTCCTCCCAGAGCCGGCGCGGCTCCGGCTGGCCGTTCGCCGGGATCGCGCCGAAGACCGCGGTGGGCCGGTCGTCGGCGGGGCTCGGCGCGGTGGTCGGCCGGTCGGTGGAGAACGGGGTGCCCGGGGTGTGCGAGAAGGCGGGCTGCGGCTTCTCGGCCGACGGGACCGCGGCCCCGGAATTCAGGAACGATTCGACCGCGGGCGGTTCCGGCGCGGGCATCGCCGGGTTGGTGCTGGCCCAGCCGACGACCGGCTGACTCTGCCCTTGCTGGCCCGGTTGCTGCTGGCTCGGCTGCTGCTGGCCGGGGGTGTGCCACTGCACGGGAGCGACGCCCGGCCAGGTTCCCGGCTGGGCTGGCAGCTGCGGCTGCGGCTGGTGCGGCGGAGGCGGTCCGGCTTGGCTCGGCGGCTGCGAGAAGAAGGGCGCTGCCGCGTCGGTCGTGGCTGCTGAGTTCGGCGTGGCCGCCGGGCTGGTGGTGGCTGCTGAGCTCGTCGTCGCAGCTGAGTTGGCGGCGGGCTGCTCGGGTGCCGCAGTGCCTCCGGGCGGGGTGCCCAGCCGGAGCGTGCTCGTCGGGTCGTGCTCCGGCATGGTCGCCACGACCTGCGTAGTGCTGGCGCTGTTGTCGACGGAAGCACCCGTGGCCGAGGCGCTCGCGCTGCCGGTGGAGGTGCTCGGCTCCGCTGCCGCCTGGCTGTCCGATCCGGCAGGCGTAGCGGTGGCCTGGGCGGCCGGTGTGCTCCAGGTGGGTGACTCAATCGCAGACGGCGCGTCCTGCCGCAACGGGGACGCCACTGGCGAAGCCGCCCCGCCGCCCGACGCCTCGGCGAGCAGTTCGTCGCGCTGGCGGCGATGTTCGGCGTGTCCGAGGCGGCCGGCGGCCAACTCCGCGTCCAAGCGCCGGAGCTCTTCCTGCCAGCTCATCACGCAACCCCCTGTCACCGGTTCGGGCGACAGTGTTCCACGCGCTCTGGCTCCGTGGGGCTCAGGTGCACAAGATCAGCCCAGATCAGGCGTCCGCTTCGCGAGACCGCCAGGAAAACCGGCGGGTCCGTACGATCGGGAGCATGTCCTCCGCGCGCGGTGCGCTCGCCGCCCTTGCCGTGGATCGGCTCGCCGGTCTCGACATCACCGCTGCCGAACTCGTCGAGGCCGGGGCGCGGGCCGTCGGCGAGGGCCTCGAAGCGCCCTCCCTTCCCGAACTGGCCGGCCTCGACCACCGGAACCACCAAGCGGTTTCCGCCGCGTTCTCGCACGTGGTCGAGGAGCTGGGCATCGAACTCCCGGCCGACGCCACCGCGGCCCAATGGCAGCTGCTCGGCGAACACCTCGGCGAGATGGTGCGCGGCGACGTCCGGCTCGCCGTGGCCGCGAAGAGCGTCAAGGCGCTCGACGGTCGGCTCGGCCATCCGGTCGCGCTTGCCGAGCTGCGGCAGTGGCTGGCGATGCTCGCGACCTGGATTCCGACCGATGTCACCCCGGTCAGCTACTGCGAGGACCAGGTTCTGCAGCAGGCGCGCGCGGTACTGGCGGGTCCGTGGCCCCCGGTCACCCGTTAAGCGGCAAAAACTGTCGTACATATGTTCTAAAATTAGCCGTGTACTGGGGAAACCATCCATCGGAAGGCGGCCGCCCATGACCAGTTCTCAGTCGGCATACGTCACGCTGCCCACGTTCGTCGGGTACAGCGCCAGCAAGGGCCCGTCGCGTTCGTCGTTCGTCCGCAGGCAGCGCCGGCTGTACGAGGACCCGGCCCGGGCGGCGTTCAACTACTACCGGCGCGCGGCGAACGCGGTGCGGGCCGGCCGGGCGGCGCGGCAGGACGAGGTGGCGATGCGCGCGCTGGTCAACAACGCCGACGAGCGCACGCGTCCGCATTACGCCGCCATCGCCGAGGGCTGGCTGCGTTACCTCGGCAGGCGCGATCCGAAGCTGATCGAGGTCGGGCGGGCGCGGTTCGCGCTCGGCGAGCTGGAGATCGGCATCAGCCCGCAGCTGGGGCTGCGGAAGTCGAACGGCCGCCGGTTCGCCACCTGGCTGTACTTCAAGGAGGAGCCGCTCACCCGGGACGCCGCGCAGCTCGCGTTGTGGCTGCTCACCGAGGGCATGCCGGATCTGCTGCCGGGCGGGGAGGCGCTGGTCGTGGACGTGCGCCGGGCGAAGGAGTTCACCTTGTCGGCGCGGGACCGGGAGCGGCTGCGGCCGTGGGCGTTCAGCGAGGCGTCGGCGTTCGTCACGCTGTGGCGCGCCGCATAACTGCTCCGTGCATGACCGGCACGGGTCTCGGGTAAGGAACCTGCGGACCGGGCGCTGTTTCCCGGTCCGCGGGCCACCCGGTCGAGTGACAGCTTGGCGCTCGGCTCCGGTGGACTGGACAATCCCGGTCCCGGACACGAAGCTTTCGGCAGTTTCGAGCCCGGCCGATGACTTCGAGGTCGACAAGTGAACGCTGCTGCAGCCTGGGAGCCGCTCTCGCGAGTGGCTGACGAACCCGCTTGGTATTGGGTGCACGACAAGCTCAGGTTCTGGCCGAGCACCTTCGCGCACGATTGGCCCGGCTTCCATGAGCCGAGCCCGTCGGCTGCCTGGGATCTCTCCACCGGCGAGTACGACCGCGCCTCGGCCGAGTTCCGCCTCGGCCCGTACGCGGTGGAAGAGCACGACGTGGCCCGTGCCGTGCTGGCCGCGCTCCAGGAGGTCACCGCCGAGGACGACTGGCTGTGGGTCCTGCATTGGCAGCACCAGTCGTTCAAGTTCTGGCCGCACCGCATGCAGCAGAACGCACCGTGGCCGGTCTCGGTCTTCCCGCGCGGCGACTACCACCTGTTCCTCGCCGCCGATTTCAGCTACGGCACGCTCGGCCACCCGTGGGAACGCACCCTGTGCGTCTTCGGCGAAAACTTGCTCCCCGCGGTCGAAAAGCACGCCGACGGCATCCTCACGAACCAGCTCCGCCGGGACGGCCAGCCCTCTGCGCTGACTCGCTGATCACCGCCGCTGCTACCGTCTCGCACGTGTTCGAATACCACGGCTGGGTGACCATCGCCGCCACCGCGACCGGCGACGACGACGCAGCTCTGCTGGAGCGCCTGGTGGAACGGGTCCACCGCTCGCTGAACAACACAACCATGCTGGACCTGGTAGACCTCCGCTGGAGCGCGGGCCTGCCCATGCTCCATCTGGGTGGTCTGGACAAACACGGCGGAGCCATCACCCCGCAACTGCTGGAAACCTTCGCCCGAGTAGGAGAACTGGCCCCAGGCTCTTACGGCCTCCTGCACATCTGGGACGACCAACACCCAGAACACGACAACGAGTTCCAGGTGTACCGAATGGCAAGAGGCCAACTAACGGAACAAAAAGACGCACACCTGTCCCCCATCGCCCCCACAGTCCTAGACACCTACGAGCTGTAAGAGGACAGGCCCCGGAAGGTCGCGACGCACCTTCTCCGCTTGCTCCGCAAGCTACAAGGCCGCCCACGCACACAACCGCAGCCGAAGGCACCGCGGGGGTCCGGGGGCTCGGGCCCCCGGGTGAAATGGCGAAGGCCCTGTATCCACGCTTTTTGTGGATACAGGGCCTTCGGGACTGAGCGGATGACGGGATTCGAACCCGCGACCCTCACCTTGGCAAGGTGATGCGCTACCAGCTGCGCTACATCCGCGTTAACCGCTTGGTGCTCGGTGTTGAAGACACTCTATACCGTCGCCTCGGTGACACTTTCGGGGGCCCCGTAATTGGCGTGGACCTGCTGAGATGTGGTGCTTGCGCGTCACGTCGAGCGCACAAGGGGTGACGACGGGCGCTCTGCTCCGTATGGTGTCCCCAATCGACTTCAGTGGTGAGTCCTTCGGGGGAGGAGGTGCCTTGCCGGATGACCGAGCTGGGCACGGCGCCGCCACCAGCGGCCTCGGAATCCGACGAGCAGGCACTTTTGAAGCGGCTGCGCGACGGCGAGGATGCCGCGTTCGGGGAGTTGTTCGAGCTGCATGCCGCGGCCGTGCGCAGATTGGCGCAGAGTCTGGCGGCGGATCGTTCCGAAGCTGAAGACATCACCGCGGAGACCTTCTTCCGCGTGCTGCAGGCGTTGCGCCGCGGCGCGGGTCCGCGGGATTACATCCGGGCTTATTTGCTGACGGTCGCGCGCCGGGTGTCGTGGGAGTGGCATGGCGCTCGGCGCGATGTCCCGGTGACTGACGACGAGTTGACGTTCCGGGCGGGCGCCGGGGTGGACACGCCCGCGCGGACGGCTGAGCACACGTTGATCACGACGGCGTTCACGAGTTTGCCGGAGCGGTGGCGGACGGTGCTGTGGCAGACCGAGGTCGAGGGCGAGCAGCCGGCGATGGTGGCTCCGCATTTCGGCTTGTCGGCGAACGCGACGGCGGCGTTGGCGCGGCGGGCGCGGCAGGGGTTGCGGGCGGCGTATCTGCAGGCGCATTTGTCGGTGAACCGGGGTCCGGAGACGTGCCGCGCGGTGGTGGAGAAGCTGGGCGGGTTCACCGCGGGCAGTGTCACCGGCGCGGAGGCGGAGCGGATCAAGGCACATTTGCTGGGGTGCCCGTCGTGCCGGGCGACGCAGGACGAGCTGCGGGATGTGTGTTCGTCGTTGCGGGCGCATGCCGGGGTGCTGGTGCTCGCGGTTCCGGCGCTGGCCGGGGTCGGCAAGGCCGCTGGCGCGGTCGCGACGGTGAAGAGCGTGGTGTTCGGCTCGAAGGTGAAGGTCGGGCTGGCGCTGGCGTCGACCGCGGCGGCGGGTGCGGTGAGTTTGACCGCCGGTCCGCTGGTGTTCGGGTCGCATCCGGTGCAGGACGTCGGGTTGGGCGGGGGCGCGCCGGAGCTGGCGTTGCAGCCGCCGCAGCCGCCTCCGCCGCCGGCGCAGCAGGGTCCGCGGGTCATTTCCGGGCAGCTGAACGGCAGCGCGCGGCCCGCGCACGTGGGGGTTCATCCGGGGGTTTCGCAGCATTTGGGCGTGGCCGAGGTGCCGCATTTGCCGCCGGTGCATCAGGCGGCGTCCGGGGAGCAGTCCTCGTCGGCGTCGGATTCGGCTGGGTCGACTGGTTCGACGCCGCGGGATGATCTTCCGAGCCAGGACGGCAGTCGTACGGAGTCGCCGATGACGAGCCGGTCTTCGAGCACGGAGTCGCGGTCGGATCTGGACACGTCCACGAACTCGTCGAGCCCGGGCGTCCTGAGCACGACGACGGACGACACGAGTCCTTCGTCGTACGCTCCGCCGCCCTCCTCGTACGTGCCTTCGCCGGATTCGTACGTGCCGCCGTCGGTCACGACCACGCCGACCGGGTCGCGGCACGACGCATCTGCTGCTCCGCGGTCTTCCAGCTCGGCTGAGTCGTCCGACTGCCCGAAGTCTTCCAAGCCGGTCGAGTCGACCAAGTCTTCGAAGTCCGCCGAGTCCTCGAAGTCGGCCAAGACGGACTCCACGTCCGGGAACGATGTCACCGGTTCGGCCGATTCCTCAGCGGACGCAAGCTCCCGAACAGCCAAAACCCGGCAAACCGCCAGTAACTCTCAGTGAGCGCCTCGCGCTGGACGGCACGGTCACGGTAACGTTGAGCGAGTTCGACGTCGCCCGGGAGGCAACAGGATGAACCGGCTGGTGCGCGGCGAAGACGGTCGCCATTGGGTGGTCCGTGCCCAGATGGAGTGGCGGGCTCCCGCCACCGCTGACGATTTCGAACACGACGTCGCGGGCAGTTACGGACCTGGCATCGCGATGATCGTGGTCATGGGGTTCCTGGTGATCGCGCTGGTGGTCTGGACCCCGGATGTCGTGAAGGTGCCCGCGTGGGTGCTGCTGGCGTTGCTGCTGGTGGTGTTGTTCTTCCCGCTGCGGTGGATCCTGCGCCGCCCGTGGACGGTGGTCGCCGAGACCGAGGGCGACGTCGCGGGCGACCGGCCGTCGGAGCGCTGGGTCGGCACGATCCGCGGCATGTTCACCGTGTCCGGCGAGGTGAAGCGGATCTCGAAGACGATCCAGAGGCATTCGCTGCCGGACTTCGACGGTCCGCTGCACCCGGTCGAATAGACCTGGCCGGAACCGGGCCGGCGCGCGAGACTGGTGCCATGCCCGAGTTGCCCGAGGTCGAAGCACTGGCCCACCACCTGCGCGAACACGCCGTGGGAAGCACCGTTTTCCGGCTCGACGTCGCGTCGCTGAGCGTGCTGAAGACCGCGGTGCCGCCGTACACCGAGCTGCACGGCCGCGAAATCACCGACGCGACTCGGCACGGCAAGCATCTGGATGTCGTGCTGGGCGATTTGCACCTGGTGGTGCACCTGGCGCGCGCTGGCTGGCTGCGCTGGTCGGACGGGCTGTCCCCGGCTCCGTTGAAGCCGGGCAAGGGGCCGATCTCGCTGCGGGTGCATCTGGAGTCGGCTTCCGGTCCTGGCTTTGATCTCACCGAGGCGGGGACGAAGAAGGGCCTGGCGGTGTGGATCGTCGCGGACCCGTCCGAGGTGGCGAGCGTGGCGCGGCTGGGGCCGGACGCGCTGGCGATTGACGCTTCGCAGTTGCGGGAGTTGTTCCAGGGGAAGGGGACTCGGCTGAAGTGGGCGTTGACTGATCAGTCGTTGATCGCGGGGATCGGGAACGCTTATTCGGACGAGATCATGCATCGGGCGAAGTTGTCGCCTTATGCGACCGTGGGGAAGCTGGACGAGGGCGCGTTGGAGGTCCTGGCCGAGGCGATCCGCGAGGTGGAGACGGACGCTGTCTCGCGGTCGGTGGGGCAGAAGGCCGCGCGGTTGAAGGGAGAGAAGCGGTCTGGGCTGCGGGTGCATGCTCGGACTGGGCTTCCCTGCCCGGTTTGCGGGGATACTGTGCGGGAGATTTCGTTTGCGGATAAGTCGTTTCAGTATTGCGCGACTTGTCAGACTGGCGGGAAGCCGTTGGCTGATCGGCGGATGTCTCGGTTGTTGAAGTAGTTCTGCGTCTGTTGTGGGCGGCTCGTCGCCTGGCGGCGACATTGCGCACGGGGGTTGCGTGGGGCACCCCGAAGCTTGATTGTGATGACGGTCTGGGGGTGCTTGTCAAGGCGGGAAAGATGCCTTGACAAGCACCCCCAGACCGCATTTGGGCTTCGTATCGGGGTGCGGGGGTGGTGTGGGTGCACCGATCGTTGGGTGCATCGGCTGCGGTTGGTTCTCTGAATGCTTCGACGTCCGCATGGCGGGTCGTGGCACGGAGAGACTTCGCGGCGGGTGGTGGGGCACCTGGTCTCGCGAGTGAAGGGCTACTCCGGAGGGATTCTCGGCGTGATTCGCGCCAAGATCATCGCGGTGTCGTGAGGGAACGCGGTGTCGTGAGGGAACAAGGTGGTTGTGAGGGAGTTGCACGGGTTGCGAGGGGCGCAGCGCGGGTGTCGTGAGGGGCCCCTTCAGGGAATCAGATTCCGTGAGGGTTCCCCTCACGACACTTGGCCGCACGCTCCGCGTGCGAGAAGCCGCTGACGAGGCAGCCAGCACTCGGCATTGCCGGGAGGGCCGCCCGGGCCCGAATTGCCGAGAGGGCCGCCCGCGGTTGCCGGGAGAGCGGCCCCGGGGTTCGAATCGCCGGGGGACGCCAGGCGAGCAGCCCGGGGGTCCGAATTGCCAGGAGGTCCGCCCGCGGTTGCCAGGACAGCCGCCCCGGGGCCCGAATTGCCGCGAAGGCCGCCCCCAGTTGCCAGGACAACCGGCCCCCAGGCCCGAATTGCCAGGAGGGCAGCGCCGAGCCATTGCCAGGTGGGCAGCGCCGAGCCCAAATTACCGGAAGGGCCGCCCCGCGAATCCATCCCGAAACCACTAAGAACCCTCATCCGCACTAGCAAGCAATGAAGGGTCCCTTCACCCCTAACGTTCCGTAGTCATGAAGGGTCCCTCCACTCCACCCATCGGCGCCCCACAGCCACCGCCACCACTCGAATGGCGCAAGATCCTCACGCTCACCGGGAGTGACGGTAGGGTTTGCCCACTCTCGGCGTCGCTACTGGACAGAAAGTGGGGAGCAGACCTTGCACCCGGTCGGTCGAGCGCAGAGCATGGACGTCGTGTCCGACTTCCCCTATGCGCTGGTCGTCCCGTGGGTTCTGGTCGGCATCCTGGTGATCGTGGTGCTGGTCCTCGCCTTCCGGGCGCGCCGGCCCAAGGGGGTCATCCAGGACGCCGTTCTCCAGGCCGTTCACCGGATGTCCAAGGCCACGCCCAACTTGCGGGCGGGGCTCGACGAGGAGGCCGCCAACCGGATGACGGCGGAGCTGCTCGAGGTGCTCGATTGTCTCGCCGTCGGCATCACCGACAGTGAAGGCACGCTGCTGTCCTGGGCGGGCGAGGCCACCGATCATTACCTGGACGTCGTCGAGGACATCGGGACCGCGTTGCGCAAGCACCGGCGCGCCGTCGCTGATCACAACAAGATGCCCTGCAATCACCGGGGCACCTGCAAGATGAAGACCGCCGCGATCGTTCCCATTCTTGTTGAGGGCGAGGCCGAGGCGACGCTGATCGTCGTCGGGCGCACGCGCGGCAAGCTGGTGCAGATGGCTGAGGCGGTGGGCCAGTTCGTCTGCACGCAGTTCGAGCTCGCGCGGCTTGAAGAATCGCGCAATCAGCTGCAGCAGGCGGAAATCAAAGCACTGCGCGCGCAGATCTCGCCGCACTTCGTCTACAACGCGCTCAACACCATCTCCGCGCTCATCCGCACCGATCCGGAGGAAGCGCGCGAGCTGCTCCAGGACTTCGCGGACTTCACGCGCTACTCGTTCCGCACGTCCGGCATGTACACCACGCTCGCCGAGGAACTGCGCAACATCGACCGGTACCTGACCATCGAAAACGCGAGGTTCGGCGGCCGGCTCGAGGTGCGGATGAAGATCGCGCCCGAGGTGCTCAGCGTCGTGGTGCCGTTCCTGATCATTCAGCCGCTTGTCGAGAACGCCGTCAAACACGGTCTGGCCAGCAAGCCGAGCGGCGGGTGCGTCACGGTGATCGCGCGGGACGACGGGCACGAAGCGCTGATCACGGTCGAGGACGACGGCATCGGCATGGACCCGCGGCAGCTCACCGATCTGCGCAACGCGCACCGCACCGGTGCGCACGTCGGGCTCGGCAACATCAACCAGCGCATGCGGCAGGTGTTCGGCGAGGATTACGCGCTCACCGTCGAAACCGCGCCGGGGGCGGGGATGAAGGTCGCGTTGCGGGTGCCGAAGTTCAAGCTCGGCGTGCGGCCGAACATGCCGGACTACTCCGCTGACGTGCCGCAGCAGCCGATGGCTCCGGTCGAGCCGGAACCGGAACCCGACGGAGTGCACGGCTCGCGTTCGGGAATGCTGCCCGCGCACTGAACTGGTTAGCCTGGGCAGATGAGCGTGACCGACAAGCTGACTTCCCGCCTTCCCGTGCTCGGCGACCGGGGCGACCGCAAGGACGTGGTCGCCGTCGTGAAGCTGCACGGGGTGATCACGCCGTCGCCGTCGCCGCTGGCTCGCGGTGCGATCAACCTCGGCGCCGTCGAATCCGCGCTCACCAGGGCGTTCGCGCACGACCGGCTCAAGGCCGTCGCGTTGCAGATCAACTCGCCCGGCGGTGCGCCGACGCAGTCTGGGCTAGTCGCGGAGCGGATCCGGCAGCTGGCCGACGAAAAGGGCGTGCCCGTCCTCGCCTTCGCCGAGGACATCGCCGCTTCCGGCGGGTACTGGCTGGCCTGCGCGGCCGACGAGATCTACGCGCACCGGACGTCCATGGTCGGCTCGATCGGCGTCATCAGCGGCGGCTTCGGGTTCACCGGGCTGCTCGAACGCTTCGGCATCGAGCGCAGGCTGCACACCGCGGGCGCGAACAAATCGCGGCTCGACCCGTTCAGCCCGGAGAAGCCCGAGGACGTCGAGTGGCTGAAAAACATGCACAGCCAGCTGCACGAACTGTTCGTCGAATGGGTCAAGGAACGGCGCGGCGACCGGCTCACCGATTCCACCGATCTGTTCACCGGGGACGTCTGGCTAGGACAAAAAGCCGTCGACCTCGGGCTCGTCGACGGGCTCGGTTCGCTGCGCGAGATCGTCCGCAAGCGGTACCCGGACGCCGAGATTTCCGTGGCGGAGCCGAAGAAACCGCTGCTCGCCCGGCTCGGGATCGGGGCGCCCGCGGCGGCGAGCGCGCTGCTGGACGCGGTGACCACGAAGGCGGCCTGGTCGCGTTTCGGACTCTGACCGGAGGTGAGCGGCGACTCCGGTACGCCACTCACAAGCGGTACTCTCGGCTGGGGTCTGGACAATGCACCTCGCAATCGGCAGGATGCGTCTCACTGTGAGTGCTCACGACGACACCCGGAAACTCATCGTCCTTGCCGTGGACGACGAGCTGGCCGGGCTGGACGAACTCAGCCACGGACTCCAGAACAACCCGCACATCCACCGCGTTTTCCAGGCCTCGGACGCCTCCGACGCGCTGCGGCTGTTCTCGCACGACGACCCGGAACTGGCTGCCCGGCGGGCAAGCGGCCTGCCGACGGTCGACGCCGTGTTCGCCGACATCGACATGCCCGGCCTGTCCGGCATGGAGATGTCGCGCGTGATCGCGGCGATGAACCCGTCGCCGGTACTGGTGTTCGTCACCGGGCACGCCGAGGAAGCAGTGAACGCGTTCGACCTCGGCGCGGTCGACTACGTCCTCAAGCCGTTCCAGCAGGACCGGCTCGACCGGTCGGTCGCGCGGGTGCGCGAGAAGCTGGCCACGGTCGCGGGCCCGCCCGCCGGCCAGGGCGGGGCCGAGCCGGTGAAGACCGACGACGAGGTCATCCCGGTCGAACTGGCGGGCACCACGAAGCTGATCCCGCGCTCGTCGGTCCGCTGGGTGGAAGCGCAGGGCGACTACGCGCGGCTGTTCACCACCGAGGGCAGCCACCTCGTCCGGATCCCGCTCGCCCAGCTGGAAGAACGCTGGGAGAAGGCCGGATTCGTGCGGATTCACCGGTCCTTCCTGGTCGCGCTGCCGCTGATCACCGAAATGCGGATGGGCCAGGGCGGCTACCAGGTCGTGATCGGCAACGAGGAGAAAGTGCTGCCGGTCAGCCGCAGGCACACCCGGGCGCTGAAGGACCGCATCGTCGGTTCCGGCCGGGGCGGCTAGCCGTCGATGTCCTCGCCCGAAGACCCCTACCACCGGCTCGAGAACGGAGTCCGCAAACCGGACCCGACGCTGGGCGTGCGGCCGGAGGACCGCGCGGTGGTCGAACCGGTGCCGCCCGCTCCCGAACCGGTCCCGCGCTCCAGCGAACCCGCGCACGTGCGGCCGAAACGGGAACGCGTGGTGCTCGCCGATTCGCGGCAGTCGTCGGCGCGGATGCGCGGGCGGATCGAGCTGGAGGAACAGACCAGCTGGGGAAAACTGCTGGTCCGCGACCTGGTGAAGGTCCAGTTGCGCACGTCGGTGTGGCTGGCGGTGCTGGTGCTGGTCGTGCTCGGGATGCTGCCCGCGCTGTTCTATTTCCTCCCCGCGGTCGCGCGGTTCACCGTGATCGGCATCCCGATCCCGTGGCTCGTGCTCGGCCTGCTTCCGTTCCCGTTCCTTTTCGCCGTCGGCCTCTGGTACAACCGGCTCGCCGAGCGGCACGAACGCGACTTCGTCGACATGATCGAGAACTGACCCGCGCGGGGGATGCGTTCGCTGGTGGCGGCGCGTCCCGGAAGCGTGTGGTCGTGCGAGGATTCACGCCGTGCAGCTGACCCCGTGGACGTTGACCGGCCTCGCGCTGGTCGCCTTCGCGACTTACTACCTTGGCTTCCGTTCGTCGCGCGGGGCCACCAGCACGCACGACTTCCTCGTCGCCCGCCGAACCGTGCGCTCCAGCCGCAACGCGGCGGCGATCTCCGGCGAATACCTGTCCGCGGCGTCGTTCCTCGGTGTCGCGGGCATGGTGCTCAAACAGGGCGCCGACGCGACCTGGTACCCGATCGGCTTCACCGCCGGGTACCTCGCGCTGATGCTGTTCGTAGCCGCGCCGCTGCGCCGATCCGGTGCGTACACGCTGCCGGACTTCGTGGAGGCCCGGCTCGGTTCGCGGGGCCTGCGCCGCTTCGCGACCGCGGGCGCGGTGTTCATCGGGATTCTGTACATGGTCCCGCAGCTGCAGGCCGCCGGTTTGACGCTCGCGCAGATCGTTCCGGTGCCGGCGTGGGCGGGTGCGCTGCTCGTCATCGTCCTGGTCGCGGTCAACGTGATCTCCGGCGGGATGCGCGCGATCACCGTGGTCCAGGCGTTCCAGTACTGGCTGAAGCTGTTCGCGATCGCCGTGCCGACTTTCGTGCTGTGCATGGTTTTCTTCGCCGGTGGCGGCCCGGGCGGCGTGCGTGCGCTCGGTGCGCCCGCGCCGCCGGTGTTCCCGTCGGACACCAAGGTGACGGTGCAGACCGACGTGACCGTGAAGGTCACCACCGAGACGTTCTTCTACGCACACGGCCACATCGACGACGGTCCCGCGGGCGGCATGGCGCGCTGGTCGCCGCTCGTGCCGCACAAGGTGTCCGCGGGGACGACGCTGGAATTCGCCGCGGGCACGCCGGTGCCGGTCGTGAGCGACGCGCCCACGTCGAACGACGCGTGGCTGCATCCGGCGTCGAACGGCATCACCGACCTGCTGCAGACGTACTCGCTGATCTTCGCGCTGTTCCTCGGCACCATGGGCCTGCCGCACGTGCTGGTCCGCTTCTACACCAACCCCGACGGCAAGGCCGCGCGTCGCACCACCGTGCACGTCCTCCTGCTGCTCGGGCTGTTCTACCTGTTCCCGACGATGCTGGGCGCGCTCTCCCGGATGTATGTGCCGCAACTGCTGCTCACCGGCAACACCGACGCGGCCGTACTGTTGCTGCCGACCGCGGTGCTGCCGGGCTGGCCAGGGCAGATCCTCGCCGCGGTGACGGCCGCGGGCGCGTTCGCGGCGTTCCTCTCGAGCTGCTCGGGCCTGCTGGTGAGCGTCGCCGGGGTGGTGTCGACGGACCTGCTGCCGGGACGGGTCAAGGACTTCCGGGTCGCGGCGTTGCTGGTCGCGATCTGCCCGATGGCGCTCACGCTGATCTTCCGCACCGAGGACATCTCGCTCTCGATCGGAATGACGTTCGCGCTCGCCGCGTCCACGTTCAGCCCGCTGCTGCTGCTCGGCATCTGGTGGCGCAAGCTCAGCTGGCCGGGCGCGCTGGCTGGAATGGTCGTCGGCGGCGGGATGGTGCTCGGCGCGCTGGCGTACAACATCGTGTGCGAGTACACCGGGGACAAGATGCCGTGGTTCACCATTCAGCCCGCGCTGATCTCGGTGCCCTCGGCGTTCCTGGCGACCTACGTGGTGAGCAGGCTGACCAGGTCCGGCCGCCCGGAACTGGTGAACGACATCATGCTGCGCCTGCACGCCCCCGACCCGCTCGGCCTGATGCGCGACCGCGCGGTCGCCCGGTTCGGCCAGGCCGACGAGAAACTGCGGGCCGGCCGGGGACGCCACCGCAAGGCTTAGCGGTTAGCGTTCCTCACACGCGTACAACGTCCTGACATGGGAGCATGGAACCTGTGGTGAGCCCTGCTGAAATTCCGACCGCTGAAGTCCGCGACCTTCCCGCGGACGTCGCACTGCTCGACGTCCGCGAGGACGACGAGTGGGCCGCCGGGCACGCCCCCGCCGCGGTGCACATCCCGCTCGGCGAACTGCCCGCACGGGTCGGCGAACTCGCCGAATTCCCCGAGGACAACCCGGTCTACGTCATCTGCCGCTCCGGCGGCCGCTCGGCACGCGCCACGGCGTGGCTGAACGCGAGCGGCTGGGACGCGGTCAACGTCGCGGGCGGAATGGGAGCCTGGGCGCGCGAAGGCCGCCGCATGGTGAGCGAAAACCCCGACGCTGAACCCGAGGTTCTCTGACGGATGCCTGCCCAGTCTGTTCCCGAGCCGCCGGAATCCTCGGATCCGGCGTCGTTCGTGCCTGGCTTCGGCCGGGACGAGGGGGACGGTGCCCCGCCGGGTGATGCAGGTCACGGCGGGGTTGGGCACGGTTCTCCTGGCACTGGCACTGGCACTGGCACTGGCACTGGCACTGGCACCGGGGCTGGGGTTGGGGTTGGGGTTGGGCACGTCGGGCCGGGCGCTCCGGCTGGCGGACCTGTCCCCGGTTGGGCTGGCTCGTCGCCGCAGTTTGGCGCGCCATCGCATGCTGGCCAGCCGAATGGCGGGCAACAGGGGGCGCAGTCGTATCCCGGCGAGCAGGGCGGTGCCGTACCGCCTGGGGGGCAGCCGGGCATGGTGCCGCAGCCCGGTGCCGCGCAGCCTGGAGAGCCGGGTCTGGCACCGCAGCCTGGTGCCGCATCACATGGGCAACCGGGCCTGGCACCGCAGCCCGGTGCCGCGCAGCCTGGGCAGCTGGGCGTGGCGCCGCAGCCAGGCCAGCCATCGCAGCTCGGCGAGCAGGGTGGTGTCGCGCAGCTTGGGCAGCCCGGTCCAGCGCCGCAGCCCGGCCATCAGAGCGGTGCCGCACAGCCCGGGCAGCCAGGCCAGGCACCGCAATCCGGCCAGCAGGGCGTTCCCGCGCCGCATGGGCAGTCGGGCCCGCCACCGCAACCCGGCCATTGGGCACCGCAGCAAGCCGGGGCGGTGCATCCTGGCCAGCAGTTCGCCCAGCCGTACCAGCAGCAGTACCCGGCGCAGGTCTACCCGCCGCACCCCGCGTTCGCGCGCCCGTTCACCGCTGCTCCGCAAGGTCCGATCCACCGGCCCGCGCCGCAGCAACCGCAGGCGAGTCCGCCGAAGCGGGCGGCCAAGTTGCGTTGGGTCGCGTCCCCGCCGCCGAGTGTCGTTCGGCGTCGGCGTGCCGTGCCCGCGACGCCCTACTCCGGTCCGCCGTCCTATCCGGTGCCGCCGCGCTGGGGCTTCCCGAACCTGACCTGGCGCCGGCCGACGAACGTGCCCGGCACCGCGTCCGGCGAAATCCGGCCGATCGACCGGATCCCGGTGCTCGCGCGGAGCCTCACCACGATCCTCTGGACGTTCGCCGTTCTCGCCGTGATCGCGGCGGGGGCGGAGATCTGGCGGTACGCGCTCCTCGTGGAGAGCCGCGATTCCGCGCTGAACAGCAGCGTCGTCGGGTTCTCCGACGCGTTCGTCATGCTCGCCGGCCTGCTCACCACGATCTTTTCGCTGCTCCCCGCCGGACTCTCGGTCTGGTGGCTGCTAGTCGCCCGGCAGGCGGCCGCCGACGAGGCCGATGAAGCGCCGCCGCGGCCGGTCTGGCAGGTGCTCGTGGGCGTGCTGGTGCCGATCGCGAACCTGCCGCTCGCGTTGTCCGTGGTCAGCGAGCTGGAACACGCCGTGCTCCGCCGGTCCCGCGACAAGCGGCCGAAGCCGTCGCGGCTCGTGCTCGGCTGGTGGGGTGCGTGGGTGGCGAACTGGGTCCTGCTGATCATCACGATCATCTGGCGGATCCGGCCGGGCGTGCAGGCGATGGCGGACAGCGTCCTGCTGGTCGCGTTCACCGACCTCGCCGCGGCCGTGCTCGCGATCGGCACCGCGCTGGTGATCCGGCGGTTCTCGGATCTGCTGATGCCGATCGCCCCGGAACGTCTGCGCGACTTCCGCGTGCTCAAGATCGAGGGCGCGCCGGAGCCCGAGCTGCGGACCGCGCGTCCGGTCGGGGCCGCGCGTTAAAGGTCGCCGAGCGCCGGTTCCAGCTGGCCGAACGCGACCGCCGCGGAATCCCGGATCTGCTCCACCAGATCGTCCGGCTTGACGTCCTGCCAGGTCAGCCGCCAGACGTCGTCGAGAAGAAGCCGCAGCACCGACGTGAGGTGCGCCCCGGCAGTCCGCGACAGCATCTCCCGGTCCGGATGCCGGTCGAGCAGCGCGGCGGAGAGCTCGAATTCCCGGTCGACGTGCATGTCCCGGAGCGCGGACGTGAGGCGTTCGCTTTGCCGCACCATCCGCACGAAGGACACGTCCGCGAACCCGAGCAACGCGCTCGCCTGGTCCAGCTCCGCGAAGCACCCGTCCCGTACGGCGATCAGCGCCGGCGTCTCCGGGGCGGCCCGGACCAGGTTCGCCGGCCAGTCAACGAAATCGTTCCGGATGTCGAAGACCAGGTCTTCCTTCCGGCTGAAGTGATTCGTGACGGTCATCTTGGCGACCCGCGCCGCCTCCGCGACCTCGGCGATCGTCACCTGGTCGAACCCGCGCTGGATGAACAGCCGCGTCGCCACCGCCGAGATCGTCTGCCGCGTCTCCAGCTTCTTCTGCTCCCTGAGGCTCACCCCGCCCAGTGTACTAGGTCCGACCTAAAATTGTGCTTGACCCATTAACTAGGTTCGACCTAATCTCAGGTCCGGCCTAATGAAGGGGGTGAGGCAATGACCACGCAGCTTCCGGCGGCTCCGGTCTCCGATGCCGGGCTTCGCCGGCTCGGCGGGGTGCTGATCCTGGGCGCGGTGCTGTCGATCCTCGACGCGACGATCGTGTCGGTCGGGATCGGCGTGATGGCGCGTGACCTGGACAGTTCGCTGCCGACCGTGCAGTGGGTGGCCAGCGCGTACCTGCTGGCCGCCTCGCTGACCATTCCGCTGTCCGGCTGGCTTTCCGACCGGTTCGGCGGCCGTCAGGTGTGGATCGCGGCCGTCGCGCTGTTCACACTGGGGACGGTGCTCTGCGGGTTCGCCTGGTCGGCTCCGGCGCTGATCGCGTTCCGCGTGCTGCACGGTCTCGGCGGCGGTCTCATGCAACCGGTCGGCCAGGCGATTTTCGCGCAGGCGGCCGGTCCGCGGCTAGGCCGGATGATCGGCGTCGTCACGCTGCCCGCGACCGTCGCGCCGGTGCTCGGCCCGATGCTCGGCGGTGCGCTCGTCCAGGACCTCGGCTGGCGCTGGCTGTTCTTCGGGCTCGTGCCGTTCGGCGTCGCCACCTTGCTGCTCGCCGTCCGGGTGCTGCCGCGCGAGGAACCCGCTGGCACGCGCGATCCACTCGACGTCCGCGGTCTCCTGCTGCTCCCGCCGGGACTCGGTGCGCTCGGCTACGGCCTAGGCGAAGGTTCCAACACGTTCGCCATCGCCGGTGCCGTGCTGCTGATCGCGTACGCCTGGCACGCTCGGCGCACGCAATCGCCGCTGCTTGACCTGAAGTTGTTCGCGCACAAGGCTTTCACTGTCGCGAGCGCGAGCACCTTCTTGCTGGGTGCGTCGCTCTACAGCTCGATGTTGCTGCTTCCGCTTTACTACCAGCAAATCCAGCACACGTCCGCTCTCGCCGCTGGACTCCTGCTCGCGCCACAGGCATTGGGATCAGCCGTCGTCCTCATTGCGGGCGGAAAGTTGTTGGACCGCTTTGGCTCGCGAACCGTCATGCTCACCGGCATCGCGTTGTCGCTCGTGGGTACCATCGCCTTCACTCAGCTCGGCGATTCCCCCAGCCCGACCCTGTTGACAATTTCGCTGCTGATCCGTGGGTTCGGTCTAGGCGCGACCACCACGCCCGGGATGACGATGCTCTACACCTCGTTGGAGCGCAGCCAAATTCCGCGTGCGGCGAGCGCGATCAACGTCGTCAACCGCATCGGCGGCTCGCTCGGCACAGCGCTTCTGGTGGCGGTTCTGCATGCGCAACCACCCGGTGCCGCCGCGTTCGGCACCACGTTCACCTGGGCACTTGGCCTTTCCCTGCTGAGCTTTGTCCCCGCTCTCTTCTTCCCGAAAGGAACCCGCGCATGACGCTCCGCCTCTTGGCCGTGCACGCCCATCCTGACGACGAATCAAGCAAAGGCGCCGCGACCCTGGCCCGCTACGCAGCCGAGGGCGTCGACGTCCTGGTAGCCACCTGCACCGGCGGCGAACGCGGGGATGTGCTCAACCCAACTTTGGACCGAGAGGACGTCCGGGGGGATCTGCCTGCCATCCGTCGCCGGGAAATGGCTGACGCGGCAAGGATTCTCGGCATCCGCCAGACGTTCCTCGGACATGTCGACTCGGGGTTGGCCACGCCTTCCCCGGCTGGCAGCTTCGCGGAGATTCCCTTGGCTGAAGCGACAAAACCGTTGTTGGAGCTGATGCGGGAATTCCGTCCACAGGTGGTGGTCACCTATGACGAGACTGGCGGTTATCCACACCCCGACCACATCCGCACGCATGAGGTCACCACCGCGGCGTTCGCCGAATCCGACGACGGCAGTCCGCGCAAGCTCTACTACCTCGCCACCCTCAGCCGATCCTGGTTCGCAGCCATGCACGAGGCGACGATCGCGGCTGGTGAGGAGTCGTTGATGGGCCCGGTTCTGGACGAACTGCCGCCGACCGACGTGCTCACCGTGACCGCCCGCGTCCGCTGCGAAGAACACTTCGCGACCCGGGATGCGGCGTTGCGCGCGCACGCCACGCAGATGGATCCGGGGCATCCGTTTTTCGCCCACTCGCGCGAGATCGAGCGAAAGACTTGGCCCTGGGAGGATTACCACCTTGCCCGCACGAACGGTTCCGTCGCGCCAGCCGCCGGGTTGGAGGACGACTTGTTCGCGGGCTTGCGCTGAGGTGTTGTCGTGAGCGACGTTGCCGGTTAGATGCCGCTCACGAGCCCTGCCTCAGGCGGTCACCGGCAAAGTCCGCAATCCGCGGATCACGAACTCCGGCCTCCGCTCCGGCTCCGCGGCCAGCCGCAACTCCGGTAGCCGCTTCGTCAACGCCGTCAACGCGGCCGCGATCTCCACCCGGGCCAGCGGTGCCCCGACGCAGTAATGGATCCCCATCCCGAAACCGAGGTGCGCGTTCGGCGACCGGCCCACATCGAGGGTGTCCGGGGCGTCGAACACCTTCGGATCGCGTGCTGCGGCACCCAGCAGCGCGCCGATCTTCGAACCCTTCGCGACCCGGTGACCAGCGATTTCCACATCCTCGGTCGCCGTGCGCTCGAACAACTGCAACGGAGAGTCGAAGCGGATCAGTTCTTCCACAGCTGAGTCCAGCAACGTTGGGTCGGACCTAAGCCGCTCCCATTCCAGGTAATGGGTGAGCAACGCGGTCACCCCGTTGCCGATCACGTTCACCGTCGCCTCGTGGCCCGCCATCAACAACAACACCGCGGTGGCGACGACCTCGTCGGGGGTCAGTTCGCTCGCGGTCAGGTCCCGGACGATGCCGCGAGGGGAGCCAGCGACGACCTCGCGCAGGTATGCGACGAAATCGGCCGCGGCCTGTTCGGCGGCGTCGCGGCCGTCCTCGGAGAGGCCGTACTCGTACATCTTCACGATGGCGTTGCTCCACGTCACCAGCTGCGCGCCGTCCGACGTCGGGACGCCGAGCAGTTCGGCGATGACCGCGACCGGCAGTGGTTGCGCGAGGTGTTCGAGCAGGTCCGCGCTGCCGTCGGCGGCGATTTTCGCGGCCAGGGTGTCCACCATGGACTCCGCGAGTTCCGCGACCATCGGACGCAGCCGCTGCACGTGGCCCCGGCCGAATTCGCCCGCGATGACGCGGCGCAGGCGGGTGTGCGCCGGCGGTTCGTTCTCCAGCAACGAGTTGCGGTGCAGCAGGTTGAACGACGCGAACCGTTCGAGCGGCTGCGCGTCGGTCCAGATGCGGCCGAGCCCGCGGTGCCGGAGCACGGCGGCGGACGCGGCGTGCGAAACGGTGATCGCGATGCCGAGGCCGTCGTGCTGGTGCACCTCGCCTTCGGCGCGCAGCGCGGCGAACGCGGGGTACGGGTCGGCGAGGAAGGCGGGATCGCGAGGGTCGAACACGAGCTGACTCTAACCCGCGAGCCTGGACGGCCGGTCCCTTCGATAGCGTCTGACATCGAGTTCCGAGGAGGCTGAAATGGGTAAGGGCGCGCGTAAGAAGGGTCCCAAGCCGGACCGCAAGCCGAAGGTGCGCGACGTCTTCGTCGGGCAGCCGTTCGAGGGTCTGGCCGCGGAGCCGGAGCTGATCGCGTTGCGCGAGTTCGTCCCGTCGGCCACGGCGAAGCTGACGCTCGCCGACGGCGGCGACGTCACGCTCGGCACGGTGCTGCCCATGGCCGCCGCGGCGTTCGTCCGCTCGGACGGCGAGCGGTTCCTCGGTCTTCAGGTGCAGACCCGGTCCTCCGACATCAGCCGCGACCTCGGCCGCGCGCTGCGCTGGCTGCTCGACGCCGAACCGGGCGACGTGCTGTCGGTGCCGGACACGACGTCGCCCACCGACCCGGACGAGCACAACCGGCTCCAGGACCTGCTCGTGCCGAGCGCGGAGCTGGAGGTCGCCCTCCACACCGACTTCGCGTGGTGGCTGCCCGAGGACGCGGACGCGACCGGCGACGTCGCGGTCTCCCTCGAGCGCGCGAACGCCGCGATCATGCCCACCGACCGGCTCGGCTCCGGCGCGTACTGGGTGCTCGCCGGCGAGAAGGCGCACCTGCGCTGGGTCCGCCCGGAACCGGAGAACCTGCTGCTGCAAGCGCTTGCGCGGCTGTCCGCGGCCGGCACGCTCGGGCTCGGCGAGGGCACCCGGTACGCCGGGTCGTTCCGTGCGCACGGCCTGCTCGTCCCGGTGTGGGACCTCGACCCCGAGGCGCACGCCCGGGAGTGGGCCGAGCCCAAGGACCAGCTCGGCGCCCGGCTGGACGAGGCGCTCAAGTCGCTCGACGCCGAGCCGCTCAACGCCGCCGAGCGGCGTGCCCGAGACGGGCTGATCGGACGCCAGCTCACCATTCGCTGAGTTGTCCACCTGTGGACAACTCGACCTGAGTTGTCCACAGGTGGATGATCGCCGCGTGATCCTCCACATCTGCACCCGCGCCGAGTGGGCCGCGGTGCCCGCCGACGGCGAATACCGCGCGTCCTCGCTCGACGACGCCGGATTCATCCACTGCTCGGACCCGGGCACCGTCGCCCTTCCCGCCAACGCCGTCTTCCGCGGCCAATCCGGCCTGGTCCTGCTGGAAATCGATCCCAAGCTGGTCGACGCGCCCGTCCGCTGGGAGGACGGCGACCCGCCGGACCCGCGCGGAATCCAGTTCCCGCACATTTACGGGCCGATCCCGCGAAACGCTGTGGTCGCGGTACACGATTTCCCCACTGACGCGGACGGCGCCTTGAAGCTGCCCGAGTCGCTTTCCGTGCGCTGACCTCAGTTGTCCACAGCTACGGAAAGTAGCGACGGAGACGGGACAACCCTCGGGGGCGCTCATGCGTGGTGGGGATGACGAGGAACCGTCGCTCGACGCGGTCATCCGGGGAGGGGGCGATACGGTGACGGCAGCCGCATTGCCTCTGACCAGCGGGGATCCGCCCTGGGCCGGTCAGCAGGCGGAGACGGTCAACGCCATCACGGATTTCGGCGACTTCGTGCGCGAAGCCCTGCCCGGGCTGCTCCGCTACGGCCACGTCCTCACCGGGAACCCGCACGACGCCGCGGACCTCGTGCAGACCGTGCTCGAAAAGATCGGCGCACGCTGGTCGTACGTGCAGCAGAAGACCGGCGACCCGCTCGCGTACGTGCGGCGTTCGATGGCGAACGCGCACGTCAGCCGCTGGCGCCGGACGCGGCGGGAGAACCTCGTCGCGGATCTGCCGGACACCAGCCCGTGCGCGCCGAAGGACCCGTTCGAGCACGAGCCGCTGTGGCAGGCGCTGCGCGACCTCCCGCCGCGGCAGCGCACGGTGATGGTGCTGCGGTACTACGAAGGACTGTCCGAAGCGGAGATCGCCAAGGCGCTGGACATCAGCCAGGGGACGGTGAAAAGCCAAGCGAGCAAGGCGATCGCGTCCCTGCGGGCGAAAATGAGGAACCAGGAAGGAGGCGACGCCGGGTGAGTCAGCCCGACGATTTGGAACAGCGGCTCCGCGCCCTCCTCGCCGACGACCGGCTAGCCGTCGAACCAGCCGAGGACGCCGCGTCGGCCATCGTGGCCGGCGCGCGCAGGCGGCGGCGCAGGCAGCGGGTCCTGACATCCGCGGCCGGGGCGGTGTGCGTTCTCGCGGTGGGGTCGGCCGGGCTGGTGGCGATTCAGTTGCGCACCCAGCCCGCCGCGACCGGCGTCGCCGCCCAGCAGGTCGCTTCGGCGCAGCCCACGCTGCCTTCTTCGGTGCCCGAGCCCCCGTCGAGCGCCGAATCGACGCAGGTGCAAGCGCCGCCAGTGCCGATGGAGCCCACCGTGGCGGACCCGCCGGTGCCGCCCGCGCGTCCGCATCACACGAAGCCGGCACCGCCGAAGACGACGCCGCCGAAAGCCGTGTCCGGAGCGCTGGTGACCGCGGACGGCCTCGGCGCGGTGAAGCTCGGCATGACCGAGCAGCAGCTCACCGACCAGGGCATGAAGCTCACGACGGTGAAAGAGTCGGCCGGCTGCACTTACTACGACGTCAGCGGTGCCGGGGTGCCTGCCTCGACGGCCGTCGTGTCGGCGGAGAACGGCGTGGTCGCGGTGAAGCCCGACGGTGCCGCGCACACCCCGGAAGGCGTGGGCGAAGGGTCGCCGAAGGACCAGGTCACCGCGACCTATCCGGGCACGTCGGAGTCGGGGAGCGCGCTCGTGTCGCCGACCGGTGACCAGGGTGCGTACCACTTCACGCTGGATTCGGACGGGGCGGTCCAGGCCATCGAGGTCCGGGCGAAGACGCAGGACTGCGCCAGCTGAAAAATTCCGCGAGCCGATGTCGATCTGGCTCCACGCCGCTCGTGTAGCGGGTGACGGGCCGATTGGCGGCCCGCGGAAGCGGAAGGACATCCCCGATGCGCTCGATCAACGTCACCCTGAGCGTCACCCTCGACGGCGTCGTCCAAGGCCTCGGCCGCAGCGACGAGGACACGCGCGGTGGGTTCGACCTAGGCGGCTGGGGCAATGGCTACAGCGACGACGTCATGGCCCGCGAGATGGGCAAGGGCATGAGCCGACCTGGGGACATGCTGTTCGGCAGGCGCACCTGGGAGGACTTCGCCACGGCCTGGGGGCCGCGGACGGACGGGAATCCGTTCACCGCGCACATGAACGCCGCGACTAAGTACGTCGTCTCCACCACCCTCGACAACGCGGAGGCCTGGCAGAATTCGGTGCTGCTGCGCGGCTCCGCGGTGGAAACCGTGGCGGAGCTGAAAGCCTTGCCGGGCAAGGATCTTTCGATCATCGGCAGCGTTTCGCTCGTGCACGCGCTGCACGCCGCCGGGCTGGTCGACCGCTACACCTTGCTGATCCATCCGCTGACCCTCGGCCGCGGCGCGCGGCTGTTCGAAGGACCGGCTCCGCTGACCGAGTTTTCGCTCGCCGGCAGCGTCGCGACCACCACCGGCGTGCTCATCGCGCACTACGAGCGGCGCTGAAGTTATCCACATGGGGAAGCCCGGTTGTCCACACTGGGGACAACCGGGCTTCCGGCAAGCATCGAGCGCTTACAGCGCGCCACCCGCGACCGGGGGCATCCCGGCGTCCGCGCCGGCGTCGCCGACGGCCTCGCGGTGCAGGAACTTCTCGATCTCGTAGACGTTGTCACCCGCGCGGCGCGCGACCGTGACGAGCGTCGACATCTGGGAGATCTCTTCGACCTGCTCCTTGAGGAACCACTGGGTGAACTGCTCGCTGATGTAGTCCTCCTCGGCTCGCGCGGCCTTCGCGAGCGCGGAGATGTCGGCAGCGACCTCCTTCTCCTGCTCCAGCGCGAGCTCGAGCAGCTCGAGCGGAGCGGAGAATTCGTTGCGCACCTCGCCGGTGCCGGGGACTTCGACGTGGTGGTCGCGGTCGAGCATGTACTGGACGAGCGCCATCGCGTGATTGCGCTCCTCGACGGACTGCTTGTAGAAGTGCTTCGCGAGCTGCGGCAGGTCCTCGTTGTCGAACCAGACCGCGAGCGCGATGTACTGCTGGGAGGCATTGAACTCGTTGTGAATCTGCGCCTGCAGCAGTTCGTAGAACTTGGAGCGCGGTTCTTTCTTCGTGAGGGCCATGTCCGTCACAGTACGTCAATACCCGATTGTTTTCCACTTTTGGCTGGTGATCTCCACCCTATTAGGGTTACCATTCCTCAAGAAGGAAACACTTATTTTGGTTAGCCTTCCCTTAATATGTGCGCCCTTATTAAGGAGAGGCTAACTTTCTTCACCGGGCTTTCTCTGTAGCACGGTGCGCGGCGGGGGCCGCGTGGGTCCTGCGGAAGTCCGTGAGGGGAACCCTGAGGGAATCAGATTCCCTGAGGGTTCCCCTCACGACTGCAGCATCGCGCGGCGAAGGGGAGAACCCCTGTGCGCTACTGGGAAACCTCCGCAGGTCAGCGCCGCCTCGCCGGAGGGTCGCGGCGCACCGGGCACGACATGCAGCGCGGGCCGCCGCGGCCGGACCCCAGTTCGGACCCGGTGATCGGCAGCACCTCGATGCCCGCCGCGGTGAGCCGCTCGTTGGTCTTCGCGTTGCGTTCGTATCCCACGACCACGCCCGGGGCCAGTGCCAGCGTGTTGTTGCCGTCGTCCCACTGTTCGCGCTCCGCGGTGACTGGGTCGAGGCCGGTGTCGATCACCCGCAGCCGGTCGATCTCCATCGCTTCCGCGGCGGCTTCGAGAAACGGCGTCGGGCCGGCCACTTTTACGCCGCCGTCGCCAGTCGGCTTGATGGTGAACGCGGTCAGGGAATCGCGTGCGAGCGGATACATTACGACGGCATCGACATCGACCATCGTGCATACAGTGTCGAGATGCATTGTCGCGCGCGATTGTTCGATCGGCACCGCGAGGACGGTATGCGCGAGTCCGTCGGCGAATACGGAACGGGCGAGCGATTCGGCGCCGGCCGGAGTCGTCCGTTCTCCGACGCCGATCGCGACGACGCCGGGGGCCAGCAGCATCACGTCGCCGCCTTCGATCGGCGCGGAATGCGCGCCGTAAGCGCGGGCGGCGTGGCGGAATCGCGGATGGTAGGCGTAAATGAGGTCGAGCAGCGCCGTTTCCCGCCGCCGCGCGGGCATGGTCAGCGACGAGATCGCGACGCGGTCGCCGATCCACGCGGACGAATCCCGGGTGAACAGCAGATTGGGCAGCGGATCGACGGCGAAGTCGCGCGGATGGTGCATCATCCGCACCAGGGACGCGCCCTCGGCGGACGGCAGCTCCTCGAACGTCATACCCGCCATCAGGACCTCGGCGAGGGTGGGCGCGTCGACACTCGTGAGATGCGACCTCAGCGAGTCCGCGAGGTCGCTGCCGAGCCGCCGGTCGTCCACCGCCGCGTGGACCCCGGCGGCGTGCGCGCGCGGATCTTCCAGCGCGGTGCGGAGAACGTCGGCCAGCAGGAGCACTTCGACGCCGCGTCCGCGCAGGACGTCGGCGAACGCGTCGTGCTCCTGCTGGGCCCGGCTCACCCACGGGATGGAGTCGAAAAGCAGCTTGTCGTTGTTGCGGGGCGTGAGCCGTTTCAGCTCGTTTCCCGGCCGGTGCAGCAGTACTGCCCGAAGCGGCCCGACTTCGCTGTCCACCCTGGGAGGTGCGGTGCTTTCGCTCGTCTCGCTCACGAAGTGCGAGCCTAATGAGCGGGCATCACGGGAGCCAGGAAAGACGGCCTTTCAGCAACGAATAGCCGACGAAGGACACCACATCGAACAAAGTATGCGCGGCGATGAGCGGCCACAGCCGGTTGGTCCGCTGCCACACGCGGCCGAACACCAGTCCCATCACGAGGTTGCCGACGAACCCGCCGAACCCTTGGTACAGGTGGTAGGAACCGCGCAGCACCGCGGCGCCGAACAGCGACGCGTTCTCGCGCACGCCGAGCTGCCGCAGCCGCGTGAGCAGATAGCCGATCACGAGCACTTCCTCGGCGAAAGCGTTGCCGAACGCGGAAAGCGTCAGCGCGATCGGCCGCCACCAGGTATCGCCCAAAGTGGACGGTTGCACCGCGAGGCTGAACCCGAGGTGATAGGAGACGAAGTACAGCGCGAGCCCGGGAATGCCGATCAGCGCGGCGATCCCGACGGTGATGAGCGCGTCGGAACGGATGCGCCTGCTCAGCCCGATTTCGCGCAGTTTCATCCCGGCCCGCCACAGCAGGTACAGCCCGAGCCCGCCCCAGCCGATCAGCTGCGCGGCGCTCAGCAGCTGCTGGAGCAGGTCCAGCAGGCTCGCCGCCGCGCGTGGGACGTTGAGCTGCACTTGCTGCTGTGCCAACGGGGTCGGCCGCAACAGTGAGTCCACAAGGGACAGCAGGCTGCGCGCGCCGGACAGCCCGAGGGTGATGCCGAAGACGAGGACCAGCTCGATCTTGACCGCCCGCCGCTCGCGCGGATCGGTGAGCTGAGCCGGGAACGCCGGAAGTGCCGGGTTGAGCCAGGATCGCAGGCCCGACGGCCGTCCGGAACGCTCTGTGGTGCGCATGAACGCACGCTACCGTCGGGGTATGCCGAGGACTATCGCCACCAACACGAAGGTCGAGCGCGCCGAACTGGTCGCGTTCCTGAAGCCGCGTCACCGCGCGATCCTGGTGACCACCCGCGCCGACGGGCGGCCCCAGCTGTCCCCGAACACCTGCGGCGTCGACGACGAGGGCCGCATCGTCATCTCGACCTACCCGAAGCGCGCGAAGGCGGTCAACCTGCGGCGCGAGCCGAAGGTGTCGGTGTGCGTGCTGTCGGACGAGTGGAACGGCCCGTGGGTGCAGGTCGACGGGACCGCGGAGGTGCTCGACCTGCCGGATTCGGTCGAGCCGCTGGTCGACTACTTCCGCAGCATCTCCGGCGAGCACCCGGACTGGGACGAGTACCGCGAGGCGATGCGCAAACAGGGCAAGAGCCTGATCCGGATCACGATCGACCGGTGGGGGCCGATCGCGACCGGCGGCTTTCCCCCGGAGCTGGCCGAGGACTGACGGTCAGTCCTCGCCGTGCTGGTGGCGCAGGAACGGGCAGCCGAGCAGCCGGCGCAGTTCCGCGGCCAGCTGCGGCGGGCTGTCGACGGTGCGGGAGAACGCCAGCCGGACGTCGTGGTCGCCCGCCGGTGATTCGACGCGCAGGCGCAGGCCGTACCGGTCGAGGCCGAGCGGGCGGATCCGGCCGCCGCGCAGGTCCGCGGGCAGGTGCCGGCCCAGCTGTTCCACCACGTCCGGATGGTCGCTTTCCAGGTGCCGCAGCCATTCGGCCTCGTAATCGTGGAACGGGTCCGGCGGGGCCGCGCTGAACATGTGCGGCCGGAGCGAATGCGTGCCCTCCGCGTCGGCGAGGACCAGCGACGCCGGGGTCAGCCGGAGCAGCGTGAGGCCGTGGCCGACGTCGAGGAGCCGGTGGTCCGGCCGCTGCTGCGCGATCGACACCGCGCGGGCGCGGGCCGACACCTCCGTCAGCGGCCGGAGCCATCCGGTGATCCACAGCAGGCCGCGGACCGGTTCCCGCAGCGCCACTGGGGCGTGGTCGGCGAGCTCGACCATGACGGCGAGCTCGCCGCGCTGAGCCTGCCGGGACGCGCGCACCATCGGGTGCTCGTCCGGCAGAAGAATGCTGACGCTTCCGCTGTGGTGCACGTGATGCAGGACGGGCTCGACGCGTTCGGCTTCGCAGCCTGCGCTCTCGACGGTCGGCATGATCGTCGCCGGGCCGCCGCGGGTCGCGATCGTCTTGGCGCGTTCGGCGGGATTCGGCGCGGGCGGGCGGCGCACGGATACGGGTGCCTCGGTCACGGCTCACCTCCTACTTAGGTGAGCCTAACCTGAATTGCCGCGCGAAGGGAAGAGCGCGCGCGAAGATCACCCACGGGGCGGGAAAATGCTGGTCAGCGGATCGGCTTAAAGGTGGGACCGCGTGGAATCGGCTCATTCGGCCGGTTGGTCCCGTGTCAGGAAGGCCGTGAAATGCGTCCGCAGAGCGAACGATTTTGTCCCCATGCCGTACGCTACTAGCGTGTCAGTCGTGTCAAGCGCTGTGGAACTCACGCCCCCCGGCCCCCGTGGAATTCCTCCCCTGTTCGCGCGGCTCGTCGACGACTCGGCGCTCTTCCCGCCCGCGGACGTCGCGATGCCGGAGGCGCTGCGTGCGCACTTCGAATCGCGCGGCGGGGAACACGCCGGGGTGCTCGGGGTTTTCCTGTGCCAGGCCTCGCGGCTGCCGGAGCTGATCACCGAGCTGATCAAGATCAAGCCCAAGGAGCCGCTGCCGCTGTCGCTGATCATCGACACCGGGCTTGGCGGCGTTCCGAAGGCGATCTCGATCGTCGAATCGCGCAGCGAGCTGCTGTCGCTGCGGATGGTGGAGATGCCCGCCCCGTCCGACGTCGACGAGGTGTGGCTCGAACGCGTCTCGGAGTTCGTCCCCGAGGACGTCATCCGGGTGGTCGAACCGCGCCGCGGCGTCGGCTGGCTGGACGGCGTCCGCAACGTGATCGAGCACGGCAGCTGGCCGAAGATCCGCTGCGGCGGCAAGGCGGGGGAGAACTTCCCCAGCGTGGACGAGGTCGCCGACTTCCTGTCCGTGGTCAGCGGCTCGCCGGGAGCGTCGTTCAAGGCGACGAACAGCCTGCACCGCGCGGTCCGGCACGTCGACCCGGAAACCGGCTTCACGCATCACGGCTTCCTGAACCTGCTCGTCGCGTCGGCGCGCTGCCTCTCCGGCGGCGACGTCCGCGCGGCGCTGGAGTCGACCGACGGCAAGGCGCTCGCGGACGAGGCGCGCGCGCTGCCGGAGCCGGCCGCGAAGGCGGTACGGCAGCTGTTCGGGTCGTACGCGGCGGCGTCCTTCGCCGAGCCGGTGGCCGACCTGGGTGAACTCGAGCTGTTGTGAGCACGGAGGGGTCGCTGACCCTCGACCGCGGCCTGGCGCTGCTGCAGGCGGTGGCCGATTCGGGCGAGCAGGCGGCGACCATCTCCGAACTCGCGGTGACCATCGGCGCCAGCCGCGCGGCGGTGTACCGGCTGCTGGTGCCGTTGGCCGAACGCGGCCTGATCTGGCGGGACGGCACGAAGGTGCGGCTCGGCGTCGGAGTGCTGCGGCTGGCTGGTCAGGTGCTGCCACAGCTGCGCGAGGCCGCGCGGCCGGTGTTGCGCGAGCTGGCCGAGAAGGTCGGCGCTACCGCGCATCTGACGGTGGCGCAGGGCGATCACGCGCAGGCGGTCGCAGTGGTTGAGCCGTCGTGGACGAGCTACCACGTGGCGTACCGGGTCGGCAGCAGGCACGCGCTCGCCGCGGGTGCGGCGGGACGGGCGATGGCGTTGCGGCCCGGCGGCACTGACAAGTGGGCCGTTTCGACCGGCGAGATCGAGGCCGGTGCTTCTGGCGTCGCCGCGCCGGTGCGTGGGGTTCCGGGTCTGCGGGCGAGCGTCGGGGTGATCTCGTTGGAGCCGTTGGCTTCGGACGAAGTGGGGCCGTTGGCGGTGGAAGCGGCTCTGAAGCTTGCCGAGGTGCTGCGGACCTAGCGGCGGGACGCGGCGACCAGCGGGCGGACCATGGTCAGCAGCAGCGCCAGGTCGACCGTGAACAGCAGTCGTTCGAACAACCCGAGCGTCACTTCCTGCTGCGCGGGGCCGGTGAGCAGGGTGAACACGAAACCGCCCAGCACCACCGCCACGCTGGCGAAACTCGCGAGAGCCAGGCGGCGGATCGTCGTGCGGCGCGGCTCCCACGGGCACGATCGACCGCCGCGGCGGGTCAGCAGCCAGGCGGCCGCGGGGAGCGCGAGAAAAGCGGTGAGGGCGGCGGCGTTGTGCAGCTGGCCGTCGAAGGAACGGGCTTCGCCGTTGGGGTCGACGGGGACCGTCGCGCAGATCGTGAGGCCGGCGCACCACACGCCGAGCAGGATGACGACCGCGGGCGAGCGGCGGGCCTTGACGAGCCCGGCCAGCAACGCCAGCGAACCCAGCGCGAGCGCGAGGCACATGACGGCGAACAGCCGTGCGGCCGAGTGGTCGCCGAGCCTGCCGTAGACGTACTCCGACAGCGTCTGCCAGACCGGGCTGATTTGCGCGGAGAGCCGCAGGTGCAGGTCCGTCGCGATGACCACGGCCGCCCCGATGCCCGCCAGCGCGAGCCTGCCGTGCACCGGCGACACCGGCGACACGGCGGCGCGGGAGGTGGTCGGCACGGGCGCTCCTCGGCGGTCATGGCGGAGGCCATGGCGTCACCGGGGGTTCACCTGGTCCTCGTTCGGGGGTTCCGAAGAGGTTACCCGGCGTTCCTGTGAAACGGCCGTTACCAGAGCAGCTGGGCCAGCGCGAACGCGGCGAAACCGGCGAACACGAACCCGGCGACCCGCTGGATCAGCTTCGGCCGGATCCGGTCGCGGATCTTCGCGCCGATGAACACCGCCAGCCCGGCGACCGACACCAGCGCGACGAACGCGCCGACCCCGACCGCGAACGGGTTGCCGAGACGGGCGACGAGACCCGCGGTCGCCAGCTGCGAGGCGTCGCCCCACTCCGCGGCGAAGAGCACGCCGAAGGACGTCAGCGCGGAACGCAGGAACGACACCGGCCCGGGTCCGGACCGCGACGCGTCCTCGCCCGCTTCGCTGCCTTCGCTGAAGCCCTCGCGCAGGAGCAGGAACGCGCCGACGCCGAACATCGCGGCGACCAGCACCGAAACAAGAGTTTCCGGCAAGAGAGTGAGCAGGCTTCCGAAAGCGACCGCGATCACGCATTGCACGGCGAACGCCACGCACACTCCAGCGAATACCGGCCAGGCGCGGAAACGAGTGGTGAGCACGAGGGTCGCCACGAGCGTCTTGTCCGGCAGCTCGACGGCCAGTACCAGGCCGAACGCGCTGAACAGAGCGATCAATGCGGGAGACATGGGTTCGTGCTCACCCCTTTCACTGCAACGATAAAGGGGAGGTTCAGAAAACCGCAAGCTGATGGGTTTCGCGAATTGCCTGATAAGGTCGGCAGAATGCTCGCCGCTGGTGGGCCGGAATATTTTTTTCGGTGCGCCGAATTCTGTTTTCCGGCTGCGGTACGGTGCGGGTCATGTCTGCTGACCACGTCGTCGTCACCACCACCGTCGACTCCGAGGCCGCCGCGCGCACCATCGCCGCGAGCGCCATCGAGGCCCGGCTCGCCGCGTGCGCCCAGATCGTGGGGCCGATCACCAGCGTTTTCCGGTGGGAGGACGAGGTGCAGACGGCGGCCGAATGGCGGGTCGAGTGCAAGACGGCCGCGGACCGGTCCGGCGCGCTGGAGGAGTTCCTGAACGTGCGGCATCCGTACGACCTGCCCGAGGTCATCGTCACGCCGATCGTCGGCGGCAGCCCGCGGTACCTGTCGTGGCTCGTGGAGGAGACCCGCTGAGCACCACCTGATCGGGGGTAGCTCGGTCTGGGGCCGGACCCGGATTCCAGCAGGTCGGCGGGACGTTGGTCCCGGCGAGTTCAGGACGTGTTGAACTGGCTCGCGCGACTGCGCGCGCGGAGGATCGGACACGTGGATGTCCTTGAGCTCGCGCGGTGGCAGTTCGGCATCACCACCGTCTACCACTTCCTGATGGTCCCGCTGACCATCGGACTTTCGGTGCTGGTCGCGGCCATGCAGACGGCGTGGGTGCGCACCGGCAAGCTGCGGCACCTCAAGATGACGAAGTTCTGGGGCAAGCTGCTGCTCGTCAACTTCGCCATGGGCGTGGTGACCGGGATCGTGCAGGAGTTCCAGTTCGGGATGAGCTGGAGCGCCTACTCCCGGTTCGTCGGCGACGTGTTCGGCGCGCCGCTCGCGATGGAAGGCCTCCTCGCGTTCTTCGTCGAGTCGGTCTTCCTCGGCCTGTGGATCTTCGGCTGGGACCGGCTGCCTCGTCGCGTGCACCTGGCCTGCGCGTGGGCGTTCTCGCTGGCCACGATGGCCTCGGCGTACTTCATTCTCGCCGCGAACTCCTGGATGCAGCATCCGGTCGGCGTCGAGTTCGTGAACGGCAAGCCGACGATGAACTCGATCGGCGCGGTGCTCACGAACAACACGGCGCTCGCCGCGATCCCGCACACGCTGGCCGGCGCGTTCTCGGTAGCGGCGGCGTTCCTGGTCGGCGTGGCCGGATGGCACCTGTGGCGGCGACGGTCGACGTCGGACGAACACCGTGAGGTCTGGCGCTCGTCGCTGCGGCTCGGCGGCTGGGTCGGCGTGGTGGCGTTCGCAGTACTGGCGATCACCGGCGACATGCAGGGCAAGCTGATGTTCGAGCAGCAGCCGATGAAGATGGCGTCGGCGGAAGCGTTGTGCCACACGGAAAAGCCGGCGAGCTTCTCGATCATCGCGATCGGCGACGTCGCTAACGCGAACTGTGAGGACGTCAAAACGTTCAACGTGCCCGCGCTGCTGTCTTTCCTGGCGCACAACGACTTCTCCACCGAGGTCAAGGGCGTGGAGAACCTGGTTTCGGAATACCAGGCGAAATACGGCACGAACTACCCGGACGACCCGGCGCTCGGCGCGCTCGCGGGCAAGCCGATCGACTACGTGCCCAGCCTGCCGGTGACGTACTGGGGCTTCCGGATCATGATCGGCTTCGGCGCGATCTCCGCGGGCATCGGCCTGCTGGCCCTGTGGCTCACCCGACGCGGCCGAATCCCCGGCGGACGCTGGTTCCCGCTGCTGGTGCTCGGCGGCATCGCGACGCCGTTCATCGGCAACAGCGCGGGCTGGATCTTCACGGAGATGGGGCGGCAGCCGTTCGTGGTCGCGCCCAACCCGACCGGCGTCGAGGGCATGTGGATGTTCACAGCGCAGGCGGTGTCGAGGCTGACGGTGGGCGAGATCCTGACGTCGCTGATCGCGTTGACGCTGCTGTACGCGGTGCTGGGCGTGGTGGAGCTGTACCTGATGCGCAAGTACGTACGGGGCGGCGTGGACGCGGTGATGCCGCCTGCCGCTGCTTCCTCTTCTGACGAAGGTTCGGATGATTCCGATGACCAGGCGCTTTCGTTCGCCTACTGACCCGGTGGAGCGGGCCGGGGTGCCGCCAGAAGACCCGGAGGGCCGGGTCTGGGCGCGGCCCGCTCCACTGGCCTGGACCGGCTGGCGAGACCAGCCTCCCGCCGAGAACGCAGCCCCCGCCCTCACCGGGGGGACGCCCCGTACCCAGCGTAATCGGTTCGTGGCTCTCGCGGGTTACCCACAGCGAATCTGTGGACAACTCGGCGGGTTGTGGATAACTCAGGGCCATCGTGGGGGCAACCCGGTGGCCGACCGGATGACGCCGGCGCACGCCGGACGAGGTGAGTGGGCATGACGCTCGAAACGCTGTGGTTCGCGATCGTCGCGTTGTTCTGGCTGGGGTATCTCTTCCTCGAAGGATTCGACTTCGGCGTCGGGATGCTGCTGCCGGTGCTCGGGAAGACGAACACCGAGCGGCGCGTCCTCGTCAACACGATCGGGCCGGTCTGGGACGGCAACGAGGTCTGGCTGATCGTCGCGGCCGGGGCGACCTTCGCGGCGTTCCCCGGCTGGTACGCGTCGCTTTTCTCCGGCGCCTACCTCCCGTTGCTGCTCGTCCTCATCGCGCTCATCGGGCGCGGCGTCGCGTTCGAGTACCGCGGCAAGGTCGACTCCGAACGCTGGCGGCGCGTCTGGGACCGCGTGATCATCATCGGTTCCTGGATCCCTCCGCTGGGCGTCGGGCTGCTGCTCGCGACCACCGTGCTCGGCCTGCCGCTCGACGCGCAAGGCAACCGCGTCGGGTCGCCGTTCGAGTCGGTCCGGTGGGACACGCTGCTGGGCGCGGTGGCGATCGTCGGGTTCTCGCTCGTGCACGGCGCGGCGTTCCTTGCCCTGAAAACGACCGGTGACCTGCGGGAACGGGCACGCACCATCGCGCTGCGCATCCTCCCGGTCGGGCTGCTGCCGTTGGTCGCGTTCCTCGTGGTCGTCCAGGTCCGCGAAGGCAAACTGTGGACGCTCTTCTCGCTGGTGATCGTCGTCCTCGCCGCCGCGGTCGCGTGGCTGCGGCTCTACGTCGACCGCGACGGGCAGGCGTTCGCCGCGCTCGCGGTCGTCATCACGGCCGCCGCGGTGACCTTCTTCGGCGCGCTCTATCCGAACGTCCTGCCGTCCACGCTCGACCCGGCGCACTCGCTGACCATCATGAACAGCGCGGTCAGCCACTACACGCTGACGGTGATGACCTGGGTCGGCGCGTTCGGGGCGCCAGCTGTGCTGATCTATCAAGGCTGGACCTACTGGGTGTTCCGCAAGCGCATCGGCGTCCAGCACATCCCGGCGGTGCACGCACCATGACCGAGCTTCCCGGCCGCGCACCCCTTTCCGCCACCGGGTCCCCCATGGACCCTGTGCGGCCGGGCAAGGGTCCGCTCGGCGCGCTCTCGGCCCTGGGGCCGGCCGCGCGCCGAGCGCTGATCCTGGTCGCGGTGCTGTCGTTCGGGAACGCGGTTTTCCTTGTCGGACAAGCTTTTCTGCTGGCGGACATCCTCGCGGACGTGGTCTCCCGGGGGCTGGGGGAAGGGGGCCGCACCGTCCAGTTGGCTGTCCTGTTCGCGCTCGTCGTGGGCCGCGCGGGCACCAGCTGGGCGGTGCGGGTGGTCTCCGCCCGCGCCGCCGCGAGCGCGCAACGCGACCTGCGCGCCCGCGTCGTCGACCACGCGTTGCGCCTCGGCCCGGAATGGCTCGCCCGCCGCGGCCACGGCGAACTCACGACCCTCGTGACCCGCGGCCTCGACGCACTCGATTCCTACTTCCGCGAGTACCTGCCCGCGCTCGTCACCGCCGCGGTCGTCCCCATCGCGGCAGGCGCGGCGATCCTGTGGACAGATTGGCCGTCGGCGGTGATCATCGCCGCGACGGTCCCGTTGCTGCCGATGTTCGCCGTCCTGGTCGGAAAATTCACCGCCGACCGCGTTTCCGGCGCGACGGACGCGGTGCACCGGATGTCCGGCCTGCTGCTCGAACTGGTGCGGGCGCTGCCAGTGCTCACCGCGTTCCGGCGTGCCGATGCCCAGGCCGAAACCGTCCGGAAACTGTCGGACCGGCATCGTCGCGCCACGCTCAAGACGTTGCGTGTCGCGTTCTCCTCGGCATTCGTGCTCGAACTCGCGGCGACGCTCTCGGTCGCCTTGGTGGCGGTCGTCATCGGCGTTCGGTTGGTGTCGGGATCGCTCCCGCTGGCGATCGGACTCGGCGTGCTGATCCTCGCTCCCGAGTGCTACCAGCCGATTCGCGCGGTCGGCGCGGCATTCCACGCGAGCGAGGACGGCGTGGAAGCGGTCCGCCGGGTGACCGCGGTGCTCGCGGAGCCGGTCCCGGCCGAAGGAACGCGGACCGCGCCCTGTGGATCGTTGGTTGTGTCCGACCTAAAAGTCGCTCGACGCGGTGGATTCGCTCCCGACGGCGAGAGTTTCTCCGTCCGGCGCGGCCAGATCGTGTGGCTGCGCGCGCCGAGCGGTGGCGGTAAATCGACCACGCTAGCGACCTTGCTGGGCTTCGTGCCGTCCTACGACGGGTCGGTGCTGGCCGGAGACGTACCGCTGGCTCAGGCCGACCTCGAACGGTGGCGCGCGGGGATCGCCTGGGTCCCGCAGTCGCCGGTTTTCAGCGGCGGCACCGTGCGGGAAGAACTCGCGGTCGCTGGACCGGACGTCGACGCGATGCTCGGCGAACTCGGCCTGCACGGCCTCGCCGACCGTCCGGTCGACCGGCTTTCCCAAGGACAACGCCAGCGCGTCGCCGTGGCTCGGGCATTGTTGCGAGTTCAGTCAGGCGCGTGGTTGCTCCTGCTGGACGAGCCGACCGCACACCTGGACGACGTCAACGCGCGCCGGGTCATGGACGCCGTCGAGCGAGCCGTCGAAAACGGTGCGGCGGCGGTCATCGCTGCGCACGAACGTTCAGCCGCAGTCGCTGTTCAGGACTCGGCTCCCGCGGCGGTCAGTGAGTCCACTTCGGACAGTTTTGATGCCCGACCGCTTCCTTGGCGGATGCTGCTCGACCGACGGCTGTTCTCGGGAGCCCTGTTAGGTGCCTTGGCACTCTTGGCCGGGATCGCCCTCACCGCGACCTCTGGCTGGTTGATCGCCAAAGCTTCGTTGCAGCCGCCGATTCTGACCTTGACGGTCGCGGTCGTCGGGGTGCGCGCGTTCGGACTCGGCCGGGCCGGACTCCGGTATGTCGAACGGCTCGTGACGCACGACGCCGCCTTCCGGATCGCCGGACGGTTGCGTGTTCGGCTATGGAATGCGTTGGTGCGCTTGGGTCCTGCGCGCAGTCTCGAAGCCGGGGAGAGCCAGCGGCGGTTGGTGACGGACGTCGACACGGTGCGCGATCTGCTGCCGCGAGTCGTGTCGCCGCCGATCGTGGTCGGGCTGGTCGCGGCCGGGGCTGTCGCGGTGCAGACGTTGGTGCTGCCGTCGGCCGGTTTGGTACTGGCCTTGACTGTGCTGGTCGGCTTGGCGGCACCGGCGGTCGCGTTGCGGTTGGAGCGACGGGCGACTTCGGCCCTGGCTGCTGGACGCCGGGACGTCGCTGCGCGGGTGCTGGTGCTGTTCTCGTCGGCGGCGGAACTGCTCGCTTACGGCGGGGCGGCTTCGCGTCGCCGCGACTTGGCCTCGACGGACACCCGACTGGCCGCCGACACCCGACGGCAGGCCTTCGGCGCAGGCGCGGCGGATGCACTGATCACGCTGGCGACCGGGGCGGCCGCAGTGGTCAGCACGATGCTGGCGGCGGGCGCGGTCGGCCGTGGGGAGCTGGCGGGGGTGATGGCTCCGCTGCTGGCGTTGGTGCCCTTGGCGCTGGCCGAGGTGTTGGCGCTGTTGCCGCAGGCGGCGGTGCATTGGGACACCCTGCGAGCGGCTCGGATTCGGCTTGGCGCGGTGGTCGGCGAGTCGGAGGTCGGGCGTTCTCAGAGTGCGGCTGGTTTTGCCGGGGGTGTGTGCGAAGCGGATGGCCGAGCGCGCGCTGCGGTTGGTTCCACTGGCGGCATCCACGAAGTAGCAGGTCGCGCGGGAGCGGGGAGGTCGCGGGGTGTGGCTGGTTTTGCCGGGGGTGCGTGCGACGCCGACGCCCGAGCGCATGCTGCGGTTGGTTCCGCTGGGGACATCCACGAAGTAGCAGGTCGCGCGGGAGCGGGGCGTTCGCGGGGTGCGGCTGGTCCCGCCGGGGACGTTGACGAAGAAGCCCGTCGTGCTGAACCGGCGGGTTCCCTTGTCGCTCAGTCCGTCGACGAGCCGGACTTGGAGCGTGCAGCTGCGGTTCGGTTGCGGGGTGCCGAGCTGGGGTGGCCTGGCGGCGAGGCGGTGCTGAAGGACGTCGAGTTGAGCGTGCCGACCGGGGCTTATGTGGCGGTCGTCGGGCCGAGCGGGGCTGGGAAGTCGACGTTGGTGGCGGCCTTGCTGGGGTTCCTCGAGCCTCGTCGCGGCGAGGTCGTGGTGCCGGCGAAGGTGGCTTGGGCACCGCAGGAGCCGATGCTCGTCTCGACCACTGTGGCGGAGAATTTGCGGCTCGCTGATCCGTTGGCGGAGACGTCCGATTTGCGGCGGGTGCTGGATCAGGCGCAGTTGCCGGAGCTGGATTTGGCGACGGTGCTCGACAGCGCCGGGGGCGGGTTGTCTGGTGGGCAGGCGCAGCGGGTCGCGTTGGCGCGGGCGTTGCTGGCGGCTTCGTCGGCGGAGTTGGTGTTGCTTGACGAGCCGACGTCGCATCTCGACGAGCCCACGGCGCGGGCGTTGCGGGCGACGTTGCGTACAGAGCTTGCTGGACGGACGGTCGTGCACGTAACGCACAATGCGGATGAAGAGCTGCAAGCGGACATCGTTTTCGAGGTCCGGGACGGGCGCGTCGTGCGGCGGGCGTTGCCGCGGGTGGCGGCGTGACGGAGGGTTGTTGGTGACGGTCACGATTTCGGGTCTGGGGCAGGGCTCCGCGCTAAGGTCGGAGTTGCTTATGGACCCGACACTCGCCGCACGCGCCCTTTCCGCGGCTACGGAGATCACCAGCACCGCGCTGTCCGGGGACGACCCGGAGGGGGTGCTGGAAACAGTCGTGGCCAGAGCCGTCGAGCTGGCGGACGCGGACCTCGGGCTGGCGATGGTCAGCGCCGATGACGGGCGCGTCGTGGTCGAGGCGGCGTATGGGGTCGACGGCTTTCTCGCCGAGGTGCAGACGGGCGACGGTGACGGCGGGCCGGTCGGGGAACTGCGCGGGCTGACCCTCGGGACGGATTCCGCGGCGGGCCAGGTCGCGCGCGGCAGTGAGCCGATCGCGGCGGAGGACTTCATCGTCGACCCGCGCACGGCCCCGTATGTGCCGGACGAACTGCGCGGGTACGGACCGTTCGCGGCCGCGCCGTTCGGTTCCGGCGGGCGGGTGCTTGGTGCTCTCACGGTGTACCGACGACAAGGTCGCGAGCCGTTTTCCGCGGGCACGGTCGAGATGCTCGCGGCGTTCGCGGCGCAGGCCGGGGTGGTGCTCGCGCTGGCGGAGGGCGCGAACGCGCGGCATCGCGTCACCCTCTACCAAGAGCGCGAACGCATTGCCCGCGAGCTGCACGACGTGATCGTGCAACGGCTCTACGGCACCGGCATGCAACTGGACCGGGTCCGCCGCAACATGCGCAAACGCTTCGCGCAGGCCGACGGGGCCCGGCTGTCCGACGCGATCGACCAGCTGGACCAGACCATCGAGGAAATCCGCGGCACCGTGCGCGCCCTGCGCTCGCCGGAGCCACGACACGACCCCGGCACCCCGACCGACCTCGCCGAATCCGCGCGCGGCGAAGTGCGCATCGCCGGCGAGTTGCTCGGGTATCCGCCGACGCTGGAGCTGTCCGGCGAGTTCGCCGACATCCCCGCCGAGCGGGCCGACCACATCCGTGCCGCACTGCGCGAGGCGCTGTCCAATGTGGTCCGACACTCCGGTGCGAGCGAAACCCGCGTGACCCTGACCCGCGACGCGGAGGGTGTGAAGCTTCGCGTGCGGGACAACGGATCCGGCGTGCCGCAAGGGGTCGCGACCCGGGGGCTGCGGCATCTCGCCGAGCGTGCTGATGCTGCTGGTGGCCGGTTTTTCCTCAATTCTTCGCCGAGTTTGGGGACGCTGGTCGCGTTTGACCTGCCGCTTGAGTGAGTGGTTCGGTGGTTGGGTTGTTGCGCAGGGTTCAGTAAGTGCAGCGGAGCGACGGCAGCCGCAGTGTGGCGATGGAGAACTGCGGTTGGCGACGAGAATCGCAGTGCGGCGACGACAAATCGCGGCGCGGCGACGACAGCCGCAGTGCGGCGACGGCAACCGGTGGCGGAGCGATGACAACCGCGGCGCAGCGCCGAACAACCGCTGTGCGGTCACGAACAACGGCAGCGCGGCGGCGAGAACCGCAGTGCGGCGACGACAACCGCGGCGCAGCGCCGAACGACCGCAGTGCGGTCACGAACAACGGCAGCGCGGCGACGAGAACCGCAGTGCGGCGACGACTACTGTGGCGCAGCGACGAACAACCGCAGCGCGGCGATCGACGCTGAAGCAGCCATGCCGCAACGTCGACACCGCACGCGCGACCGCGCTCCTTGCAGCTGTGACGGGACGCCCGCCGCGTAGCCACCGCGTACCCACCACGCTGCGACTCCACCGCACGGCAACTCCACCGCATCGGTGACAGTTCGCGTTGCACCGACCGCCGTGACCGGATTGCCTTGGCTGCCAAGGCAATAAGGCAATAACCCGTCCAGCGTCGAGTCCTGAGCGGACTCCGAAGCGGCAGTTACCGCGCCGCGCGCGCACGTCGCGGTAACCACATCGCGTCGAGCTGACATCGGACTCGTCAGGGGCAGCCGCACAGCACGGCGTAGCTCTGCACTGTGTCGTCGACCCCGCGTCGCGGCGACCTAGCGCAGTACCGAAACGCCACCTCGACCTAGCACTGTTTCAAGCCAGCCACCTAGAATCCGCCGCCTCGGATCGCAGGAAACGCGCTGTGTGTGCGTGTCTGAATCGCGTTTGTCCTGAATCGTCGCGGCAAACACGCCGCATCGACCTCGCGCCGTTGTGAACCCACCGCTGTGAACACACCGCGCATCAAGAGATTCAGCCTTCACGAGTCATCGAACACACTCCTTCCTCGAATTCGCTCTGCCACCGAGCCGTTCCCCATGGTAGCGAAGAATCGAACATCCATTCGGCACTCAATTGGGTGAACCACTCCCTGGAAGTCGGCTACCCACAGCTCTGTCTTGGACGCCGAGAACCCCGTCCGCAGCAACGCGGGCGGGGTTTGGGCGCGGAATCAGCAGGGGTCAGTCGCGGTTAGCGAAGAAAGCGCGAATGTCGCCGGCGAGGAGGGCGGGGCGTTCCATCGCCGCGAAGTGGCCGCCTTCCTCGAAGCGGCTCCAGTGCACGATGTTGGTGTTGTCGCGTTCGGCGAAGGTCTTGATGGTCTGGAAGTCGTCCTTGAACACCGCGACCCCGGTGCGCGCGTCGCTCACCCGCGGCTCGGCCTGTGCGCGGGCGTTCTCCAGGTAGCTGCGGCTCATCCCGGAAGCGGCGTTGGCGAACCAGTTCACGCTCACCTCCAGCAGGATCGTTTCCAGCGGCACCAGCGAGGTCCCGTTGCCGAAGGAGTTGAACAGCTCGCTGTAGGCGAGTAATCCGATCGGGGAGTCACTGAGGCCAACGGAAACCGTCTGGGGGCGCGACGCGTTCATCGTGTTGTAGCCACCGACTGATTGAAACCATTGCATGTGCGCGAGGCCGGCGTGATCGGCCGGTTCGAGGCGTTCGAATTCCGCCGGGTCGCCGGACGGGAACGAGAACAGCTGCAGGACGTGCAGGCCGAGGAAACCGTCCGGGTTCAGCAAGCCGAGCTCCCTGGCGACCATCGCGCCGTTGTCCGAGCCGTGGATTCCGTAGCTCTCGTACCCGAGGCCGCGCATCAAGCGGTCGTACGCGGCGGCGACGCGGGCGACTGTCCAGCCCGCTTCGGCGACGGGCTGGGAGAAGCCGTAGCCGGGTGCGTCGGGGATGACGACGTCGAAGGCGTCCTCGGCGCGGCCGCCGTGTGCGACCGGGTCGACGAGGCGGTCGATCAGGTCGAGGTAGTCGACCGACGAGCCGGGATAGGTGTGCGCGAGCAGCAGCGGCGTCGCGCCGGGATGGGCGGAGCGGACGTGGATGAAGTGGAACGTCTGGCCGTCGATCTCGGTGGTGAAGTGCGGGAAAGAGTTGATCCGCGCTTCGGCGGCGCGCCAGTCGAAGCTCCGCCACGCCTCGAGCGCCGTCCGCAGGTAGGCGTTCGGGGTGCCGGCGTCCCAGTCGTCGGTCGGCGACGGCTGCGGCAGGCGCGTGCGGGCGAGGCGGTCGTGCAGGTCCGCGAGTTCGGCGTCGGTGACCTCGACGGTGAAGGGGCGGAGGGCGAGGGAGGCGGTTGCGTTCGTCATGAGAAGAACACTAGGAGGCTATTAGGTAGGATCAGTTCCTAATAGAATAAGGAGTTTCGATGGCCGATCCGACGGCGCGGTTGCTGGCGCTTCTCGCTCTCCTGCAGACGGCCGCTGGGCGGAGCGGCCGGGAACTGTCGGAGCGCCTGGGCGTCTCGGCCCGCACGATCCGGCACGACGTCGAACGGCTGCGTGACCTGGGTTATCCCGTCGAGGCGACGCGCGGGAACGTCGGCGGCTACCGGCTGGGCTCGGGCGGGAAGCTGCCACCGCTTCTGTTGGACGACGAGGAGGCGGTGGCGGTCACCGTCGGGCTGCGGGCGGCGGCGGGTATCTCCGGGATCGAGGAGGCCGGCACGCGGGCGCTCGCGAAGCTCGAACACGTCCTGCCGTCGAGGCTGCGTCCGACGGTCGACGCCCTGCGCTCGACAATCGACCGCGGTCCGGAGAACACCGGCACCGACGCGCCCGATCCGGAGGTCGACGGTGCCGTGCTGCAGGAGGTCGCGCGGGCGATCCGGCACGTCGAATGGCTCCGCTTCGACTACGCGGACGAGTTGCGGCTGGTCGAGCCGTACCGGTTGCTCAGCTGGCAACGACGCTGGTACCTGGTCGCGCGCGATCCGCAGGACGGCAACTGGGCGACCTACCGCGTCGACCTGATGCAGCCGCGGATGCCGACCCGCCGCCGGTTCGAGCCGAATCCCTTGCCCGGCGGGGATTACACCGGCTTCGCGATGCGCACGATCGCGGCGAGCGGGTGGATCGTGCACGCGCGGCTGCGCATCGACGCCTCGGCGGACGAGGTGCTGGCGCGGATCAATCCGACGGTCGGCGTCGTCGAACCCCTTGACGAGCACCAATGTGTACTCGTCACCGGCGCGGACAGTTTGGACACCGTGGCTGTCTACATTGGAATGCTGATGATGGACTTCACGGTCGAATCGCCGCCGGAGCTGATCCCGCGGCTGCAGTTGTTGTCCGAACGCTACGGTCGCGCCGTCGCGGGCAGCTGATTCACTTGCCGCGCCGGGCAATCCACGCCGCGGCCTGGGTGCGGCGCTGCATGCCGAGCTTCGCCAGCACGGACGTCACGTAGTTCTTCACCGTTTTCTCGGCGAGGAAAAGCCGCTCGGCGATCTCGCGGTTCGACAGCCCCTGTCCGATCAGCTCCAGGACGTCGCGCTCGCGGTCGGTGAGGGCGGCCAGCTCGTCGGTCGGCGGATGGCGCAGCTTGTCGAGCACGCGAGCGGTGCTGACCGGGTCGAGCAGCGACCGTCCGGCGGCGACCTCGCGGACCGCGTTCACCACGTCCTGGCCGCGAACCTGCTTGAGCAGATAGCCCGAAGCACCCGCCATGATCGCGCCGACCATGGCTTCCTCGTCGTCGAACGCGGTGAGCATGAGGCAGGCCGGCGGATTCGGCTTGGACCGCAGCTCGCGGCAGAGCGTGATGCCGTCGCCGTCCCCGAGCCGAACATCGACGACCGCGACATCCGGCTCGACGTGCATGGCCACCGCGAGCGCCTCTTCGACGCTCCCGGCCTCCGCGACCACTTCCAGGTCGGCCTCGTCGCTGAGCAGGTCGCGCAGGCCCCGCCGGACGAGTTCGTGGTCGTCTACGAGCAGCACCTGGATCGGCATATCTCCAGGTTACGGGGCATGGGGCGGTTCGTCTGCCGGTGGTGCCGCACGACACCAGCGGGCATTGAGACCTCATCCCGGACTCGAGCCGTTGGAACGCGGGCGGGAGCCGTTCCGGCGTTCGCCCGCCAGCGTCTCGTCCAGTGTTGCGCGCAACTTGGCCAGTTCGCTGTCGCGGCCCCGTGAGCTCGCCGAGTCGAGGAGCGCGAGCCGCATTTCCTGGCGGTCGAAGTCGTCGGCCTCGCTCATCAGTCGTCCCACCGCGTTGCGGAACGGGTCGTCGCTGTCGAGCAGGTTCCGGCCGATCGGGATGTCGTAGGTGTGGATGTAGTCGAGGACCGTCTTCACCTCCACCTTGTCCTGGCTCAGCATCATAGCGAGCAGGCTCACTTTGCCGGAATCGATCACTTCGCTGAAAAAGCTGATGCGCTCACGGTCCATTTCGCGTTGCTCACGGTCGACGATGCGAGCCCGCCGGATCGTCTCGAGTGCGTGCCGGTGCAGGGAACCGGCACCGTTGAGGCGGAAAAGCGTGTCGGCCTTGCCCCACGAGATGGGGCCCTCGCTGACCGGGATCATCGGAGCGAGCAGCCGGTCGGCGACGTCCGCGAGGTCTTCTACCTCGTCCAACGCGGTTCGGTGCACGACTGGGCGCAGCCGGTCCTCAACACTGCTGCGGATGGCGTCGAGGTGATCGAACTTCGGCCGGTAGATCAGGGCGACCGGATCGGTGACCTGCCAGATCACCGAGATAGTCGCCTCGACGATGCCGCCTTCGTTCGCTGTTTCGAACACGCTCGTAAAGGTCATGCTGGTCGGCGAGATGTCGACCTCGTAGAGGTCCTTCACGTGCTTCGCCATGCTCAGCCCGAGCTTGTGCACGCCGGTTGTGGAGCCCAGGTGCAGATTCGTGCTGGCCCACATCCCGTCGTCGCAGCGGGCGACCAGGACCCGGTCGTGCCGCTTGCGCGATTGATGGCGCAGGATGGCAGCGAAGGGACGGGGAAGCCGGCGCACCCCGTGCCAAGACTGGTAGGGCGATTCGTTCTCCATCTCAGATTTCCTTCACGATCAGATCGAGTTGACAGGCGAGTCCTCGAGAGTTTTCGCGATGTGCGTCCAGATATTTTCGGAGGTCGTATCCAAAACGCCGGACAAAATCGGAGTCGCCGGTGAGGAGGGTGTGCAGCAGGTATCTGCTCTTCGCGGCCTCGCTGGCGGAGATAGTCGCCAAGGCGCCCTGGTTGGCCAGCCATCGCATCATCAGCGGTCGGTACTTCCGGCTCGTGAGCAGTGCGGAGCCGACCAGCCGCACCGCGGGCTTGTCGCGTTCGGTGAGCGGTTTCTCCGCTCCAGCGACGAAAAGAGCCTTGATCGCGCACTGATAAGCCATGGCCTGGGCTTGTGCCCCTCCGGTGAGCAGCCACACCGCCGCGGTGCTCAGGACCAGGCTTCGATTGTTGGGCTCGGCCAGCAGCGCCTGCACGGCCCTCGGGATCAAGTACCGGAGGCTCTCGTCGCAGTTCTTGGTGAGCCTTCCCAGCTGGGTCATAGCGAATTCGGGATGAGCTTTTCCAAATTCGACTCCGCAGGCGATGGCGACCGCATGGCGGTAGCAGGCTGGTGCGTTCGGCTTGCTCCAATGCCGCAAGACGTCCTTGATCTGCTGGATGTACCCGGGATTGGCGCACAGCGCGCCCAGTACTGTCGCGGCCATGGTCTGGCTGTGGACTGGTTTGTCCGGGCCTAGCCAAGGAAGAACCCATTGCATCGGGTCGGGTTCCGCGGCGGAGGCCAGTGTGGTGCCGAATCGGGTCAGTGCCCTTCGTTGTGCTGGCGACTCGCTGAGCAGTTCCTTGGTGAGCGTGCACAGCCATTCCTGAATGACGGGCCGGACCCGTTCGAACTCGGTCCACACGAAGCTCAGCAGCCGTGGCCCCCAACCCGGACGGCTGAACCTGACCGGCCCTAGTGCGACGTTCGAACCAGAGGCGTTGCGCACGACGTGTGCGTGGACCGAGTTCAGCCGGTCGCTCCTGCTCCGATCGAGGAGATCAGGCGGCTGGTAAGGCCAAATTTCCCCGTTCTCTGGATTGGCCAGTACTTTTTCGAGTTTCTTGGCAGCGGAGGCGATATCGTAATACGGGCATTCTTCGAGCAAGGAAACGGTAATGGCGAGAGCCCTGCTGCTCACGTCAGGATGCTCTTCGAACCAAGCCTGGATGTCCTCGTCAGCACGGCTCGTCAACGTGGCTTTCACATCGGCCAACGAATGTTCTCCCGCTTCGACCGCGGCCAGCAGTCTAGCCACTTCCGCGGCATGGCGTGGTCCACGATGCACCGGCGAGACGGTTTCGAGGTCGATCTCGCTGAGCAGGTCGGCCCGGCGGTCGTCGGAGATTCCGCGCGCGGTCAGATGAGCCTGTACGACGGCTGATGTCGGTGGTGCGGCCAATTCGGCGACGTATTTAGTGACGTTGCCTAGTTCCGGCTTGCCCAGGAAAGTCAGCACCAGATACGAGTGCTGCGATCGAAGCCGCTCCGACAGTTGGTCCAGTGTGCGCTCGCAGTCCTCCGGCGACCAACCGGTGGCATCGTGATTTGCCCACAGGTAACCGGTCGTAGTCGCCTGGTGGGTCAAGAGGTCTTTCGGCGGACGGGTCGGGTTGAGGTGGTGCAGCGATTCGAGGTTGAGGTCGATCAGCAGGCGGATTCCAGAGTGGGTCCGCCCGCTTGAATGTCCGGCCAGCACGACGAGATGCCGCTTCCGGAGGATGGCAGCCGCATCGGCGAACCGCTCGGGGAAGCAGAACGCCTCGGCGGCTTGGGTGATCCGGTCCTCCGGCACCGGTCCTTCCACCAGGCTGGATTTGGCGGTTTCCGGTTCATCCGGCTTGAAGATCTGGTAGATGTCCCCGTTGTGGTCGCCTTCGACGTTTGTCCCGGTGACGGTGGGTGATTCGGTTCGTTCTGGGATATCCACCGGGCCCGCGGCGGCTGGACTGTCGGGTGCCGGGGACTCGGCGGACGGAGGTTCGGCGGGTGCTTCGGTTGCCGCAGTCACCGCGGCCCGCCAGGAACGTGGATGGTCGACTCGATCGGCCCGTAATTCGAGCCTTGCAGGTTCACCCCGTACACGGTTTCAGTGTTGAACTGCGGTGCCGACCCATTGCTGCTCGGGTTCCGCGCGACGCTTGGCGTCGAGGGCCGGCTGGGTTTCGCGGGCTCGGGCAATGCTTCCGGATCGAGCCCGGGCGCCCAGACCCAGCCCTGTTCTCCGAACTCCTTGTGGCCGAGGCGCAAGGGAGCGAACTGGTCCGGGCGCAGGTGGGCGGTGTGCCTGCCTTTCACCGCGGCCCGATAGGCCTGGTCCGAGACCACTAGGGCTACCGGCACCTCGCGACGGGCTTCGAGGTCCTTCACCAGTTCGTCGAACGCTTTCGCGGCCAGAAGCCGGGAGAGGTTGATCGTCGGCCGTTGATAGCGCTCGTCCTCCGTCACGACGACCGGTGCGGTATGCACTGCCAGCCGCAGCCGAATGGTCGGGCGGTGCCGGCGGTTGTGCTGGTACAGCTTCGGCTGGAGCAAGTACGCGGCGTCGATCAGCGCGGGCAGGTTCTGCTCTGGGAAAGCCGACAGGGAGCCGTCGCCGGTATAGGAGTAGTTGGCGCGTGCGGTCAGGTCGGCACCGGACTCCGTCAATGCCGCCTCGACGAATTCTTTCGCGTCGCGTCGGAGGTCGTCGAGCTGATCGTCGTCGACCTTGGACGAGTCGACGATGTCGTAGCCGAACAGCGCTTTTGAGCTGGGCATTGGCATTTTTTCTCCCCTTCCCGTGATCCGGTGCGGAGAGTCTTCGATACGACCTGGCCCGTCGACTACCACCTCGTGGGTAGACAGGGGAGCGGAATCGTGCTAATCGTCACCGCTCGACAAGCGCCCGTAAGCGAGGCAGATCACGCAGGACGAACAGCAACCGTCCGGTGCGGACGACGCCGTCGGAGGTCAACCGGGCGAGCGCGGCGTCAACCGACTTGGGCGACGCGCCGACAGTCTGGGCCAGCTCGCGCCGGGAGAACCCGGTGATGGTGATGTGGCTCGGGCCGGTGCGACCGAACGATTCCGCCCACGAGAGCAGGGTTTGCGCGACCCTGCCCAGCACGTCGACCGAGAGCTGGGTCAGTCGAGCCTGTTCGGCTCGCTGCAACCGCAGCCGGACCGCGGTCAGCAAGTACCGCATCGCCTGCGGGTGGCGGACAGTGAAAGCACGGAACGCGGATCCGGGGATCTCGGTGACGAACCCTGGCCGCCTGCCGACGCCAGAAGCCGATCGCGGACTCTTCTCCACCGCGCTCACCTCGCACATGAGTTCGCCGCGGCCGTAGATGCCGACAATCAGCTCGGTCCCGTCGGCGTCCGCCACAGAGACCGTGACCAGGCCGGATTCGATGAGAAACACGCTTCCGTGCGGATCGTCTTGCCGGAAGAGCCGGGTGCCGGTCCGGAAAGGACGGCGTACTCCCTGGCTTCTCAGCTCGTCGAGCGCGGCCTGCTCCATCCAGGTCGAGAACGCTGGCGGCGCACTATCCACCGGCTCAGTGTCTCTCAACCGATACTGCCAGGGAAGCGGCCGAGTCGGCGATTGATCCGGTTTCATCGGGCTAGCGGAGGGAACCTCTTCTCGTTCCGGTCCACCTTCGCGTTCGCCGCTTCCAGCAGGTCGATCCCCAGTACGTCCGCCAGCCGGACCAGGTACAGCATCACGTCGGCGATTTCGTCCTGGACGTTGAACTCCTGGGCCGGGTCCGCGCGCCAGTTCGCGGCTTCCTCCGGGGTCAGCCACTGGAACAGGGCGATCAGCTCGCCTACTTCGCCGGACAGGGCCATCGTCAGGTTTTTCGGGGTGTGGAACGGTTCCCAGTCCCGGGCGGCGGCGAAGTCGCGGAGGCGCTGGGTGAGGTCTTCTAGGGTCACCGGACCTGATTATCACGCGCGGTGCTCACCTGGGGTGTCCGGGTTGGGCCGAAAAGAGTACGCCGTTGGCCCACACGCCGGTTACGGGCCATACGGCAGACTGTTCGCGTGAGCGTCCCCGACCCGGTCGAGTACACCGCCAAAATCGGTGCGGTTCTCGATACTGTGCGGCGGCTGCTCGACTCCGGCAGCCGCGCTGATCTCGCTCCGCTCGCGCGGCGGGCGGTGGACGACATCGTGGGCATGCTCGAGCAGCACGGTGCGCTCGCGGCGGACCTCGAGGTGCGGCTTGACCAGGCGGTCGCCCTGTACGCGCGGGCTTGTGCGGCTCGGCCGCCCGATCCGGAGCAGCTCGCGGACTGGGTGCTGGAGGCGGCGTTCAGCGGGCGGGCGGGCGCGGTGGCGGATTTCGCGGCGGCGCTCGGGGACGCCGGACTCGCCCGGATGAAGTCCATTGTGGACGAAGTGCTGCGCGGGAAGCAGGCCGAAAAGCGCGAGATCGCCGAGCGGCTGCAGGAGGAAATCGCCGAGGCGAGCGGGGACGTGGACGGGCTGGTCGCCATTCTCGCGGCCAAACCGCCGCGGGTGGACGTCAGCCTCAAGATCGTCCGCGTGTTGCGGGCGGCTGGGCGGCACAGCGAGGCGATCGCTTACGCGGCGCGGGTGTTGACTCCGCAGCGGAAGGAAACACCGCGACAGAAAGAGGCGCCGCGGCAAAAAGAGGTGCCGCAGAAAGAAGAAGAGTCCATTCCGGAGTACCGCGAACGGATCGAGCAGCTGATCGCGCAGAAAGAAGCCGGCGCGTACCGGGAAGCGGCGCAGTGCCTCAAAAAACTGCGCACCCTCCACAAACAAGCGGGGACGGCGGAGGAGTTCACCGGCTACGTCGCCGAGCTGGTGAACGTCCACCGCCGCAAGACCCGGTTGCTCGCGGAGATCCGGTCGGCCCGGATCGCGCTGCCGAAGGGCTAGATTTCGGCCAAGGCGGCGCGGTAGGCGTCGAGGTCGTAGTCCAGCTGGTCTTCTTCCTCGGTTTCGGTCAACTGTCCTTCGAGGACGGTCACCAGGCGGTCGAGGACGTCGGCGCGGGAAAGGTCCTGCTGCAGCAGGTTCTGCGCGGCGGTCCACACCTCGGCGGGCTCGTCGTCCCACAGCTGGTCCACAATGGACGTCTCAAGCGCGAGACGGAGGCCGTCCGCGCCGTCGAATTCTTCCGCGGCCAGCGATTCGTGGTACTCCGGGTGCGCGCCGATCACCAGCAGCCGACGCTGTTCCGGGTCGCCGGGGTCGAGGTCGGTCAGTTCCTCGTCACCGATCACTGTGGACAGTTCGGGCACCGCGAACCGGCGGCGGGCCACCACTTCCAGTGCCTCGTCGGCGGATTCAGTGCCGTCGAGGTAGTCGCTGAAGTCCTCGTCCTCGTCGTCGTCCGAGAGGTACTCGCCGAGATACTCGGTGACCTCTTCCAGCAGTGCGGCCGTGGCGACTTCGGACAGTCCGGCGCGCGCCGCGGCCCAGCCCGCCCAGGACAGCACGACCGGTGCGACGGCGTCCTCGTCTTCCAGCTCGTATTCGCCGTCCAGCAAGGATTCGAGGAACCGCGCCAGCTTCTCCGGACCGACGCGCAGCGGGTTCGCCGGTTCGGTGCGGCAGCCGTGGTCGACCAGCAGATTGGCGATTTCGCGCGCCGCGTCGGCGTCCGGCAGGTTCGTGTCGGCGAGGAACTGGGTGACCGCTTCCTCGCGCTGCGCGGCGGTCCATTCGGCGACCGGCGGCGCCTCGGACGGCTCCGGCAGAGACCGCGCCCAGGTCAGCGCGATGGCGTGGAACCGCGTGTAGTCCTCGCCGACGTCCGGCTCGTCCAGCGCGTCCGTGGCCGCGATCCCGGACACCAGCAGCCGGTGCGCGTCGGCGGGCTCGATTTTCTCCAGTACGACCAGTTCGCCGTCTTCCTCGACCTGCGAGCGCATTTCGGCGAGCACCTCGTGCGGCTCCTCGATGACCACCAGGTCGCGCACCCGGCCGCCCTCGGTGAAGTCCAGCAGCGCCAGCAAACCGAGCGAGTGGTCGCCGCGGGAAAAGACGCACAGCAGCGACGATTCGTCGCCGTAGACATCCCCGGTGCGCCAGCATTCGCCGACGCTGACCTGTCCGACCTCGGCGGCCCACTCCGGCTCCGGGATGCCCCGGCCGAGCACGACGCCGAGCGCCTCGGCGGCCGCCGAACGCTCCTCTTCGGACTCCGCCAGCACCTTCAGCGCGGCCAGCAGCGCCGCCGCACCGGGCGTGATCTTGCGCTGGGCGAACGCGATCAGCTCAAGTCCCAGCTGCGATTCCGGTTCGTCCTCCACGACGACGTCCCGCCACTGCCCGACGACCTCGGAACCCAGCAGTTCGATGTCGAACGGACCGGGCTCGGCCGCGACCGCGGAGAAGTCCCGCAGCACGTCCTTGAACAGACCGTTGACGCTGGGGGCGGTGGGTAGGGAACTCTTCTTGCGCGCGCGGCTCACCGGACTCATGCCGCACATCTTGCCTGGACCCGAAGCTCAGGCCTCAGCTGGTCGGCTCCGCCGTGCCGCGTGCCTTCACGCGCCGTTCGCGCAGCGCGTCGTCGAAGTCGACGACGAACGCCCCGGCGGCCATCGCGACCAGCAGCGTCAATCCCAATACCGCGCCGACCCAGGTCAGGACGATAGTCAACATCGTGGCCTCCTCCGCAGGTCAACTGCTCTCGTCCTGCTGCTCTCAGGGTCGCTTGCGGACGGGGGCGCTGGTATCGGCCAAGTGGTTACGAAGACGCTGGCCGATCGGTCAATTACTCCGGCCGCTGTGCAGCACGAGACCGGAGAGACGCGTGTGGGTGACCCTCAGAGCTTCCGCAGTCGAACACGGTTGATGGCGTGGTCGGCGTCCTTGCGGAGCACGAGAGTCGCACGCGGACGCGTCGGCTTGATGTTCTCCATCAGGTTCGGCTCGTTGATGGTGCGCCACAGGTGCCGCGCTTCTTCGCGGGCCTCGTCGTCGGGCAGGCCGGCGAAGTGGTGGAAGTGCGAGGCGGGATCGGCGAACGCGGTGTGCCGCAGCTTCAGGAACCGCTCGACGTACCAGTGCTCGATGTCGTCGATGTGCGCGTCGACGTAAATCGAGAAGTCGAACAGATCCGAGACCGTCAGGCTCGGGCCGGGCTGCAGGACGTTCAGCCCCTCGATGATGAGGATGTCCGGCCGCTCCACGACCTGTTCCTGGTCCGGGAGGATGTCGTAGGCCAGGTGCGAGTACACCGGCGCGGACACCCGCTCGGCCCCGGACTTCACCTCGGTGACGAACCGCAGCAGCGCGCGGCGGTCGTAGCTTTCCGGGAAACCCTTGCGGTGCATGATCCCGCGCCGGGTCAGCTCGGAGCGGGAGTAGAGGAACCCGTCGGTCGTCACGAGGTCGACGCGCGGGTGGTCGGGCCAGCGGGCGAGCAGGGTGCGCAGGATCCGGGCGGTGGTCGATTTGCCGACCGCGACGCTGCCCGCGATGCCGATCACGAACGGAGCCTTGGTATTGCGACAGTCCTCGCCGAGGAACGTCGTGGTGGCCTCGTACAGCTGTTGCCGGGCCTTCACCTGGAGGTTGATCAGCCGCGAAAGCGGCAGGTACACGTCGGCGACCTCGGCGAGATCGATTTGCTCCCCGAGCCCGCGGAGCCGGACCAGCTCGTCCGCGGTCAGCGGCAGCGGAGTGGAGCTGCGCAGCTCCCGCCACTGTTCCCGATGCAGCTCTACATAAGGGCTGAGTTCACGGACCCGTGTGGGCATCGCACACTCCTCGGCCGTCGCCTGCGCTGGCTCCGTCTGCGCTACTTCCGTAACGCCGTATCAACGGTAGGGCTTACCGCGCGTGAACGCGCTGTGATGTGATGCACGCACCCCTGACCGGGCCGGGAGTTCGATCACCGAAGGTGACCGTTTGCCCCGAAAACTTCCTGCCACGCGGCGGCGACCTGCCGGGCGCACGCGGCCGGAGCCACGCCGCCGACGCCGGTGCCGAGCCCGGGCATCGCGATCGTCCGCACGGCCGAGGAGACCGGGCCGGAATCCAGCTGCCCGCGCTGCCATTGCAGGAACACCGCGCGTGCCGCGAGATACGGGTGGACGGTGTCGGCGGGCAGCCGTTCGCCGGGTTCGCGCATCGTCGGCGCGCTGATCAGCCACGCCGGTTCGGATTCGCCGGTCGGGACGATCACCGACTCGCCGATCGGCAGCTCACCGCCGTAAGAAGCCAGTACCGCGCTGCGCACGCTTTGCTCGATGCCGGGGAACGCCCGCGAGTAGACGGCGTCGATCCCGCCGCGCATCCAGCCGTAGGAGTTGGCCGGGCTGACCACCGCCTGTGCGGAGATGTCGAGCACCGAACCGCGGTGCACCCGGACGGAGCCGCCGAAATCCGCCACGGCGGAGGTCCACGCCGCGGCCAGCGGTTCATCGACGGCGCACAGCACCAATTCCGGCGTTCGGGGAGAACCCGGCAAACCGGCTTCCCCGTGCCCGGCGTGTGTGCCTGAGTCGGCGGTCACCGTTCCAGCATGGCAAAAAACGCCACCCGGCGTAACCGGTTTAGCCACCGGCTGTCCGAGTGAAAAGCGCCACGCCCGCGGTCGCTAGCCTGACCGTCGTGTTGCGGATCGCGTATTTCGGCCCTCAGGGCACGTTCACCGAGCAGGCCGCCCGCGCGCTCGCGCCGGGCGAGGACCTGACCCCCTACGAGACCGTCCGGCTGGCGTTGCAGGCCGTCCGCGACGGAGCCGCGGACGCCGCGTGCGTGCCGATCGAGAATTCCGTCGAGGGCGTGGTGCCCGCGACGCTCGACGGGCTCAGCGACGGGGACCCGCTCGTCGCCACGGCCGAGACGATCCTGCCGATTCACTTCAGCGTGCTCAAACGGCCGGGCAGCGGCGAAATCCGCACCGTCGCGAGCCATCCGCACGCGCTCGCGCAGGTGCGCGCATGGCTGGAAACGAATCTGCCGGACGCCACCCCGGTCGCCTCGTCGTCCACCGCGGCGGCGGCGGTCGGCGTGGTCGAGGGCGATTTCGACGCGGCGGTGTCCGCGCCGGTCGCGATCGAGCACTACCCGCTGGAGGAGCTGGCGACCGGCGTCGCCGACGTCCGCGACGCGCAGACCCGGTTCCTGATGGTGCGCCGCCCGGGCGAACTGCCCGCGCCCACCGGCGCCGACCGGACGTCGATCGTCGCGGCGGCGGTCAACCGCACCGGGACACTGTCCGATCTGCTGGTCGAACTGGCTGGCCGCGGGATCAACCTGACCCGGATCGACGCCCGGCCGACCCGCAACAACTTCGGCGAGTACCGGTTCTTCATCGACTTCGAGGGCCATCTCGCCGAACCGCGGATCATCGACGCGATGACCGCCCTGCGCCGCCGTTGCCACCTGCGCTTCCTCGGTTCGCACCCGCGGGCCGACGAGGTCGCGGCCACCATCGAAGAGGGCGCGGGGAACCAGGATTTCCTCGACGCGCAGGCGTGGGTCGATGCGGTTTTGAAGGGAGAGGGCGCATGAGGCTGCTGCTGGTCCGGCATGGGCAGACCGAGGGCAATGTTCGCCGGGCGCTGGACACCGCGTTGCCTGGTCCGCCGCTCACCGAACTCGGCCGCGAGCAGGCCGCGGCGCTCGCCGAACAGCTGAAAGACGAGCCGATCGTGGCGGTGTACGCGTCGGAAGCGGTGCGTGCGCAGCAGACCGCGGCCCCGCTGGCCGAGGCGTTCGGGTTCGACGTGCAGGTGATCGAGGGCGTCAAGGAGGTCGATGCCGGAGACCTCGAGGGCAACACGGACCTGGACTCGATCGGCGTCTACCTGCGGGTGGTGAAGGCCTGGACGCAAGGCGACCTCGAGGTCCCGATCCCCGGCGGCGAGACCGGTACGCAGGTGCGCGACCGGATGCTCGGCGCGGCGAACGAGCTGCGGGCCAAGCACGAGGAAACGTCGCCGGACGGGGTGGTCGTGCTGGTCAGCCACGGCGGCGCGATCCGGCTCGCCGGGGAATGGCTGGCCTCGAACGTGCCCGCGGAGCTGGCGAACGAGGCCCTGATCCCGAACACGAAGTTCGTCGAGCTGGAAGCCCGCGACCACGGATGGGAGTGCCTCCGCTGGGTCGATACCCGCCTTTCGTGAGCGGTCGGTCACTCGTGCGGGGAAACGCTGAGTGAAGCCGGGCCCGGTGGGGAACTCACCGGATGCGGAGCAACCCCGTCCGGACCTGGCACGTCCTCCGGATGAAGGTTTCACTCAGTTAGGCGTTCACCAGCACAGCGAGGCGAGTGAGATGGCAAACACGAAGAAACCGTGGATTTCCCTGGTCTTCCTGTCCGCAGTGGGCGCGTCGGGGGCGCTGCTGCTTTCCGCGTGCGGCCAGGGCGCACCCGCCGCGAGCGGCCCGGCGAGTTCGGACACCCCGTCGAGCAGCCCGATGTCGTCGGCTTCGTCCGCCGCGTCGTCCGCTCCGTCTTCCGCGTCGTCGTCCGCCCCCAGCGGCGGCACGGCGCCGGCCGAGAAACCACCCGCTGACAACGGCCTGTGCAAGGCCGGCGACGTGTCCCTGTCGCTGGGCGGCGGCGACGCCGGCGCCGGCTCGGAGTACCGGCCGCTGCTGATCAAGAACACCAGCAGCACGCCGTGCACCATCCAGGGCTTCCCGGGCGTGTCCTACGTCGGCGGCGAGAACGGCACCCAGATCGGCCAGGCCGCCGAGCGCGACGGCACCAAGGGCGCGCCGGTGAAGCTGGCTCCCGGCCAGACCGCCGCGGCCGACCTGCAGTTCGCGCAGGTGCGCAACTTCGACCCGGGCGTCTGCAAGCCGACGCCGGTCAAGGGCCTGCGCGTGTACCTGCCGCAGGAGACCGCGTCGAAGTTCGTGCCGCTCGACGGCCTCGGCTGCGCGGGCACGAACATCCCGGGCAAGCAGCTCGGCGTGAAGACCGTGCACAAGGCCTGACCGGTCGCTCTGCGCGTGGGTCAGCCCCGCGCGCAGAGTTGTTCCGCCTGGACGACGGCGGCCTGCCCGTCGCGGTTGTCGAAGCGGCTGCTGAGCACCATCTTGTTCACCGCGTCGAGGGCTTTGGCCAGCGGCTGGTAGTTGCCGTCGAAGGTCGCCGCCGCTTTGGCCAGCTCCGCCGCGCCGGTGGCGCGGTGCACCGAGTCGTCGGACATCCGGGTGAATTGGGCCGCGTCGACGCCGCCGGTGGTGTCCGGGATGTGCCCGACGCGCGCGAACGCGGCGCAGGCTGCCGCGGCGTCGACATTCGCTCCGGCACGCTGGCCGGACAGCCCCCACAGCAGCCCGAGCACGCATCCGCCGAGCACGAATCCGGCGACCGCGGCGATGACGAGCGGCCGGCGGGAGGCCGGCGGCGGCGATTCGAGTTCGGTGTCGCGGTCGTCGTCCGGCAGCGGCGGGGTGTCGAGTGCGGTCATCGCATACCTCCGGCGGCCGGGGTGAGGTGTTATTCCAGCACCAAACCCGCCCCGGATCACTGCTGCGAACGGACTCCGTCGCCGGTCGAGGCCGTTTTGTCATCGAGCGGGTGCCCGCGCAGCGCGAAGAGTGCATAGCCGGTCACGAACAGCAGCAGAAGGCCGGAAGCGGCGAAGGTGTCGCCCGCCGAACCGAGCAGTTTCGTGAGCAATCCGCCGAGCAGCGCGCCGAGCGGGATCGCGCCCCACACGACGGTGCGCCAGACCCCGAGGACGCGCCCGAGCAGCTCGCCCGGGACCAGCGTGTGGCGTGCGGTCGCGAGCACGACGTTCACCGCCACCACCGCCGCCGCGAACACGCCGAACAGCACCGCGGACACCACCGGCTGCCGCACCAGGCCCATGCCGCCGAAGCCGAGCGCGCAGAACAACACCCCGCCGACCAGGACCGCCCGTCGTCCGATGCGCCGGACCAGCCGCGGCGTCAACCCGGCTCCCAGCAGTCCGCCAGCTCCGCCGACGAACGCGAAAGCGCCGAAGGTGGCGTCGGACAAATGCAGGTCTTCCAGCGCGTACAGCACCAGCTGCGCCTGGGCCAGCTCGCTGATCAGGCTGAGCAGACCGGCGATCGCGAGCAGCCGCAGCAGCAGCGAATGCCGCCGCAGCCAGCGGAAGCCGTCCGCGAAATCCGCCCGGATGTGCGACTTCGTTTCCTGCCGCGGCCGGTAGCTGCCCGCCATGCCCAGCAGCACCGCGGCGCCGACCGCGAATCCGACCGACGAGAGCAGGAACGGGAAGACCGCGAACAGCGCGAAGGTGGCACTGCCGACCGGGCCGCCGAGGAACGTCTGCCCGACGATCTCGCACGCCTGCAGCTTGCTGTTGGCGCTCTCCAGCCGGTCCGCCTCGACCAGCGCGGGCGGCAGCACGTTCGCCGCGCTCTCCGCGACCGTCTCGGCGATGCCGACGAGCAGCGACGCGACGTAGATCGTCCAGATCTCCACCGTGCCGAAAGCCAGCAGCGCGGTGACCGCGGCGACCACGAGCGCGCGCATCGCGTTCGCCGCGACCATCGCCTTCTTGCGGTCGATCCGGTCGACGAGCGTGCCCGCCGGGATGGCGAACAGCAGCCACGGCAGGAACTGCACCGCCGACAGCGCGGCGATTTCCACCGGATCGCGCGTCAGCGTGGTGGCCAGCAGCGGGAAGGCGACCTTGGCGATGCCGTCGGCGAGGTTCGACGTGCCGCTCGAGGCGAGCAGCCAGCGAAGCCGGCTGTCCGTCTGACGATGCGACACGAACCACCTCACGAGGAAAGGAAACGCCCTGGTGAGGCCAGTCTAGGGAGATCGGCGGCGTTCTGTGACGCTTTGGTGACCTTCGGTGTTTTCCGTGGTCGCGGCGTGGCGTGGGGCAGGGAAGAGCAACGGGCGGGCGGGGTTCCGCCGGAATCAGCCCCAGCCGAGCTCGTGCAGCCGCTCGTCGTCGATGCCGAAGTGGTGGCCGAGTTCGTGCATCACGGTGATCAGCACTTCCTCGACGACGTCGTCCTCGGTGTCGCAGATGTCGAGGATCGGCTCGCGGTAGATCGAGATCCGGTCCGGCAGCGCCCCGCTGTAGTGGCTGGTGCGCTCGGTCAGCGCGATGCCGTGGTAGAGCCCGAGGATGTCCGGCGCTTCCTCGTTGAAGTCCTCGACCAGCACCACGACGTTGTCCATCGCCGAGGCGAATTCCGGGGGCACCTGGTCGAGCGCGTCGGAGACGAGTTCCTCGAACCGCGCCTGGCTCATCTCGACGGGCACGGCTCAGTTGCCTCCGCCGGAACCGGAGCTGGAACTGGGCGGCGGGCTCTGCTGCTGGCCGGACGAGTTCGCCGCCCCGCTCTTCACGCTGCCGGTGACGGCCTGGAACCCGCTGCCGTCCTGCAGCGTGGCCGCGACCTTGCAGTTGACCTTGGTTGACCCGGCGTCCCAGCTCTCCTGCTCGCGCGAGTCCCAGCCCAGCGTGAGCTTCTTCGCGGAAAGATCAGCGCCGCCGGTGTACTCCTTCGCGGCCTTGTTGCACTCGGTGTCCAGCCAGGACTTCTGGTCGTCCAGCTTGGGGTAGCCGTCCTTGAAGTGCGAGGCGAGGTCGAGCGTCGCGATGATCTCGTACGAGTGCGGCTTGCCGCAGTCGATCGGGTCGCCGACGCCCTTGCCCGCCAGCGCGAGGCAGGTGCCCGGGGCCCACACCATCGACTGGTCCTGGGTCTTCGCCGCGCCGGTGGTTTGCTGCAGCGTCCCGCCTGGACCGGCGAACTGCAGGCCGCAGCGCAGCTGGCGGTCGCCCTGGGACCACTGCGCCGACGTGGGCCGCAGCAGGTTGGTGGTGAGCTTGCCGTACGGGTCGAGCGGATGGCCGAGGTACGGCCGCACGTCGGCGTTGCACTGCTGCTGCGCGATGTCCTGCCACTGGTCGAGGCTCGGGAACGGAGCCTGCTGCGGGTACTTCGCGCCGATGTCGACCACGGTGGTGACCTCGAACAGGTGCGGCTGCGTGCACGGCACCTGGTGCGCGTCCGAGGCGTCCTTGGCGTTCCAGGCCAGACAGGTGCCCGGCGGCGAGTGGAACGCCTGCTGGGCGGCCTCGCTGAGCTTGCCCTCGCCGCCGCCCGCACCGCCGGCGAGCGTGTCGGTCCAGGAGAAGGCGACGCTCAAGGCCAGCGCGATGACCGCGCCGAGGAACACCCCGGCCATCACCACGCGGGTGGTCAGGGTCTGCATGCGCGAAGGGAACCGCTCCGAGCGTTGAGACATCGATACCTATGATGCCCGCGCCGCATGAACCGCGCGTGTGCCGGGTCGATTAGGGTGGAACGCGGGGTTTGCAGTGCTGGGGGATTACGGAGCGCACATGACGCAAGACGACAACAGCGGCGTGCAGCCGCCCGAGGAGCCGAAGAAGCCGGGTTCGATGCGGTTCCAGGACGCGAACACGCAGCCCCGGCAGCCCTCGGTGGCCGAACAACGGGCCCGCAAGCAGGCCATCGCCGACCAGGAACGCGAACGGCAGGCAGCCGTCGCGGCCCGGGAGGCGGCGGACGCGAAGGCGGCCACCAAACGCAAGATCCTGATCGGCAGCGGGGTCACTGTCGGTCTCGTCGGGCTGGTCGCGACGTTCTACACGATCGCGAAGCCCGCCGAGATGACCGCGTCGTGCGTCTCGTCCGACGGGGTCATCCAGGACGACAAGTACTGCGACGAGAGCTACGCGACCAGCCACGGCGGGCACTACAGCGGCGGGTTCTGGATCATCCCGCTCCCGGGCGGCGGCTACTCGCAGTACCGCTACAACTACGGCGGCAGCGGCAGCATCGGGCAGCACGTGTCCGGCGGCAGCTACACCGCGCCGTCGGGCAACACCAACGTTTCGACCAAGTCGGGCACCAGCGTCCAGCGCGGCGGGTTCGGCATCAGCGGCAAGAGCGGCAGCAGCTTCGGCGGGACCGGGAAGAGCGGAGGCTCATAGGTGTATCGGGACCGGCGGGAACCGCGCCGCGACTGGCAGCGGATCGTCGAAGAGCAGGGCCTGGTCTACGGCACCCCGGCGCGCGACGGCACCGGCAAACCGCGCCCGTACTGGGACGAATCGGTGCACTACGTCTTCGACATGGACGAGGTGCTCTCGCTCGAGGCGGACGTCGAACTGCTGCATTCGATGTGCCTGGAGGCCGTCGACAACGTCGTGACCACCGAGCAGTACCAGCGTTTCGGCATCCCGGAATGGGTGTGGCCGCACATCGCGGAGTCGTGGAAGCGGCAGGACCCGCACGTCTACGGGCGTTTCGACCTGCGCTACGACGGCAAGTCGCCGGCCAAGCTGCTGGAGTACAACGCGGACACGCCGACCACGCTGCTGGAGGCGTCGCTGCTGCAGTGGCACTGGAAGACCGACGTCTTCCCGGAAGACGACCAGTGGAACTCGATCCACGAGAAACTGGTCGAGCGCTGGGAGGAGATCGGCGGGAAGCTGCCGTCGAACGAACTGCACTTCACCTGGTCCTCCGCCGACCCGAGCGGCGAGGACCACGTGACCACGGCGTATCTGCAGGAGACCGCGGCCGAGGCCGGGCTCGACACGGTCGGGCTCGCGATCGAGGAGATCGGCTGGGACCCGGTGCTCAAGCGGTTCGTCGACCTCGCCGAGGGACAGATGTCCACGGTGGTGAAGCTGTACCCGTGGGAATGGGTCGTCGACGAGGAGTTCGGCAAGTTCGCGGTGGAGACCATGCCGCGCACGCTGTGGGTCGAACCGCTGTGGAAGATGCTGCTGTCGAACAAGACGCTGCTCGCCGTGCTGTGGGAGAACTATCCCGGGCACCCGAACCTGCTGCCCGCGTTCGCTGACGATCCCGGCCTGCTCACCGAGTACGTGCGCAAGCCGAAGCTCGGCCGCGAGGGCGCGAACGTGCAGATCGTGGCCACCGGGTACGAGACGCAGACCGACGGCGTCTACGGCGCGGAAGGCTACGTCTACCAGGCGTTCGACCCGCTGCCCGAGTTCGACGGGTACCGGCCCGCGCTCGGCGCGTGGATTGTCGGCGACCAGTCGGCGGGGCTGGGCATCCGCGAGACCAGCGGACTCGTCACCGACGACGGCGCGGCGTTTGTGCCGCACCGGATCCCGGAGTCGTGATACAACCCTGGATGTCCGATTCAACTGGCTGAATTGGCCATCCAGGGAGACCCCGTGACCACGACCCTCGCGCTGCCCGCGACCTTCGGTTCCGATCTCGTGCGCGGGATCGGCGCGATCCTGCTGTACGGCATCGTCGGCCTGCTGCTGATGTTCGCCGGCTTCTACGCGATCGACTTCACCACGCCGGGCAAGCTGTCGAAGCTGGTCACCCGCGGGCTGCCGAACGCGGTCATCGTGACCGCGTCCGGGCTGCTGTCGATGGCGTTCATCGTGGTCGTGGCGATCTACAGTTCCGCGAGCGACCTGACCGCCGGGCTGATCACGTCGCTGGTCTACGGCCTGATCGGGGTCATCGTGCAGGTGCTGGCGGTGCGGCTGCTGGAGTGGGCGACCCGGATCGACGTCGGGTCCACCATCCAGAGCGAGAAATTCGCGCCGGCGAGCGTCGTCGTCGCGGCGGCGCACCTCGGGCTCGGGCTGGTCGTCGCGGTAGCGATTTCGTAGCGTTCGCGCACTGCCGCGCGGTCCCGTTCCCACTAACGTGGGAACCGTGCGACTCCTCAGGACGCCGGAAGACCGGTTCGCGGACCTGCCCGATTTCGCCTTCGAACCTCAGTACACCGACCTGTCCGACCCGGACGGCGGGCTGATCAGAGTCGGCTACGTCGAGGCCGGGCCCGCGGACGGGCCCCCTGTTCTGCTGCTTCACGGCGAGCCGAGCTGGTCGTTCCTCTACCGGAAGATGCTTCCGGTGCTGGCCGACGCCGGGCTGCGGGCGATCGCCCCGGACCTCGTCGGGTTCGGGCGGTCGGACAAGCCGGCGGAGATCGTCGACCACACGTACGCGCGGCACGTCGAATGGATGCGGCGGTTCGCGTTCGACGTGCTCGGGCTCGAAGGGGTCACGGTCGTCGGGCAGGACTGGGGCGGGTTGATCGGGCTGCGGCTGGTGGCCGAGCACCCCGGCCGGTTCGCCGGGGTGGTGGCGGCCAATACCGGGCTGCCGACCGGGGACGTGGACATGCCGCCGGTGTGGCACAAGTTCCGGGAAGCCGTGGAGGGCGCGCAGATTCTGGACGTCGGGCGGTGTGTGCAGGCCGGGTGCAAGACGCCGCTGCCGGAAGACATCCGGGCGGCTTACGACGCGCCGTTCCCGAACGAGATGTACAAGGCCGGTCCGCGGGCGATGCCGGGGCTGGTGCCGACGCGACCGGACGACCCGGCGTCGGACGCCAATCGGGCGGCGTGGGCGACGTTGACGGATTTGGACGTGCCGTTCTTGTGCGCGTTCTCCGACGGAGACCCGATCACCGGCGCGATGGGGCCGATTCTGCAGCGTTCGATGCGCGGGGCGGCTGGTCTGGACCACCCGACGGTGGCCGGGGCTGGGCACTTCCTGCAGGAGGACGCGGGGGAGACGCTCGCGGAGCACGTGGCGCGGTTCGTCCGCCGCTGACTCTCGCTCGCGGGTGCATGGCGAGGGGCGCGAGAAGCCGTACGTGAGGGGAACCCTGAGGGAATCAGAGTCAATGAGGGTTCCCCTCACGTACGTCGGCCGAGCCGGTCAGGACAGGGCGGCCAGCGAGTCGAGCAGGATCTGCAGTCCTTCGGCTGCCTCGGCTTCGGTCAGGGTCATCGGCGGCCCGATCCGCAGGACGTTTTTGTGCAGCCCGCCCTTTCCGATGAGCAGTCCGCGCTTTTTCGTTTCTTCCAGCATTTGCTTGGCGGCTGCGGTATTCGGCGTCGTGGTACCCGGTTCGATCAGTTCGACGCCGATCATCAGCCCCTTGCCGCGCACCTCTCCGACGCAGGGGCTGTTCGCCGCGCGCAGGCCTCGCATCAACTGGTCGCCGCGGGCTTTGCAGTTGGCTTGCAGGTCGTGCTCGTCGATGTAGTCGAGGACGGCCAGCGCGCCCTGCATGGACACCGGGTTGCCGCCGAAAGTGGAGAACGACTCTGCCTGGAAGCAGTCCATGACGTCGCCCCGGGCGACCACGCCGCCCACCGCCAGGCCGTTCCCGAGGCCCTTGGCGAAGGTCATCATGTCCGGCACCACGTCGTGGGCCTCGATGCCCCAGTAATGGTCGCCGGTGCGGCCCCAGCCGGTCTGGACCTCGTCGGAAATGAAGAGGATGCCGTGCTCGTCCAGGACTTCCTTCATCGCCTTGAACAGGCCGTCCGGCGGGGAGCTGAAGCCGCCCACGCCTTGGATCGGCTCGGCGATCAGGCAGGCCACGTCGCCCGCGGTGGCGGTTTCCAGGAGTTCCACCAGGTCGGCGACGCAAGCGTCGATGTAGGCGGTGTCGGGCAGGTCGCGGAAGGGGCTGCGGTAGCGGTAGCCGCCGTGGACGTAGTTGACCTTGATCGGGCTCAGCGACGACGCCGACCAGCCGCGGTTGCCGGTGATCGCGACCGTGCCGAACGACCGGCCGTGATACGAGTTCCGCATCGCCAGCACCTGGTTGCTGCGGCGGTACTGGGTGGCGAGCATCAGCGCGGTGTCGTTGGCCTCGCTGCCGGAGTTGGTGAAGAACACCTTGGCGTCCGGGATGCCGGAGCGCCGCGCGATCCGTTCGGCGAGTTCGACCTGCGAGCGGATCAGGTACAGCGTCGAGGTGTGCAGAACGCCGGTGTCCAGCTGCTTGCGGACCGCGTCGCTGATCGCGGGGACGTCGTAGCCCATGGCGTTGGTGAGCACGCCGGCGAAGAAGTCGAGGTAGGTGCGGCCGGTGGAATCGGTGAGACGGCGATCCTGCGCGTGCACGATTTCGATCGGCTCGTCGTACAGCAGGGACATCCAGGACGGGAGCACCGCGCGGTGGCGCGCGAGCAGGTCGTCGGTCATGTGAGTTCCCTCCGCTCCGGGTTCTAGCGAGTATGGGGAGCGCGGGAAACGGGCGACAACGATCAGACTGTCGGGTTGTCTTCGGGGCGGCGCACAGTGTGTACGGGAAACCGCGTCGAAGCCACGGCTGGCCTGCGACTACCCTTCTGTCCGTGATTGACCCCAGGACTCTGCGCGAAGACCCGGAAGCCGTGCGCGCGTCGCAGCGTGCCCGTGGCGAGGACGAGGGAGTGGTCGACAAGCTGCTCGACCTCGATCAGCGCCGCCGCTCTGCGATCGCGACCGCCGACAAGCTGCGGGCCGAGCAGAAGTCCGTGTCCAAGCAGGTGCCGAAGGCCTCCGCCGAGGACAAGCCCGCACTGCTCGCCCGCGCCAAGGACCTGTCAGCGCAGGTCAAGGCCGCCGAGGTCGAGCAGAACGAGGCGTCGGAGGAGTTCGACAAGCTGTTCCGGATCCTGCCGAACCTGGTGCACCCGGACGCGCCGATCGGCGGCGAGGACGACTTCGCGGTGCTGAAGACCGTCGGCGAGGTGCCGTCGTTCGACTTCGCCCCGCGCGACCATCTCGACCTGATGGAAGGCCTCGGCGCGCTCGACATGGAGCGCGGCGCGAAGGTGTCGGGTTCGCGGTTCTACTTCCTGTCCGGCGTCGGCGCGCAGCTGCAGCTCGCGCTGCTGAACATGGCCGTGGCACGCGCGACGGCGAACGGCTTCACGCCGATGATCACGCCGTCGCTGGTCCGCCCGGAAATCATGGCGGGCACCGGCTTCCTCGGCGCGCACTCGTCGGAGGTGTACCGGCTGCGCGACGACGACCTGTACCTCGTGGGCACGTCGGAGGTCCCGCTCGCGGGCTACCACTCGGACGAGATCCTCGACCTCGCCGCCGGTCCGCGCCGCTACGCGGGCTGGTCGTCGTGCTACCGCCGCGAGGCCGGGTCGTACGGCAAGGACACCCGCGGCATCATCCGGGTGCACCAGTTCGACAAGGTCGAGATGTTCGTGTTCGCCAAGCCGGAGGACGCGGAGGCCGAGCACGAGCGGCTGCTGGGCTGGGAAGAGGACATGCTCGCCGCGATCGAGGTCCCGTATCGGGTCATCGACACCGCGACCGGCGACCTCGGCACGTCCGCCTACCGCAAGTACGACTGCGAGGCGTGGGTCCCGACGCAGGAGACCTACCGCGAGCTGACGTCGACGTCCAACTGCACCACGTTCCAGGCCCGCCGGCTGTCCGTCCGCTACCGCGACGACAACGGAAAGCCGCAGACGGCCGCCACCCTGAACGGCACGCTGGCGACCACGCGCTGGATCGTCGCGATCGTGGAGAACCACCAGCAGCCCGACGGTTCGGTCCGGGTGCCGGTGGCGCTGCGTCCGTTCCTCGGCGGGCTTGAGGTGCTGGAGCCGGTCAAGCGCTGAACTTCGCGAAGGCGAGACAACCTCAGATGGAATCCGACAGAGCCCTGATCCCCGCTCTGCGCAAGGCCGGTGCGCTGGCCACAGTGGACTATGCGCTGGCGTTCGCCGTGCTCGCGGTCGCGGGCTGGCTGCTCTTCGCCGCGGAAAAGGGGACGCACGCGTCGTTCCGGTTCGGGCTGATCGCGATCGGCGGCGCGGCGTTCTGCCTCGTCGTCAACGGGGTCATGCTGGCCCGGGGGCGGGATCGGCGGCCGATGTTCCGGTCCGCGGACGCGCAGTTCCTCGCGACGCTCCGGCAAGGCGCCCTGCGGATCTGGCTGTTCGGTCTGCTGCTCGCGGCGATCGGCTCCGGCGTCATCCTGCTGGTGCCGAACTCGCATCCGTTCCGGCCGCAGGTGAACGGAACCACGATGGCCATCGCGATCGCCGCCGCCGCGGTGGTCGTGGCGGCCGCCGGGGTTTCCGCGCTCGTCCTGCGGCGCGCGGTGCCGAAACCGTGATCTCCGGTCCTTCCTTCGCGTTCCGCAGGTGCGGAACGCCGCTGCTCAGTAGGGTGCGGAGCGGAGGAGGCAGCTGATGAGGTGCAAACAAGCGGCGGTCGCCCTGGCGGCGGTCGCGATGCTGCTCGCCGGGTGCACGCAGCAGGTGAGCGGCGTGGCTTCGCCGGTGCCGGGGCAGGGGCCGGTCACGCCGGTCGTCGAGCCGTGCCAGCTTCTCGACGCGAAGCAGCTCGCCGGGCTCGGCTACAAGCCGCCGGGCCGGTCGGTGAAGGCGCGCAAGGAACAGCGCGCGCCCGCGATGTGCTTGTGGACCGGGACGGACACCGACCACACGGTGGTCATGTCCGTCGGCTGGTCGGTGGACCTGAGCCTCGACGACTACCTCCAGGGCGCCCTCAAAAAGGCCGACCCGGTACAGCTCGGCGGCTTTCCGTGGACGCGCTACGCCGGGTTCATCAACGGCAGCTGCGACCTGTACACGACGCTCGGCCCGAAGTCGTTCGCCTTCGTGAGCGTGTCCTATCCGGACGACGCGCAGGCGTGCGAACGCGCGAAGAAGGTCATCCCGCAGGTCGCCGCGCATCTGCCGGGCGGCCAGCCCGCGCCGTCGATCGCGCCGAGCACGCCGCCGGAGGGCACCGCGCCGACCGGGCCGCTCGCGTCGGTCAACCCGTGCCAGCTGCTGAAGCCGGAGCAGGCGCAGCAGCTGAAAATGGTGCCGAACGGCGAACTCGACAGCTCGAAGGTCATCTCGCCGAACGTGACCTACTGCCTGTGGAAGGACACCGACGGCGACGGCGGGCAGAAGCCGTTCGAGGTCTGGGTCGGGCCGGACGTGCCGCTGAAACGCTGGCCCGGCATGGAGGTCGCGCCGACCGAGCAGATCGACGTGAACGGCCGGAAGTGGTCGCTGTTCCCGAACTTCAACGATTCCGGCGGCGTGATCTGCGCGGCCGGGCTGCCGGTTTCGGACACCGCCTCGATCCAGATCGTCAGCGGGCAGCTGGCCGACAAGACCAAGGCGTGCGACGCGATCAAGGCCGGAATCCCGATGGTTTCGGGGAACCTGCCTTCCTGAACCGTCTACATCGGACGGTTCAGTCGGTCACCCGGTCGGCGATGTACTTGGCGATCTCCAGTGCGCTCGTCGCCGCCGGGCTCGGCGCGTTGAGCACGTGCACCTGGTCCTTTGTGGACTCGATGAGGAAGTCGTCCACCAGCGAACCGTCCGGGCGCAGCGCCTGTGCCCGCACGCCGGAACCGTGGCGCACGATGTCGTCCTCGGTCACCGCGGGCACCAGCTGCGCGAGGCTGGCGGCGAAGCGCTTCTTCGAGAACGACCGCAGCACCTCTTCGAGACCGGTCGGGTACGCGTACTTGCGGGCGAGCTTCCAGGCGCCGGGGAAGCGGGCGACGTCGGCGAGATCCTTCACCGACACGTCCGCCCAGCGGTAGCCCTCGCGGCGCAGCGCGAGCACGGCGTTCGGGCCCGCGTGGACGCTGCCGTCCAGCATGCGGGTGAGGTGCACGCCCAGGAACGGCAGCGTCGGGTCCGGCACCGGGTAGATCAGACCGCGCACGAGGTGGCGGCGCTCCGGCTTCAGCTCGTAGTACTCGCCGCGGAACGGCACGATGCGCGCGCTCGGCGTGATGCCGGCCATCTCGGCGACGCGGTCCGCGTGCAGACCGGCGCAGTTGACCAGCGCGTCCGCGTGCAGCACCTCGGAGCCGGTGGCCACCTCGACCCCGCCGCCGCGAGCCGGGCGGATGCCCAGCGCGGGGGTGTTCAGCCGCAGGTCCGCGTCCGCCTCGTCGAGCAGCCGCACGAGCGCCGCGCACACCGCGGGGAAGTCGATGATGCCGGTCGACTCGACGCGCAGCGCGGCGACGCAGGACACCTCCGGCTCGTACTCGCGGGCCTCCGCGGGGGTGATCCGCTTGGCGGGCACGCCGTTGGCCTCGGCCCGTTCGGCGAGCGTGTCCAGCGCGGGGATCTCCTCCTCGCGGGTCGCCACGACGAGCTTGCCGCACACCTGCACCGGCACCCCGTACTGCCTGGCGAAATCCACAATGGACCGGTTGCCGCCGACCGACATCCGCGCCTTGAACGAACCGGGCTTGTAGTAGAGCCCGGCGTGCACGACGTTGGAGTTGTGCCCGGTCTGGTGCGCCGCCCAGCGAGCTTCCTTTTCGAGCACCGTCACGTCCTGGCCGCGCTGGGACAGCTCCCACGCGACCGACAGCCCGACGATTCCCCCACCGATCACAACTACGTTCCGCACGGCAGGGAAGGCTACGCGCTCCGGTGCGGCGCTGCGTACCCCCCGACGGCGTGGTACCCGTTCACTGAACCGGGGACAATCCGGCCAACGCGAGGCGTTGATGCGGTTCTAGCTGCTTACCGGCGGTGTACGCGGCGGTGAACCCGTCCGGTCCGAGCGCCTTCTCCGCGGCCGCGGTGACCTGCGCGACATCGTGCTGGCCGGGCACGGCGGCCCCGCGCACCGCGGCCGCCGCGCCGAGCAAGGCGGCGGCATCGGCGAACCGGCCCTCCTCGGCGAAGACCCCGGCGACGCCCTCGAACGCGGTGGCCAGTGACCCGTGGTCATGCCAGCGGTGCGCGGTTTCGACGCCGAGCTGCATCCGTCGGCGGGCATCCTCCGGGCGGTGCTCGGCCACGTCGATCCAGCCGAGCGCGATCGACGCGGCTGCCCGCACGATGGCGGCCGAGAACGAGTCCGCCGCGCATTCGGCGAGCGCCTGCTCGGCCAGCGCCCGCGCACCGGCCAGATCTCCGGAGCGGCGGGCGATGCCGGACAGACCGACGTGACCGCTGGCTCGCGTCTCGGGCATCCCGGTGCGGTGGGCGAGTTCGACGGTCCGCTCGTAGTCGGCCTTCGCGCCGGCGAGGTCGCCGCGCAACGCTCGGCTGTCGCCGCGACGGCACAGCAGGTCCGCGTAGTCGTCGGTCGCGCCGAGCGTTTGCATGAGCGACAGGGACTCGGTCATCGCGGCGAGCGCTTCCTCGTGGCGGCCGCGCAAAACCAGCAGTTGCGACAGGTGGTCGAGCGCCATCGACAGTCCCCAGCGTTCGCCGAGCGCCCGGTAGCACGCTTCGCCTTCTCGCAGACCGCGTTCGGCTTCGTCGAGTTCCCCGGCGAGCATCGCGCGCAGACCGTCGCCCATCGGCACGAGCGCGGTGAGCCACGGGTCGGGATGCTTTTCGAGCCCGGACAGCCGGAGCCGCGCGTCCTCGTCGTCGGGCGGCCCGAGCACGACACCGGACAGCATGAGCATCATCGGATGCTCCGGGGTCCAGGAGCTTTCTGCTAAGTACCGCTCCACATAGGACCGATAGTTCGCCGTCTCGGCGGCTTCCGGGGCGCCGGCCATCGCGGTCAGCAGGCACATGAGGAATTGCTCGCGGTGTCCTTCCGGCGGCTCCGCTTGGCAGTGGCGCACGATTTCCATCGACAGCGCCGCGCCTTCGTAACGTCGTCCGCGCAGCCACCAATACATCGACAGCGCGGCGGCGATCCGCAACGCGGTCGACGGATCTGCCGCGGCCGACCACCGGAGCGCGGCCACGATGTTGTCGTATTCAGCGTCGATTTTCCGCAGCCAGTCCAGCTGGTCCGCGGTACGCAGCTTCGGGTCGGCTTCCTCGACAAGCTGCAGGAAAACCTGCGCGTGGGCTTGCCGGAAGCGTTCGGTCTCGCCTGCGGCGTCGAGCTTTTCCACGCAGAACGCGCGGATCGTCTCCAGCATTCGGTAGCGCCCGCTCGACGGTTCGACGAGCGACTTGTCGGCGAGTTCGGGGAGCAGGTCGACGGGGACGTCGCACACCTGCTCGGCGTACGCGAGCGTCGCGCCTCCGGTGAAGACGGTCAGCCGACGGGCGAGGCGGCGTTCGTCGTCATCGAGGAGATCCCAGCTCCACTCCACGACACCGCGGAGCGACCGGTGCCGCTCGTCGGCGGTGCGGCTGCCGCGGGCTAGCAGCTGGAAGCGGTCATCGAGCCGCGCGGCGATGTCGGCGACCGGCAGCGTGCGCACGCGGGCGGCGGCCAGTTCCAGCGCGAGCGGCAGGCCGTCGAGCGCGGTGCAGATCCGCACGACGTCGGCCGCCGTTTCGTCGGTCAGCCGGAACGCGGGGTCGCTCGCCCGGGCGCGGTCGAGGAACAGCCGGACCGCGGGGTAGGTCTCCGCGTCGGGTGCGTCGGGCGGTGGGACGGCCAGGCGGGGGATCGGCGCGAGTTGTTCGCCGGTGATGCCGAGCGGTTCCCGGCTCGTCGCCAGCACTCGCAGCCCGGGGCACGCGGGCAGCAACTGCGCGACCAACCTCGCGGCTGCGGCGATGACGTGTTCGCAATTGTCCAGCACCAGCAACGTCGCCTGGTCGCGCAAGGCCGAGACGAGGCGGTCGACCGGGTCCTGGCGACCGCGGGTGCCCTCGCGCAGGCCGAGCGCGGTGAGGACGGCCTGCGGAACGTCGTCGGCGACGTGCGGGGCCAGCTCCACGAAGACGCACGGTCCCGCGTCCGCCGCGGCTTCGACGGCCAGCCGGGTCTTCCCGGTCCCGCCTGGGCCGAGCAGCGTGACGAGCCGGGCCTGGCGCAGGAGATCCGCGACCTGCCGCAGTTCGCGGTCCCGGCCGACGAAGCTGGTGAGCTGCGCGGGCAACGGGGTCGCGGCGTTCGCCGACTCGCCGCGCAAGGCGGCCAGGTGCGCCTCGGTGAGGTCTGGACCAGGGTCCGCGCCCAGTTCGTCGGCGAGCGTGCGCCGGGCGTCCTCGAACGCAGCCAGTGCTTCGGCGGTCCGCCCGGCGGCGTGCAGGGCCCGCACCAGCTGAGCCCGCGACCGCTCGCGCAGCGGGTTCTCGGCGATGGCGGTGCGCAGTTCGTCGAGGACGTCGGCGGCGCGGCCGAGCGAGATCTCCGCGTCGACCCGGTCGGCAGCCGCCTCGGCGCGGAGTTCAGTGAGCCGGGTGGCCTGGACCTCCGCGGCGGGGACGTCGGCGAACGCCGGTCCGCGCCACAGCGCGAGCGCCTCGCCGAGCAGGTCGCTGGCCCGCGTCGGGTCGCCCTCGGCCAGTTCGCGGCGGCCCTCGCCGGCCAGCCGCTCGAACCGGTGCGCGTCCACTTCGTCCGGTTCGATCCGGAGGCGGTACCCCGCCGAGGTGAGTTCGATCGGCAGTTTCAGCGCGCTGCGCAGCCGCGAAACCTGCGATTGGAGCGCGTTGGCCGCGCCGTCCGGCGGTTCCTCGCCGTAGAGCCCGTCGATGAGCCGCTCGGCGGACACGAACCGCCCGGCGTCCGCCGCGAGCAACGCGAGCAGCGCCCGGCCTCGCGGGCCGCCCACGGCGACCGTCCCGCCCGCGCCGTCCCAAGCGACGACGGCCCCCAGCACCCCGATCCGCATCCCGTGAGCCTATGCCCGGAACGGGTGCTTACCCGTGGGTTCTGTCCCCGAAACAGGAGGCAAACGCGACTTCTATACACTTTGGCGCGACCCCGCGCAATGCGGGACACCCCGATGCACAGGAGATCTACAGTGGGCGAACCCGTCCTGCTCGGGAAGCCGACCGTCGGCGACGAAGAGCTCGCAGCCGTCGCCGAAGTGTTCCGTTCCGGCTGGCTGGCCGGCGCGGGCCCGGCGTGCCGTCGCTTCGAGGAGCGGTTCGCGCAGCTGACCGGCACCGCGCACGCTCTGACCACCAGCAACTGCGGCTCCGCCCTGTTCCTGGGCCTGAAGGTGCTCGGCGTCCAGCCCGGCGACGAGGTGATCGTCGGCGACTACACCTTCCCGGCGACCGGCCACGCCGTGCTGCAGGCCGGCGCGAAGCCGGTCTTCGCCGACATCCGCCCGGACATCTTCAGCGCCGACCCGGCCGCGATCGAAGCGCTCATCACGCCGCGCACGGTCGGCATCCTCGCCGTCGACGTCGCGGGCCAGCCCGGCGACTTCGACGAGTACCGCGCCATCGCCGACAAGCACGGCCTGTGGCTGTTCGAGGACGCCGCCTGCTCCGCGGGCGCGACCTACCGCAACCGCCCGGCCGGCAGCCTCGCCGACCTGGCCGCGTTCTCGTTCCACGGCCGCAAGGGCATCACCGCGGGCGAGGGCGGCGCGCTGGTCTCGAACCGCGAGGACCTGATCGCGCACGCGCGCAAGATCCACACCTACGGCATCGAGCCCGCGATCAGCCGCGAAGGCTCGGACACGCTGCCGATCCCGTCCTTCCACGAGCTGGGCTGGAACTTCCGGCTGTCGGACATCCAGGCCGCGATCATGGGCGTCCAGCTCGACCGGCTGCCCGACCTGCTCGCCGCCCGCCGCTCGGTGGCCAAGCGCTACCACGAGGCGTTCGAGGACGTCGACGCGCTGACCGTGCCGGTCGAGGCTCCCGACCGCGAACACCCGTGGCAGGCCTACCTGATGACGGTGGCCCCGGAGATCAGCCGCGACGCGCTGGCCCTGCGGATCCGCGAACAGGGCGTGCAGTGCAACTTCGGCACCTACGCCTCCCACCTGCAGCCGGTGTACGGCGAGCAGCAGCCGCTGCCCGTCTCCGCCGACGCCTTCCGCCGCCAGTTGGCGATCCCGATGCACGCGGAACTCACCGACAGCGAAGTCGAGCGCGTGGTCACCACCGTGCGCGAAGCCGTGTCCGCTCTTTCCTGACCCGCCGACCTCCCTGAGGAGAACCCATGTCCGACAAGAAAGTTTTCTTCACCGGCGCCGGCGGTTTCATCGCCTCGCACGTGATCCCGATCCTGCTGGAGAAGGACTACACGGTCCGGATCTTCGACAACATGACCCGCGGCGACCGCGACCGCGTCAACGAGTTCGTCGCCACCGGCAAGGTCGAACTGGTCGAGAAGGACGTGCGCTACGGCGTCGGCGTCCGCGAGGCCATGCGCGGCTGCACGCACGCGATCCACTTCGCCACTGTGTCGATCAACAAGTCGATCGCGGACCCGGGCGAGTCGATCGACATCAACATGGTCGGCAACAACAACGTCTTCGCGGCCGCGGCCGACGAGGGCGTCGAGCGGCTGGTGTTCGCTTCCAGCGCCTCGGTGTACGGCGAGCCGGAGAAGCTGCCGATGCACGAGGACGACAAGCTGAACCCGCTCACCCCGTACTGCATCTCGAAGCGCGCGGGCGAGGACCTGCTCGGCTTCTACGAGCGCACCAAGGGCCTGTCCTGGAACGCGCTGCGGTTCTTCAACGTGTACGGCCCCGGCCAGAAGATCGAGGCGTACTACACCTCGGTCATCAACCACTTCATCCAGCGCCTGCGCGCCGGCCAGCCGCCGATCATCGACGGCGCGGGCGACCAGTCGATGGACTTCGTGCACGTGACCGACCTCGCCAAGGGCGTCGTCGCCGCGCTGGAGTCGGAGCAGTCGAACCTGCCGATCAACATCGGCACCGGCATCGACACCTCGATCGCCACCCTGGCGAAGATCCTCATCGAGGCGGTCGGCGTCGACGTCGAGCCGGTGTTCAACAAGCGCGACGTCCTCGTGTCCCGCCGCGCCGCGGACATCACCCGGGCCCGCGAGGTGCTCGGCTGGGAGCCGGAGATCACCGTCGAAGAGGGCATGCGCGCGTTGGTGCGGGACTCCGAGTGAGCCTCGCCGTCGGCGCGTCTTCCGAGGGGAATGCGTAATGAGCACTGCGGGCCCGGCCGAAGGAAAGCCCATGCGGATCGTGGTGGTGAACAACTTCTTCCCGCCGCGCGTGGGCGGGAGCGCGCACATGTCGGCCTCCTTGGCCGCCGAGTACGCGGCTGCCGGACACGAAGTGCTGGCGATCACCGCTGCCTACGGTGACGCGCCGGCGGAAGAGGAGCGCGACGGCTACCGCGTCGTGCGCCTCCCCGCGGTGAAAATGCCGCAGCTCGGCCTGTCGATCGACTTCGACATGACGTTCGCGTCGATGCGGCCGGGCAACTGGCGGCGGCTGTGGAAGCTGCTGAACGAGTTCGAACCGGACGCGGTGCACCTGCACGGACAGTTCTTCGACCTGTCCTGGATGGTCGGCATCTACGCGCGCCGGCACAAGCTGCCTGTTCTGCTGACCATCCACACGCTGCTGATCAGCGAGAACAAGATGTACGGCCGCGTGTTCCGGGCGCTCGACGCGATGCTGGTGAACCCGGTGCTGAAGTACCTGCGCCCGCGCTTCGTCATCCTCGACAAGCTCGGCGTGGACTACTGCGTCGAGCGCTACGGCACGAGCGACGACAACTCCGAGTACTTCCCGATCGCGGTGGACACCGGGCACTTCGCCAAGCCGGTGACCAAGGACGTGCGCGCGGAACTGGAGATCGGGGACGCGCCGCTGATCGTGTCGCTCGGACACGTGATCCCGCTGCGCAACCGCCTGCCGCTGATCGAGGCGCTGCCCGCCATTCTGGAGCGGCACCCCGGCCTGCGCGTGGTGATCGTCGGCCGGGTGTACCACGACGCGTTCCAGCAGCGAGCCAAGGAACTGGGCGTAGCCGACGCACTGATCGTCACCGGCGCGGTGCCGAAGGCGGACGTGCCCGCGTACTTCGCGGCGGCGGACATCGTGACGCACGACCTCAACGGCGGCTGCGGCACCGCGTCCCTGGAGGCAATGCTGTCCGGCACGGCGACCATCGCGTCGGTCACCGAGGACAACTACCCCGGCATCGAACTGCACAACGGCGAGAACATCCTGCTGGTCCCCCCGGACGACTCGGACGCGGTCGAGAAGACGGTGCTGTCCCTTCTGGACGACCCGGAACTGCGCGCGCGGATCGCCGAGCGGGAAAGCTCGATGGTCCGGGCCAATTTCGGGCTCGACGTGGTGACCGAGGAACACCTGCGGGTGCTCACGAAAATGGTGGCGGACAACTGATGTTCTTCGAGGACGAGCGCAGCAACCGGCTGCGCCCGATGATCCTGAACGACCTCGTGTCGCAGTACATGAACGATGCCGAGCGGGCTCGCTTCTACGGCCTGCCGGAATCGTGCCGGGTGCGCGAGCGGGTCAAGATCATCAGCCCGGAAAATCTCACGATCGGCGAGCACTGCTGGATCGGCGAGGGCGCGGCGTTGGACGCCAGCGGCGGGCTGGAAATCGGCGAACACACCAGCATCGGCCTGAACACGCTCGTGTTCACGCACTCGAGCTGGCTCGCGAACATGGCTCTGGAGAACCACTCCGGCAGCGACCTGATCGAACGCAAGCCGGTGAAAATCGGCAAGGGCTGTTTCATCGGTGGCCTTGTGGTGATCATGCCTGGCGTCACGATCGGTGACTTCGCGACCGTGCAGCCGAACTCCGTGGTCGCCAAGGACGTTCCCGCGCGTTCGCTCGTAGCGGGCAACCCGGCGCGGGTATTCCAGCGCTACGACGAGGAGTACATCGAGGCCGAGGTGAAGCGGGTCCGCGAGGAAAACGCCCGCCGCCGAGCGCTGTCGGACGACTCGTCGGGATGGGGCTCTCCGTCGGGCGACTTCACGGAGAAGTGATTCGAACACGGTGCGTCACGCGCTGGCGGATGCTCCGGGTAACATGGGACACTGCTCTCAGTCACTGTCGGTGAAGGAGATCCTATGAGTGTCCTTGAATGGCCTCACCACCTCCTGACCCTTGACGACTGGGCGGACTTTCCGGAGAACCCGAAGGTCCGGATCGAGGTTGTCGAAGGGGTTCCGTCCGTGTCGCCGCGTCCGATGTGGTTCCACCTGCGGTCCGTGACGCGGTTGGCTTTCTTGCTCGACGAGCAGCTCTGCCCGGAAATGAGCGCCGGTGCCGAGGCGGAGCTGCTCCTGTGCGAGAGTCCGCTGACGATCCGCGTTCCGGACGTCGTCGTGACCTCGGCTGAGGTCGCGGAGTCCAACCCGGCACGGATCGCCGCGGCGGATGCCGAGCTGGTGATCGAGGTGCTGTCCCCCGGCACGAAGCACGTCGACCAGGGCGCGAAGCTTTTCGAGTACGCCGACGCCGGTATCGAGCACTACTGGATCGTGGATCTCGATCCGCCGGTGAGCATGATTGCTTACCGGCTCATCGACGGCGATTACGAGAATTTCGGCGAGTATTCCGGCACCGTCGAACTCGAGGTCGCGGGCGCGCCGGTGAAGCTCGACCTGAGCGCACTTGTCGACCCTCGCGCGCAGCGCTGACCCGAACACCATGCGTCGCCGTTGAGACAAGACTGACCAGCCATTACGTCGACGCACGTCCCCCGCCCCCGTAACCTGGACAGCAAGGCCACCGGGAAACAGAGGGGGGATCGTGCGCGGGGACGACGAGTTCGCCGACTTCGTGCGGTCCTGTTCTGCCCGCCTCACCCACGCCGCCTACCTGCTCACCGGCGACCGCCACCAGGCTGAGGACGCCGCGCAGACCGCCTTCACCCGCACCTACGCCGCCTGGCCCAAGGTGCGGCGCAAGAACCCCTACGCCTACGCCCGGCGCGTCCTCGCCAATCACGTCATCGACATGTGGCGTCGCCCGATCCGCGAATACGCCACCGAGGAGATGCCGGAACCGTCGAAGGTGCCGGACATTTCGCATGCCGTCACCGATCGGGAATGGCTTTCCGACGCATTGGCCCGGCTCACCGCCCGGGAACGCGCCGTGGTCGTGCTCCGGCATTTCTTCGATTTGCCGGAACACCAAGTCGCCGAGGAATTGGGCGTGTCCGTCGGCACGGTGAAGAGCACCAATTCCCGCGCGCTGGCGAAACTGCGCGTGGACGGTGACGCGCTGGTCGGGGAGGTGAGCGCGTGACGGACGAACTCGACCGGTTGCGCGCCGCGCTTCAGGAAGCGCCCGCGGAACCCTTCGCGGAGCCCGACCTCGAGCGAATCTTCAAAGACGGCGGGCGGATCCGGCGTCGGCGGCGGTTTCTGACGTCCTCGGGAGCGGCAGTGGCCGTGGTCGCCGTCGTGTTCGGTGCGGCTTGGCTGCGTTCGCCGGGCGGTGCGCCGGAGCAGGTGCACGCGGCGGCAGCGCCTCCGCCGTCGGTAATGACAACGAGCACCGCCGCGCCGGCACCGGCTTCGACGTCGGCTGAGCCGCGGCCGCTCGGCGACGTGATTTCCACCGGCACCTACTCCGACGGCGCGGAACTTGTCTTCTACGCAACGGAAATCGACGACCCGGACACCCTGCCGACTGTCCAATTCGGAGTGATGGCCAGCCTGTCCGAACCGGACGGCAACCTGCGCCCGCTCTACCTCGCCAACGAATCCGAAGGCAGGGACCGCTCTTTCGGCTTCCACGCCACCTCGGGCGGCACCACCGTGTCCGACACCTGGGTGCCGGTCTACGGCTATTTCAGCGGGCCGGCCGCACGCATTGAGACCACAGTGGACGGTCGCACGGTCCCGGCGCACACGGCGCGCTGGAGCGAGGATCCGGACGTCGTCGTCTTCTGGTTCGACCAGGACGACGTACCGTCCGCGGAGAGCGCGACCCCGCTGGTCGCCTACTCCGCGGACGGCAAACGCCTCACCAAATAATCAGGCGGCTTCGGCCAGAACCTGCGCCACGACCTCGTGCGACGGCAGGATCAGCGCCCGCTCGACATCCGCGTCGACCTTGCCCTCCAGCAGGTCGACGAACCGGTCCAGCTGGGTCGCCAGCGGCTCGCGCGCGGTGACCAGCTCCGGGATCTCGATGACGGTCTGCTGCCGGTAGCCGAGACCGTCCGGGGTGACCGAATCGTGCGAGACGTGCCGGTAGATCGTCACGTCGCGGCGCAGCAGGTCGATCTCGATCATCCGGTCCAATTCGGACACCGTCAGCGACCGGACCTTGCGCTGCGCCAGCCGCGAGGCCGACACAGTGGCCAGTCCGGCGGGGAACGACAGCACCGTCTCAATGGTGTCCTCGGCCCCGGTGACCGACTGCGGGTGGAAGTAGCCTGCGCTGGAGGTGACCCGGCTCGGGGTCGACCCGCCGAAGAACTGGATCGCCAGGTCGACGTCGTGCACCAGCAGGTCCCACGCGACGCCGGTCTTGATCCGCGGCGCGTACGGGCCGTGGCGGCGCGCCATCAGGTGCACCGGTTCGTTCACCAGCGCCCGAGCGGTCATCACGGCCGGGTTGTAGCGCTCGAGGAGCCCGCACATCAGCGGGACGTCCTTCTTCGCCGACAGGGCAACGATTTCCTGCGAAAACTCGAGGCTGTTGCACACCGGCTTCTCGACCAGCAGCGGCTTGCCCTGGCCGAGAATCTCCTGCGCCAGCTCGTAATGCACCTCGGTGGCCGAGGCGAGCACCACCGCGTCCACATCGGACAGTGAGCCGATTTCCGGCGTCCACTGGGTTTCGTAGCGGTCGGCGACCGCGCGGCCCGCTTCCTCGCGCGGGTCGATCACGCGGGCCAGGTCCACCCGGTCGTTCTGCGACAGGACGCGCGCGTGCAGCGAGCCCATGTTGCCGGTGCCGACGAGTGCGATGCGGTGTGTCATGCGCCCAGTACCTCGCGAACGGCCTCGATGATCCGGTCCAGCTGGGATTCGGTCAGGTGCGGGTGCACCGGCAGCGAAAGCGCTTGCGCGGCAACGGCGGACGCCACCGGGAAGTCCTCGACGCGAGCGTCCGGGATCAGCGGGTGCCCGCGGTAGCAGTCGTAGTCGAAGACGATCTTCGGGTAGTAGATCCCGTTGCCGATGCCCTTTTCGGTCAGCGCGGAAGCGAATTCCTCGCGCGAGAGCATCGCGTGCGGGCCGACCAGCACGGTGTACTGGTGCCACACGTGCTCGCGGCCCGGCAGCACCTGCGGGACCTCGAGGCCCGGCGTGCCGGCGAGACCCTCGGACAGCCGCTTCGCGTTGGCCTGTCGGGCAGCGGTGAGCTGGTCGAGCTTCTCCAGCTGCGGGATGCCGACCGCGGCGTGCAGGTCGGTCATCCGGTAGTTGTGCCCGGCCATCTCGTACTGGTAGCGGGCTTTCATGCCCTGGTTGCGCATCACGCGCAGCTTGTCGGCCAGCGCGTCGTCGTCCGTGGTGATCACGCCGCCCTCGGCGGTGGTCACGTTCTTCGTCGCGTACAGCGAGAAGCAGCCGATGCCGTACGACCCGGCCTGCTTGCCCTCGAACGACGCGCCGACGGCCTGCGCGGAGTCCTCGATGATCCGCAGCCCGTGCTCGGCGGCGAGCGGCGCGAGCTTGCCCATGTCCGCGGTCTGGCCGTACAGGTGGACCGGCATCAGCACCTTGGTGCGCGGGCCGACCGCCTCGGCGACCGCGTCCGGGTCGATCGCGAAGTCGTCGCGCCGGATGTCGGCGAACCGGACGGTCGCGCCCGCCTCCAGGATCGCGTTCAGCGTCGCGACGAAGGTGAACGGCGAGGTCACCACCTCGTCCCCGGGCTGAAGGTCCAGCGCCTGCAGCGACGCGACGAGCGCCGTCGTCCCGTTGTTCACGGCGATGGCGTGCTTCGTGCCCGCGACTTGCGCGAAAGCGTCCTCGAAGCGCTTGACCATCGGCCCCTGAGCGATGGCGCCGGATCGCAGCACCTCGACGACCAGGTCCTCCGCGTCTCGGACGTCGACCACGGTAATGGGGATCATCGGCAGTCTCTCTCGGCTGGGGATTTCTGTGCGTCCGGTACAGTGCTAGGCGCTCCGGCCGCGAGGCCGGAAAGCCGCCGGTTCTGCGCCCGGCCACCCTGCATGCACGCGGGCCACACGTTACCGGGCGCCGCAGGCAGCCCTTGACCCCAGGCCGTCCAGGCCGGAAGCGACGAAACGGATCACCGACTGTGTCACCTGCGGCACCCAACCGGATTCACCCCACGGCAGTCGTCGGCGAGGGCGTGGAGCTGGGCGAAGGCAACGTCATCGGCCCGTACGCGGTCATCGTCGGCCCGGCCCGCATCGGCGACGGGAACTGGATCGGACCGCACGTGACCATCGGCACGCCGGGGGAGGACCGCGGGCGTCCGCATCCCGCGGCCTGGGAAGAAGCGCCGACCGGTGATCCGGATCAGGACGGCTACGGCGTCGTGATCGGCGATCGCAACCGCATCCGCGAGTACGTGAGCGTGCACCAGGGCACCTGGCGCACCACCACCCTCGGCAGCGACAGCTATTACCTGCGCGGCAGCCACATCGCGCACGACTGCCTGGTCGGTTCGGGCGTCACCGTCGCGTCGAACGTGATCACCGGCGGGCACTGCCACATCTGGGACGGCGCGAACCTCGGCATGGGCACGGTGCTGCACCAGCGCGTCGTGATCGGGCCGGGCGCGATGGTCGGGATGAGCTCGGCGGTCCGCCGCGAAGTGGGCGCTTTCACGATCGCGGTAGGCAACCCGGCGAGGGTGACCGGCGTCAATGTGGTCGGGCTGTCCCGGCGCGGCCTCGACGAGGCCATGATCGAGGCGCTCTCGCCGTGGCTGAAGGGCAAGGGCGACCTGCCGGACGACGGGCTGGCCGATCGCCTTCCCGGGGACCTCTCTACCGTGGTCAAGGCGTGGGACGCCCGCCCCCGCGACGAACACTAGGAGCTGTGAATGTCGGAAATCGCCCCCAAGCTGCGAGAGGTCTTCGTCGAGGCGCTGGATCTCGACGGGGACGTTGACGTCGAGAACCTCAAGTACCGCGACATCGAGGCGTGGGACTCGGTCGGTCACATGGCGCTGATCGCCGCCATCGAGGACGAGTTCGACGTCGAGTTCGACACCGACCAGGTGATCGACATGTCGAGCTTCAAGGTCGCGGTCGACATGGTGACCGAGCTGAAGTCCAAGAATGACTGATCTGTCCGGACGCGTCGCGCTCGTCACCGGCGGGACTCGCGGGATCGGCCTCGCCACGGCGAAGGCCCTGGCCGAGGCCGGGGCCACCGTGGTGCTGACCGGCCGCGACGAGTCGCGCGCGAAGGAGGCCGCGGCCGCCGCCGGCGCTTCGGCAGGCCTCGCGCTCGACGTGACCGACGCCAAAGCGGTCTCCACGCTGGTGCGCGGCGTTGCGAAGGAACACGGCAAGCTCGACATCGTGGTCGCCAACGCCGGGATCATGGAGGACGCGCTCCTCGGCATGATCAAGGAAGACCTGGTCGACACCACGCTGAGCACCAACGTCGCCGGCACCCTGCACACCGTGCAGGCCGCGGCCAGGGCGATGATGCGGAAGAAGACCGGCGCGATCGTCGTGCTGGCGAGCATCGTCGGCGAGTACGGAAGCGCTGGTCAGACGGTGTACGCGGCGTCGAAGGCGGCGGTGGCGAACATCGCGCGTTCGGCGGCGAAGGAACTCGGCCGCTCCGGCATCCGGGTCAACGCGGTCGCGCCGGGCGTGATCGACACCGACCTCACCGCCGGTCTCGCCGAGGACGCGAAGGCGGACAACATCGCGCGCACGCCGCTCGGCAGGCTCGGCGCCGCCGAGGACGTGGCGAAGGCGATCCGCTTCCTGGTGAGCGACGAGGCGTCGTTCGTGACCGGTCAGGTGCTGGGCGTCGACGGCGGCTTGGTGCTGTGAAGTGCTCTCGCGAGGGCGAGGAGGTTCGGTGAATCTGGTTGGCGAAGGGTCCCGGCTGGTCGACGTGGCCGGTGGCCGCACGCTGGCGGGCGACGAGCTGACGGCGGAGGTCGAACGGTCCGCGGCCGCGCTGGCGGAGCTCCCGCCCGGCGTGCTGTTCGCGCGGATGTCGCTGGACCTGGACAGCGTGCTGCGGTACCTCGGCGCGTTCGAGGCGGGACGGGCGATCGCGCTGATCGACCCCGCGCTCGACGCGGAGGTGCTCGAAGGCCTGATCACCCGGTTCCGGCCGGCTGCCGTGCTGGCCGCCCCCGAAGCGGACGCGCCCGACGGTTACCGGGCCGAAAACGGGCACTGGGTGCGCGAGTCGGCCGAGGGCGCGGTCCCGCACCCTGACCTCGCCGTTCTGCTCCCGACCAGCGGTTCCACCGGCAATCCGAAGCTCGTCCGGCTCTCCCGGCAGGGTCTGCTGGCCAACGCCGACGCCATCGCGCAGGTGCTGGCGATCGACGCGGAGGAGGTCGCTCCGACCTGTCTGCCGCTGCACTACAGCTACGGCCTTTCGGTGCTCAATTCGCACCTTTTGCGCGGTGCGACTGTGGTTATCGAATCTTCAGGCGTACTCGGCCGCGGATTCTGGGATTCGGTGAAGGAACACGGCGTGACTTCGCTGTCCGGCGTGCCCTATCACTACGAAATGCTGCGCCGGCTGAAATTCGACCCGGCGAAGTACCCGACCCTGCGGACCCTCACCCAGGCTGGGGGCAAGCTGCGGGACGATCTGGTCGCCGAGTTCAACGACAAGATGCTCGCGGTCGGCGGCCGGATGTACGTCATGTACGGCCAGACCGAGGCGTCCCCGCGGATGACCACGGTGCCCGCCGAGCGGCTCGCGGACAAGATCGGCTCGGCCGGTCCGGCGCTGCCGGGCGGTTCGTTCTCCATCCGCCGCGACGACGGCGAGGAAACCACGCATCCCAAAATTGTCGGTGAGGTCCTTTACCGTGGACCTAACGTGATGATGGGTTACGCGGAGGACGAAGCAGGGCTGAGCGCGGGCGACGAATACGGCGGAATGCTGGCCACCGGGGATCTCGGGTACCTCGACGACGAGGGGTATCTGTACATCACCGGCAGGCTCAAGCGGATCGGCAAGGTATTCGGCAACCGGGTCAGCCTGGACGACCTGGAGCAGGCCGTGCGCACGGCCGCGGTGGGCATCGACGTCGTGGCCGCGGTGCCCGCGGGCGACAAGGTCGTGCTGTTCGCCGAACTGCCCGAGGGCGACGGCGCGAAGGCGATCTGCAAGGACGCCGCTCGGGCGCTGGCGGAGCGGCTGCACCTGCACGCCAGCGGGTTCGACGTGCGCCCGATCGACACAGTGCCGCTGCTGGCCAGCGGGAAGATCGACTACCGGTCGCTGGAAGGACGGGTATGAGTGTGTTCACGCGCTCGCAGGCGGAGCGAGAGGCGGCGCTGCTCCCTGAGCTCGCGGAGCTGACCGCGCACCACCGGGCGAACTCCGCCGGGTACGAGCGCATCCTCTCCTCGCTCGGTTTCGCGCCGGACGCGTCGTTCGCCACGATCGCGGACCTGCCGTGGCTGCCGGTGCGGATGTTCAAAACGCACGACCTGAAGTCCATTCCGGACTCCGAGGTCTTCAAGACCCTCACGTCCTCGGGCACCACCGGGGCCGGCGCGTCGCGGATCTACCTGGACAAGGAAGCGGCGGGCGCGCAGACGAAGCAGCTCGGCGCCACCTTGCAGGAGGTGCTGGGCGGCGAGCGGCTGCCGATGCTGATGGTCGACACCATCGGCATCATCAAGAACCGCCGTTCGTTCTCCGCGCGCGGCGCGGGCGTGCTCGGCATGGCGAACTTCGGCCGCAAGCACACTTACGTGCTGGACGAGAACGACAAGCCGGACGTCGAAGCCGTGCGGAAGTTCCTCGCCGAGTACGGCGACAAGCCCTTCCTGATCTTCGGCTTCACCTTCATGGTGTGGCAGTACCTCTACGAGGTCGCCCGCGAGCACAAGCTCGACCTGTCGAACGGCATCCTCATCCACTCCGGCGGCTGGAAGAAGCTGATCGACCGCGCGGTCGACAACAGCGAGTTCCGCAGGCGGTTCAAAGAGGACACCGGCCTCACCCGGATCCACAACTACTACGGGATGATCGAGCAGATCGGCACCGTGTTCCTCGAGGGTCCGTCCGGGAACTCCTTGTACTGCCCCGATTTCGCCGACGTCGTGATCCGCGACCCGGAGAACTGGGAAGAGCAGCCGGTCGGCAAACCGGGAGTCATCGAGGTGGTGAGCACGCTGCCGCGCTCGTACCCCGGGCACGTGCTGCTCACCGAGGACCTGGGCGTGTACAACGGAATCGACGACGGCGACTGGCCGGGCAAGCATTTCTCCGTGCTAGGCAGGCTGCCGAAGGCCGAGGCCCGCGGGTGCTCGGACACGTTCCAGGGAGCGGCCGCGTGAGTGCTTTGGACCAGCGTTTTCCGCTCGGCGACTCGGTTTCGGTCGGCGCCCTGCTGGACGAACTGCGCGAGGAACCGCCCGGCGGCAGGCTGACGGTCGGCGACCCGCGGGTGGTCGAGTTCGTCACGAAGTTCGCGCGCAAGCTGCTCGCGCCCGCGCTGGCGCGGCGTTTCCCGGAGCTGGCCTCGCTGGGTTTCTTCCTGCGCAAGGGAGAACTCGCGAAGTCACTGTCCACTTTGGAAACCAACGGCGATTCGCTGCGGTTCCCGCGCGGGCTCGTTTTCCACGTGCCGCCTGCCAACGTGGACACCATTTTCGTGTACTCGTGGGCGTTGTCGGCGTTGGCGGGCAACAGCAACGTCGTGCGCGTGTCCTCGCGTTCGGCCGGTGCGGCGGAAGCCGTGCTGGAAGCGCTGAACGCGGCGATGGAAGACGTCTCGCCGGAGACCGCGGCCACCATCCGCGCCACCCAGCGCATGGTCACCTACGACCGCAGCGACGAGGTCAGCGGCGCGTTGTCGCTGGCCGCGGACCTGCGAGTGATCTGGGGCGGCGACGCTTCCGTGGCCGCGCTGCGGAAATACCCGCTGGCCCCGCACGCGCGGGACCTCACCTTCCCGGACCGCTCGTCGTTCGCGATCGCGTCGGTGCGCGGCTGGCAGGAAGCCGCGCCGGAGCAGCGCAAGGCGGCCGCCGAGGGCTTCTACAACGACTCGTACTGGTTCGACCAGGCTGCCTGCTCTTCGCCGCGCGCGGTGTTCTGGGTCGGCGACGCGTCGGGCGCGCAGGCCGCCGGACAGGAGTTCCGCGGGCTGCTCGCCGAGGTGCTGGCAGCGAAACAGCACGTCACCGAGCCGGCGATGGCCGTGCAGAAGCGAGTGTCGGCGTACGGCGCGGCGGTCGACGGTCTGGTGTCGTCGATCCGCTTCGACGGCAACGCGCTGGCGACGCTCGAGCTGGCCGACGCCAAGGTGATGCCGCGCGAATGGCTGGGCGCGGGCACGTTCGCGAACGCCTCGGTGGCGTCGCTGGACGAGCTGGTGCCGATCGTGCAGCGCAAGGACCAGACAGTGAGCCAGTTCGGGTTCACCCGCGAGGAACTGACCGGATTCGTGACGGCGCTCGCCGGACGCGGGGTGGACCGGGTCGTGCCCTTCGGCTCGGCCCTCACGTTCGCCGGGGTCTGGGACGGCTACGATCTGCTGTCCGAGTTCAGCCGGCTGGTCACGGTACAGGCCTGAGGAGCTGAGAGGCAGTGACGACCGTTCGTACGCAGAGCCCGGGGGACGACACCCCGTCCACTGAGGACACTCCGTCCGCTGAGGACGCCCCGACCACCGGAAAAGCCCGCAAGTCCACCAAGGCGCGGGTGCTCGACGTCGTGCGCTGGGTCGCCATCCTCTTGGTGATCGGCTTCGCGGCGAAGAGCCTGGCGTCCAACTGGGACGAGTTCTGGCACACGCTGTCGGATGTCGCTTGGCAGTCCTCGGCGCTGAGCCTGGTGGCGCTGATCCTGGCGATCATGGTGTCCACTTGGGGCTGGCAGGTCCTGGTTGACCATCTGGGCAAACCGATCGGCTACGCGCGCGGCGCGCAGATCTGCCTGGTCGGCTCGCTCGGCAAGTACGTCCCGGGGTCCGTGTGGGCGTACCTGCTGCAGATGGAGTTGGGTCGCAAGGCCGGCTTGGCAAGGGCCCGGATCTTCACCGGCTCGCTGATCCAGCTGGGCGTGAGCGTGGTGTCCGCGCTGGTCGTGTCGCTGCTCGCGGCACCGGCGGTGTTCAGCAACAGCCCGCGCGCGATGTGGCTGTTCGTGCTGATCCCGGTCGGTCTCGCGCTGCTGCACCCGCGCATCCTGAGCTGGGGCACGTCGCTGGTCCTGAAGCTCCTGCGCCGTCCGCCGCTCGCCGAGCCGCTGGGCTGGGGCGTCGTGCTCAAGGCGTTCGGCGCCTCCACCGGCGCGTGGGCTCTGCAGGGCGTGCACCTGTGGCTGCTGGCGAACTCCGTCGGCGCGCCGGGCTTCAACGGATTCATCCTGTGCGTGGGCGCGATGGCCGTCGCGATGACGGTCGGCACGTTCGCCTTCATCCTGCCCAGCGGGGTCGGCGTCCGCGAGGTCGCGCAGGTCGCGGTCCTCACGGCCAGCGGCCTGACGGTCGGCCAGGCGACGGCCTTCGCGGTGGCGTCGCGGGTCATGTTCACCGTGGCGGACCTGCTCACGGCCGGTTTCGCCGCGCTGGGCGCGAAGATGGCGGCCCGGCGGACGGCTCCGGTCGACGCCGCCTGAGTTCTCGCGTCTGAGGAGGCCGCCCGGGTTCGGGCGGCCTCCTCAGACGTTTGAGGAGAGCTCAGCTCACGGAACGAGCCGGCACGAGTCCGGCGCGGCAGTCGCGTGGAGGTCGGTGTTCCACCCGGAACCGACGCTCGTGCCGCTGGTACCTACCGGCAGCCAGGTGTCCGTGTTCGCGGAGTACCGGTACCAGCGCAGAACCGGGCCGTCCTTGCCGTCCCACGGGCCCGGACCCCAGGCGCCGCGGCCGTACAGGATGTCAGCTCCAGGCGAGAAGATGCCGCTGAAGATGTTCCATCCGGTGCCGACCAGTTTCTCCCGCTGAGTCCATTTCGCCGCGCCGAAGTCGTACTGGAAGCGGTACAGATCGCCGTTCGGTGTCCGGGCGTAGAGCACGCCGTCGCCGGCAGCGGTGATCGAGTCGTACTTCGTCCAGCCGGTGTCGACGAGCTGGCCATTGCCGTCGACCCACTTGTTGGCAGCGTCGTCCCAGAGATAGGCGCGCAGTTCGCCCTGGTCGTTGACCATGAAAATGCGTCCGGCCTGGTCGACGGTGATGCGGTTCTTGAACTCCGGCGTGAGATACCGGCCCCATCCGTCGCCGACCGCCTTGCCGCCGGTCAGGTTCGTGCCGTCCCATTTCCAGAGCTTGAGGACGCCGTCGCCGTACGGGTCGCCCGCGCCGTACGAACGGTGGACGTCCCACATGGCACCGTTCTTGCCCGCGACCGGCCGCCCGAACCAGCCGTTGCCGCTCGACTTGGTCGGTTCGGTCCAGCTCGCTGTGCCGTTCACCGGGCCATTGTGGATGTGCCGCCACAGGCTGCCGTCGGCCATGTCGTCCCAGACGACCGCGCCGTTCGGGCAGCTCACCGGAGTCGGAACGGTGTTCTGCCGGACCCAGTCGGCGAGGTCGTCGACCCGGGCTTCGGTGCCGCCTTCGCGGGTTTCGGTCACCGCGAGGCAGCCGTGCTGCCAGGAACGGCTGTTGACGGCCACGACTTCGACCTTGTCGCCCACCGTGCGCAGAGCGGGGCCGCCAGCGTCGCCGAGGCAGGTGTCCGAACCGTTCGCTGAAGTCACCGACGCCTCGGTGGCGTTCACCGACGAGACCGAGAACGTGGCAATGGACGGCCGAGCAGGCACCCATTCGGTCGCGGTACGGCCAAAGCCAGCCAGTTGGAGGGATTCCCCGCTCACCGGGGCAGTCGTGGCCAGTGCGACCGGTGCGATCCCGGTAGCGGGCTTGTCGAGTTTCGCCAGCGCGACATCGCGATCGGTCCGGCCGATTACCTTGACGACCTTGGCGTTCGTTCCGGCTCCGGTGCTGACGTCGACCGCGCCGACGCTGACTGTCGCGTTTTCAGTAGGCGCACCGGTGGCGCTCGCGGTCAGGCAGGTTGCCGAGGTGATGACCCAGGACGGGTCGATCAGCGCGGCCGAGCATGCTTTCGTGGGGGTCGCGATGCGCGCGAGATATCCGGAGGTACCGACTGGCACGGTCGTCCCGCCGGACACTGCGTGCGCCGGGACGGCGGTCAGTACGCCGCCGGTGACCAGGGTGGCGGAGAGAGCCAGGATGCTGCGGCTTCTTCGAGGCACAGGCGTTCTTCCTTCACGGTCCGATGGGGTGCTGGATTTTCGCTGGCTCAAGGGCTGACCGTGAGCTGGAGAAGTGTGGTGGGAGCGTTGTTCGGGTTGCTGCCGATGCCGACCGGGGTGCTGCCGTAACCGGCGACGTCGACTGTCGAGTGCTGGCCGGCGTCGGTGGTGAGGTCGGCCTTCATCCTGTGGCCGGCACCGGAGACTTTGCCGTCGCCGCGGATCTCGTAGACCGCGGGAAGACGAAGCGCGAGACGTCCGGTGGCCGCGAGGACCTTGAAGCAGACGAGTCCGTCCTTTCCTACGTTTTCCGTAGAACGAACCTGGAGCACGCCGACGTTTCCGTCGGGCGGGGTCGCACAGTCGGCGAAAACAATGTGTCCGTCGCCGGAGGTGAGAACCACGTTGTACTTCTGCTGAATTAAGGCGGCACCGGGGTAGGAATAGTCCTCCACGATCGAACCGGGTTCGTCGGCCGCGGCCTGCGGATTACCAGTGGCGGCTCCCGCGGTCCATAGGCTGAATGACGTAATTGCTGCCACCGCGGCGACGGTGCTAATCCCCAGTTTTTTGATGTGCATGTCAATCCGTTCGATTGATCGCTACAGCTCGTCCGCTTTGCTATCGCCGGTGATGTGCAGGTATTACTCGTCCTCGACGTGAGGAACATCACGGCAATTACGGTTCCTGTTGATTGCTAACCTGATGCCGCCGTGTCGCGTTCGCGGCTTCTCTGCGGGTTTAGTGCCAGGCTTTTCCAGACCTGTTTGCCGATCTCCATGTTCCGGCTTTCTTTGTCATGTCCTTTGTCAAAAACAAGACATTCCTGGGAAGAGGGTCATGAAACTGGTTCGAAGAACGTGGCGGGCGTGGCGCGCCGGCCTGATCGCCGTCCTCGTGATGGCGCTGACCATGCAACTTGGCGTCCGGCAGGCAATGGCCGCGCCAGCTCAGCCCGCCGCCGCGGCGGTTGCCGCGGACGGTCAGATCCTGACGCCGCGAGGCAAGGTCCTGATTATCTGGCGAGACGCCGGATCCCAGACAAAGGCGGCCGCCGAGCGAGCGTTGACCGGGTCGGACGCGGACGTCAACGCGTTCCTCCAAGACAATCTCGACCGGCTGACCGCGCTGGACGACCGGATCGCGGTCGATCAGCTTCTCGCCTCCGGCGGTCCCGCGGTGAAGAGTGCCGCTCAGCGGGCACTCGACGCGGCGGACACCGATCCCAAGGCACTGCGGAATTTCCTGGACACCGGCTGGGGCACCGCGTCGACCACCGACCTTCGGATCCGGGTCAACCAGATTCTCGCGGCCGCCGGTCCGCAGGTGCGCAAGGCCGCCCAGACGGCTTTGGACGACGGCAGTTCAGACGCACTGCACGAGTTCCTGAACACCACCGCGGCGAAGGCGGAGGCGGTCGACCTGCGGGTGCGGGTCAACCAGATCCTGGCCGTCGGCGGAAAGGAAGTGCAGGCCGCCGCACAGACCGCCCTCGGCGACGGTTCCCCGAACGCACTGCGGATCTTCCTCGACCGTGAGTGGGAAATCGCGGCAGCTCGGGACCAGGAGACCGACAGCATCCAGCAGTTGCTGGACTCGGCGAAGATCGCCGGGCAACAGGCTGCGGAGAAGACGCAGGCTGCCAAGGACTCCGCGGCCCGCGCGCTGGAAGAAGCTGACAAGGCTCGACAAGCGAGCGAATTCGCGGAGAAGGCCGCTGAGGCGGCCAAGGACAACGCAGCGGGCGCAGCGGATGCCGCTGGTCGTGCGGCGACGGCAGCGAATCGGGCAGCGAGCGCGGCGCAGGCCGCCATGGGCGCGGCCAACGCGGCTACGGCTGCGGCGCGGGTTGCCGCGCAAGCTGCTTCGCGTGCGGCCGCCGCTGCTTCGAAGGCTGGCAATGCCTCGGCGGCGGCGTGGAACGCGGCTGCCGCAGCGCGAGTGGATCGTGGTAAGGCTGGCGACGCGTCGAAGGCAGCGAAAGACGCGGCGTCCGCGTCGATCGAGGCGAAAAAGGCCCAGGATGCGATCGACCTGGCTCGGGTGGCACTCGGCCATGCCCGGGAAGCGGTCGACGCGGCGGGTTCGGCCGGGCAGAACGCGGAGAAGTCGGCTGCGTCCGCACGGGCAGCCGTCAAATGGGCGCAGCACGCTGGTGCGGATGCTCGACAGGCAGAGGCGGCGGCCGCGAAGGCGGCGCGGGAGGCCGACCGGGCAAATCGTTCGGCTGCTGCTGCCCGGGCCTTCGCGGACGAGGCCGACGCCGCGGCGGCACAGGCTCGCGAACTCGCCGCTCGGGCGGTGGTGGACGCAGCGTTGGCTGCGGCTGCCGCAGATGATGCGGCCCAGCACGCGGGCGAGGCCGAGCACGCTGCTCAGCTGGCAACGGACCACGCGAACGCGGCGACCGCAGCGGCGAGGATCGCCAGTGACGCGGCAGCCCAGGCCAAACGCATTTACGACGCCGCCCGGAAGGCTGACGCCGATCGCCTCGCCGTCCAGGCTGACCAGGCCACGGAAGCGGCGCACCAGGCGCTCGAGGTCCAAGATCAGCTCGGGCTGACTCGCAAGTGGAACGCCGCGCAAGAGGCACAGCGCGACGCCGAAACGAACCGCCTGCTCGCTGAGGCGACTGCGCCGGGAACAGATCCGGCGCTAGCCGTGACCGATGGTCGCAAGGTCGCGTTGCGGCTGCTGGAGACCGGCGGTCCATGGACCAAATCGGCAGCCGAAGGCGCGCTGTCCGGCGCTGACCGCGAGGTGCTCGAGTTCGTCCAGACCGGGATCACCCGTGCCGCGGGGCAGGACGATCGGGAGACGCTGCAGGAACTGGTCGCCGACGCGGTGCCTGCCAAGAAGGCGGCAGCGGAGAAGGCGCTGGCCGGAAGCGACGCCGACGTCAAGCAGTTCCTGGCGGCTCCGGATTATCCATGCGAGAACACCGATTTTCGGATCCAGGTCGACCAGGTGCTGGCCGCGGCGCGTGCGTCCGGTGATGCCGTCGTCGTCTCCGAAGCGCAGAAGGCGCTCGACGCCGGAACTGTTGAGGCGTACCGGAATTTCCTGGACACCGGGCAGAACATCGCCCGGGAAAAGGACGACCGTATCGCGCTGAACCAGCTCATCGCGAACCAGAACACCGGTCCGGAAGCACGGATGCTCGCGCAGGCCGCGCTCGCGGGTTCGCCGGACATCGTGCGGCAGTACCGGCTCAACGGTCAGTACATCGCTGCCCGGCATGACCGGGAATCCGCCGCGCACAACGCCGCCGTCGCCGGATTGGTCTCGGAAGCCACGTCGATCGCGGCCAAGGCGGCGGAAAACGCGGCTACCGCTCAATCTGTCGCGGCGACGGCGCGCAACGCGGCCAAGGACGCGGAAGCCTACGCAGCACAGGCTCGTGGCTACGCCAAAGACGCGGTGGCATCGGCAACCCAGGCTGTCCAGTCCGCACGTGACGCGCAGGAGTCCGCGCGGCAAGCCAACCAGTCCGCCGCGCAAGCCGCCGATGCGGCGAAGCGGGCCTCACAAGCGGCTGTCCGGGCGTCGCAGTCGGCGGCTTCGGCGCGACACTCGGCCAACATCGCGACGCGGTACGCGCAGAGCGCCATCGCCGCGGCGCATCAGGCGTACCAGGACGCGATCGATGCCGGCAAGGACGCGAACGACGCGGTCAAGGCCGCGAACGAAGCGCGGGACAAGGCGATAGCCAAGGCGAATCAAGAAATCGCCGATGCCAAGAAGAAATTCTCGGACGACGTCAACAACGCTTGCAACGTGATTCCGGGTGGCCCGGATCACGACGACTGCGTTGCCCGGGCCACGCGGATGGTCAACGACCCGAAGGGCGAGTCGGAACGGAACGTCGCCGTCTGCAACCAGCTCAAGCAGTACAGCGAGCAGACGTTCAACGACTGCCTCAAGGGCGCGTACAACCCGGCGCTGACGTACCTGATCAACAAGGCGATCTCGGACGCGAAGGAGAAGGCCGAGGACGAGGCGGACTCGGACCGCTGGTGGGGGATCGCGGGCGCGATCGTCGCCGGAGTCGCCGTCGGCGTGGGGATCATCTGTGCCGAGACGTGCACTGCCCCGCTGGTAGGCGCGCTGGCGGGTGCTTCGGCCGGAGCCTTCGCGGAAGCGGCCGGGGTGGGGCTCGAGATCACCATCGGAGCGGACCTCCTGACCGGAGTGGCGGCCGATTCCCTGCTCGCGACCAGACTGGGCGCGCTGAGCGAGGAGGGATTCCTCCAGGGGATCACGGTCCGCAACAAGCTCGGCGACCTCGCGCTGAATTTCATCCGCAATGCCGCGGGCTCGTGCCTGACCTTCGCGTCCGTAAGCCGTGGCGTCGCGGCTCGGGTTCCCTGCCCGATCAAAATCGTGCCGGTCTTGTACGCGCGCGCGACCGCGGATGCGAATGATCTCGCCAACCTGGCCTTCCGCTACCGGATGGAGCTGGGGTATGGCTACAAAAACGCCATGGGGCGGAATATTGCGATCGCCAAGGTTCCCGGATACATAGATCCATCGGGGAAACTTCCCAAGGGGTATATCGGTGCGATAAGTGGGCCATCCGGGCATGCCGAGGAAGTAATTCTTCAGACGCTGCGCGACGAAAAAATTGATTTCTCTAAAATTGAGCGGATGTTCACCGAGCGTTCTCCGTGTTCGGATATCTGCGCTCCGCTCTTAAGTAAAGAGCTTAGTCCGGGTACGGTGGTCGAGTATGCGATTACCTACCTGAGGCAAGACGATGCAGCAACGCTATGGGAACTGCTCAAACAGCGGGTCTTCAACTATTAACCGCCTTGGGGCGTCCCGTCCCTGACAGTCGGGTATACGCAGGTTGTGAACAGGGTATTCTCGTGAAGCGCAAGGGTGGTCCAGTCGTGCCGCTGGACCACCCTTGCGCGGACAGTGGTAAGGAGCCGACATGACCGACCCGTTCCAATTCTCCACAAAATCTCTACTTGACAAGCGTCAAGCGCTCGAGGACCGCGCTCCTGGCGAGGCGGTCGAGACCTGGGTCGAATTGGCGAAGCTGGCTCGTGCTGAACTGCGGCGGCTAGGGCTTCCCGCGTCCATCAGCACCTCCGGTGACCCCGTTTCTCTGGAGGAGCCTCCCGGGGTGCGAATACACGTAGCCGACCGGTACCCGTACGGGGTGTTGTTCAGCTGGAATGCGCCCATCACCGATTCGGAGAGTTTTCGGGCGAAGCTGATCGCGCAGCAGATGGACGATCCGCTGGTGGTCCGGGTGTTCGAGGTCACCAGGATGATCGAGCGCGCGGTGCACCGCTTGCTCGACAAGGCGGGCTTCCGGGTGCTCATCGACAATTCCGCACACATGAACTACGAGTATCGGATCTTGGCCGCTCCGGCCCGGTTGGGAGGAACCGCGAGTGTCTGATCCGCTTCGGTTAATGGAAAACCTGCCCGGGGAGGACGGCGCGGCTGTCCAGGCTTCGGCGGAAGCGGTCGAGTCGTGGACTGAACTGGCGAATCTCGCTCGCGACGAGCTGCTGCGGATGGGTATCCCGGCTGTCGTGCACGCACAGGGCGAGCCATGGGCTGAGGAGAGTCCAGGGGCGGTGCTCGAGGTCAACGCGGGGCCGCCGTACGGCGTCATCGTCAGGTGGAACCCTGCGGTCGCCGATTCGGACGATGCCGCGGAGCAGTACCTGACCGCCGCGAAGGATATTCTTGAGGAGACGATGTACTCGGTGCTCAGTGCGGCGAACTTCCGCACTCTGATCGAGAAGGTCGGGTCCGGTAATTATATTTTCCGGGTGTTGAAGAAGCCGTACTTGATCCTGGAATAACTGGACCGCGGCGTACCCGTCAGCGATTCAGCTGGTAAACCACCGAATCCTCGTTGCGATACACCTCTTTCAGGAACGGCAGCCCCGCCAACCCGTTCACGCCCGGATCCGCATAAGCGCGCTTCGGCGGAGCCGCCGGGCGGCCCAGGATCACCCAGTGGATGTTCAGGCGCTGTACGGCGGCGCGGACGGCCGGGTCCGTGTCGTAGTCGCGGAATTTCGCGGCCAGCAGCACGGCATCCGAGGGCGGGCTCGTGCCGTCGTCGTGGGCGGCGACGGTGCGGACGCCGCTGAGCGCGTAGGTCCACGGCGTGCCGTCCCAGCGGTCGTTCATCGCCCATTGGCCCGGCTTCGCGAGCTTGCCCAGTTCCGCCATCGCGCGTTCCTCGCCGGGCGTGATCTGCTCGAGGGCCGGGTCAGTGGGGTGGTACCCCTTCGCGACCACATCGCTGTTGGTCCGTGTGTACAGGCCTTTAGTGGCTCCCACGAAGGCGATCAGCACCACCGCGGCGAGCGCTGCCGGCGGTACCCGTGCGGGCAGTCGCTCCTTCAGCCACTCGTGCAGTGCTGCGATTCCGTGGCCCGCGATGAACGACAGCGGCACGGTCGCCATGGTGATGAACCGGTACGGATCGTCCCACCACGGCCGGGCCAGTGCCATGATCAGCGGCGCGTCCGAGGACGAGACCGCCAGATAGAACACGCCGGTGACCAGCGCGGTCAAGCCGATCCAGCGCAGCGCGCCAAGCCTCCGGAAGAAGATGAAGCCGACCAGCAAAGCCACTGACAGCAAGAGCTGCGGGTTTGGTTCGAAATGCTGGAACCCGAGCAACGCGCCGAGCGCGGTCGTCGCGCGCCATTCGATGGGCCAACCGAGGTATTGCACCGTCGAGCTGTTCGCCAGCCCCAGCGCACCGAACAGTTGCAGCCACGCCACGAGCATCGCCACCACTGCGATCGGCAGCAGCGCCAGCAGGTCCTTGCCGATCGAGCGCCACCGCTCGATCCAGCGCTGCACCAGCAGCGGTCCGGCGAACAGGATCGCGCCGAACAACGTGGACGAGTGGATGCAGAGCAGTCCGACCGCCCCGATCATCAGCACGAAACCGGTGTCCGGTGCGACCCGGTCGAGGTACCGGCGCAGCACCACGGCGGCCAACGGGGTGAATGCCATGCCCAGCAGGAACGGGTACAGCGGCCCGCGGTTCATCGACTCGTACAGGCCCGTCACCGGCGCGACCGAGGCGAGCGCGACGGCTCCGGCCAGCACCGCGCGGCCGCGGAACGCCCGCACCAGCACCGCGAGCGAAAGCGCCAGCAAGCCCGGCAGCAAGGCCGTGTTCACGTCCAGGGTGAGCGGGATCGAACCGCCGCTGAGCGTGTACTGCACGGAGGCGAGCAGGTGGTACGCGTTCGGGTAGAAAGGCGGTTTCCCGTCCTCGTACCAGTTCACCGTGCCCATGCCGAAAAGGCCGCCGTCGCCGGTTTCGGCGATGTAGCGCACGCCGTTGGCCGCGTACGGCGCGTCGCCGCCCTGTGCGATCGCGCCGAGGTGGCCCATGCCGTGCGCGGCCGTGTAGAACCCGATGACGGTGGCCAGGACGACGCAGGCAGCGACCGCCCAGTTCGCCCGCGGTTCCCAGGCTCGCACCTCTCGCTCGGGCCGCCACCGGCGCACCGTGAGCCACCGGAGTCCAAACGCGACAGCCGCGAAGATGACGGTGGCCAGCGCATAGGTCCAGGCGTTGAAGGGCAGCCCCATCGCCGCTGTCCACGGGCCCGCGAGGCCGCCGACGGCGTAGCTCAGCAGCGGGGTCAGGCCGGCCAGCAGCCAGCCGCGCAATCCGGCGGCGACGCCGGTGATCAGCCCGGGAATCCCGAGCACGAGCAGGCAGCAGGCGATGCTGGCTGCCACGGACAACGTTGTGGGGTCGCTCGGCACAGTCTTCCTCGAGTTATCGGCGTCCGCCTGCTCCCCGTGGCGGATGGGAATCGGGCCTTAGGCTAACCGCACCCCATATACACCCGAACGGCTGATGTCCGGGAAGCGCGGCCGCGCGCTTGACTGGAGCCGGTGAGGAACGGTCCGCCCGGGGTCGGCTGGACGGGTGAGGGGCGCGGGAGGCTGGGGGCGCGTGGTTTACGCGGTCGTGGGGGGATGGCTGGCGCTGGCCGCGCTAGTCGTCGCCGCCTGGCGGCGGATGGGGCAGGACCGGAGCTGGCGGGTCGCGGTTCTTCTGCTCGTTCTCGGGTTTTCGCTGCTGCATCAGCTGTTGTTCGCCACCGCGACCGAGGACGCGTACGTCAGCTTCCGGTACGCGCAGAACATCGCCGACGGCAACGGCCCGGTCTTCAACCCTGGCGACCGCAGCGAGACGTACTCGAATTTCCTCTGGCTCGTAACGATCGCCTTGCCGCGCGGGGCATTCGGTGCGGACGTGCCGTCGGCAGCTGTCGTATTGAGTGGCGTGGCCGCGCTGGGATGCGTGTTGATGGCGTATTTCCTCGCCAACCGCATCGCCGCGCTCGGGCTGCCGGAGGGAGCCGAGCCGCGGCGCGCGATCGGGGTCGCGGCGGCGTTGCTGACCGCGGGGGCGAACGGGCTTGCGGTGTACGGGCTTTCGGGCACTGAGCTGCCGATGTTCGCGTTGCTCGTGCTCTGTGTCGCGTACGCGTTGGTGGCGGGTCGGCCGTTGGTCGCCGGTGTGCTCGTGGCCAGCGCGGTGATGACGCGGCCGGAAGGGATTGTGCTCGCGGTCGTCGGCGCGGGATGGCTCGTTTTCGCTGCCGTGCGCGGGCGGCACACTTGGTGGGCACCGGTCGGTTTTGTGCTGGGCGCGCTGGTGTTCCTGGCTCCGTGGACGGCTTGGCGCGTTACCTACTACGACCGGTTCGCGCCGGACGTGGGTCTGCCGCCCGCACCGGATTGGTCGTATCTGGGCGGCTTCGCCTTGGCGCACTTGGGTTTTCTCGTCCCGGCCGCGGTGGTGGCGGGGCTGGTGGCATCGCGGGGACGCGCGGTGGAGGCCCGGTCGGCGTTGTGGTTGGTGCTGGCGCTCGCCGTCGGCCACACCGGGATCGTGGTGCTTTTCGAGGAGGATCCGGGACTGTCGTGGCGGCTGCTCGTGCCGGTGCCGCCCTTGCTGGCGGTCGCCGCGGTGGCCGGGTGCGGCGTCGTCGCTCCGGTACCGAGGCCGCGGGCGATTTCCCGGGTGGTTCCGGCGGTCACCGCGGCGCTCACCGGGGTCGCGGTGGCGGTCTCTGTGTTCAGTCCCGAAGTGCTGGAGCGCGTGCGGGCCTGGAGCACGCAGGGCGCGCAACTGGCCGAGGTCGGCGACTGGCTCGCCCGCTACCTGCCGCCCGGGTCCACCGTGAGCGCCGGGTCGCCGGGGCTGCTCGCGAGCCGCGCCGGTTCGCACGTGCTGGTGGTCGGGATGGACGCGGAACGGTCGACGCTCGCCGTGCCCGGCCGGTCGGGGTACGCCGATCGCCAGGATTGTGCCGACGACCTGCCCGCCTGGTACCGCGTCGCGACCTTCCGGCGCACCGGGACGCCGTTCTGGATCGCGGTCTACCCGCGCGCCGACGACGCCAGCCGGCTCGTCGGCGAACTCGACCGCGCGCCGGACTTCCACTACGTGTCCTGCCCCTGAAGTGTGGCGGAGCCGACCCGCGCGACCTACCGGCGGGAAACCTACGGTCCCGTAGCCTTGGGCGCATGGCTGAATTCGTGTACCCGCCCGTCCTGGTCGCCGCGCGGCTGATGTTCCGGCTGCTCGACAACCGCCTCCGGGTGACCGGCGCCGAACACGTGCCCGCCCGCGGCGGTGCGGTGCTCGCCTGCACACACGTCAGCTACCTGGACTTCATCTACTGCGGCCTCGGCGCCCGGCCGGCGAAGCGGCTCGTGCGGTTCATGGCCAAGCAGGAGATCTTCAGCAACCCGGTCGCCGGTCCGCTGATGCGCGGCATGCACCACATCCCGGTGGACCGCGCCGCCGGGCAGGCGTCCTACGACGAGGCTGTGGCGCGGCTGCGCGCGGGCGAGGTCGTCGGCGTGTTTCCGGAGGCCACGATCAGCCAGTCGTTCACCGTGAAGGACATCAAGACCGGCGCGGTCCGGATGGCCGCCGAGGCGGGCGTGCCGGTGATCCCGATGGCCCTGTGGGGCACGCAGCGGCTGTGGACGAAGGGCCGTCCGCGCGACCTCACCCGCAGGCACGTGCCGATTTCGGTGGTGATCGGCGAGCCGATGCGCCCCGGCCCGGAGGACTCGTGCGAAGCACTGACGACGGACCTGCGCGCCCGGATGTCGGAGCTGCTGGAAAAGGCCCAAGCGGAGTACCCGGAGGCCCCGCAGAGCGACGCCGAGCGCTGGTGGCTGCCCGCCCACCTCGGCGGCAGCGCGCCGACGCCCGAGGAGGCGGCTGCGCTCGACCGCCGTTCGTGAGCGCCCCAATGCCACATTGAGGATTTTTCATCCTGGTTTGTGCTGGTCAGGGTGTT